>CANJWH010000053.1 GCA_947478465.1 Bacteroidota bacterium
AGCGTATGCTTAAAGCCTCATTTGGTTGGTATTTTTTTCAGCAAAAGAAAACACCGGTTTCTGAAAGTATTGCGCTTATTGAGTTGACTGATATTCCTGCAGATTTAACTGCATTTGCCTCTACAGTAATAAATAAACTTGATGAAGAGAGACAAATAAATGGCACCCCTGTTTCAACTGCATATGGAGTATCTTTTAAGCAACTAAAAAGTAAACTGAATATTTATGTAGTTAGATTGGAACGGGTAAAACCTGAAAATCAGGTCTACTCTGAGTTGACTGATAAGTAATTTAAATTGTATATTAATGTTGTGGTCGTACCTTTGTACGCCCACAACATTTACATGAAACTAGAAGACGAAATATCTCAACCAAAATTCAAAAGCCAATATCAGAAAGCTGCTTTGAATATAATTTATACATGCAACTGGCTTACTTCACAGCATTCAGCTAACTTAAAGCCTCATGGAATAACACAGCAGCAATATAATATCCTAAGAATTCTAAGAGGGCAATATCCTAAACCAGCGTCCATAAAACTGCTAAAGGAACGTATGATGGATAAAATGTCGGATGCTTCACGCTTAGTTGAAAAGTTGCGTTTGAAAGGTTTATTGGAAAGAAAAATAAATAAAGCCGATCGCAGAAATGTTGACGTTGCTATAAGTCAAAAAGGTTTAGACCTGCTTACTTCACTTGACTACCTTGACGAGAATTTTAAGAAGCTTATTTCTTTAAATGAGAAGGATGTTGATCAACTGAATGAATTGCTTGATAAACTTAGAGGATAGTTTTAAAACGAACTCCAGGTAAGCTCCACTGCCTTTGCAGGTTCTGAACCTGCTTTTATTCTTCCTTTAAAAACTACAGTTTCATTTTCTTCCACACCTTCACTCCACGGATTTTCAGTAAAATGTCCTGTAATGCTGATTGTTCCGAGTTCTTTGTGCGAAAACTGAACAGACAAAGTATCCTGTGAAGCCGTAAATTTTCTTGCAGTAAGGTCAATCATTTCCGCTGTCTCTTCAATTTCTAAGGATAAAGTTGCTGCCTCACTTTTTTGAAGAGAAAGACTTCTGAACGTGTATTTGCCAATGGTTACAGGTTCACTTAACTCAGTTTGCCAGTAAGCGCCATCTGCATCAAATTCTGTTTTGTATTCTTTTTCTGTTTCTTCAGGGATTGCTTTTTTTGACGATTCAAATAATCCTTTTTCCTCTTCTTCTACAACGGTTTCATCGGATGGCGGCTGCAAAGGACTAACTTCTTTCTTTTCTTCTCCACATGCAAATAAAAGAGCAAATACAGGAATGAGCCAAACTTTTTTCATTATTAATTGTTTTAAATACCTGCCCAAACCTAAATGATTTTTTTGTGCAAAAAAAATCAGAGTATGGTTCTCTCTGGCAACTAAAAATCAAATTACAATCAGAGAAAATATAAAATGTAATTTCGCGTAAAATATTATCTGATGAAAAAACTTATTATACCCTTTATTGCCATTGTAATTACTTCATGCGGCAATAGCACAAAACAGGCCGAAAATCAGGACAAAAAATTTGATGTTTTTAAAGAATCATTTGTTGAAGAACTTTGGAAAACCTATCCTGAATGGGCCTCTTATAATGGTTATTATAAATATGATTCAGTTCTTTCTGTACCAAATGATGACCGCAGAAAAGCAGAACTAAACTTTGCAGGAGCATGGTTAGATTCACTTCATAAATTTGATGTAAAACAACTTTCATCTGTAAATAAAACTGATTTTCTGATGATAGAAAACCAGTTGAAGTCAACACAATTTTATGTGAATGAATTCAAATCATTTGAATGGAATCCATCAAATTACAACCTTGGCGAAACCTTTGCCAAGATGATAAATGAGCAATATGCACCATTAGATGAGCGATTAAAGAACCTTTACAAACGCCTTCAAAAAGTTGATGAGTATTATGCTGCTGCAAAGAGTAATATTAAGCAGCCAACTATTGTTCACACCAATCTTGCTATTTCACAAAACAGAGGAGCTGCAGAAGTTTTTGGTTCTGCAGTAATTGATTCTATTGATAAATCAGGACTTACAGCTCAACAGAAGGTGGATTTGAAAACTGCAGTTGAAGAAGCAAAAGAAGCTGTTTTGGCATATGCTGATTGGCTAGAAAAAGATATTCTTCCGACATTGAATGAGCAAACGGCTCGCTCGTTCCGTCTGGGCAAAGATTTGTTTACTAAAAAGTTTGATTACGAAATTACCTCAAGCTACAGTGCTGAGCAGATTTACAATAAAGCATTGGAGCATAAGAAAAATTTGCACTCAGAAATGGCAAAGCTTACCAAACAATTGTGGCCAAAATATTTTAAAGATAAAGCTATGCCTGCCGATAGTTTGTTGGCAATTAAAGAAATGATTGGAGTGCTTTCTTTAAAGCATGTTCACCGCGATTCGTTTCAGTTTGCTATTGAAAAACAAATTCCTGAACTCACTGCTTTTGTTAAGGAGCATGATTTACTTTACCTTGATCCATCAAAACCATTGGTGGTGCGTGTAGAGCCGGCTTATATGCAAGGTGTGGCAGGAGCATCCATTTCTTCACCAGGTCCTTATGAGAAGAATGCAAACACGTATTATAATGTTGGTCCGCTTACAGGGTATTCATCCGAAGCCGCTGAGAGCTACCTTCGCGAATACAATCATTATATGCTGCAAATCCTGAATATTCATGAAGCAATTCCCGGACATTATGCACAGTTGGTTTACAGTAATCAATCACCAAGTATTATTAAAAGTATCCTAGGAAATGGCGCCATGGTTGAAGGTTGGGCTGTTTACACTGAGCGCATGATGCTGGAAGAAGGATATGGAAATAATGAGCCGGAAATGTGGCTGATTTATTACAAATGGAATTTACGTGCAACGTGTAACACCATATTAGATTATAGCATCCATACAGCAAATATGAGCGAAGAGGATGCCATGAAACTGATGGTGAACGAGGGATTTCAGCAGGAGAAAGAAGCTGCAAATAAATGGAAAAGAGCAACGCTTACACAGGTTCAATTGTGTAGCTATTTTACAGGTTTCCGTGAAATTTATGATTTACGTGAGGAAGTTAAAAAGCTGCAAGGCGATAAATTTAATTTGAAATCATTTCACGAGAAATTCCTGAGTTATGGCAGCGCTCCTGTAAAATATATTCGTGAGCTGATGCTTGAAGATTTAAATTCAGGAAACGAACTAGTTGCTAAATAAAAGAAACAATTTAATACAAGAATACATTGCTTGAAGGGATAAAGAAAAAACTACAGTCTATCCGTCACCGCTGTAGTGAATCAGAAGAGAAAAGTGCTTTTGATATTGCACTGTTTAGTACAGTGGATGATATTCCGTTTGATCACTGGAATAAAGTGTTGAATAATGAAAAGCTGCCGCTTTCCATACCATATCTTGCAGCGGTTGAAGTAAAGCCTGCTCGAAACATGAGCTTTCATTATGCAATTGTTTACAAGGATATTGTTCCTGTTGCAGTGTTATATTTTCAGGAGTTTGATTTTTCCTTGGCTAATATTAGCCAGAATGTGAATATGGCTCGTATTGAAAATGTGTTTAACGGATTAAAGAAATTAGCCGGTGTTTCAGTGAATGGAGCTGAAGGTGTTGCTGCGCGTTTACTTGTGTTTGGCAATACATATACTACAGGTGAGTATGGCTTTCATTACACAGCAGATTTTAACCACGAAAATCTGAGTGATATTATTTTGCAGACGACTGAAAAAATTATTGCCGGACAAAAAAAGAGCGGAAAAATTAATGCAATTCTGCTCAAGGATTTTTATAAAACCAGAGAAAGACAGTTTGAAGGAATTAAAAATAATAGCTTTCACGTTTTCAATGTACAGCCTTCAATGGAGTTGTCTATAAACCCTGAATGGAAAACATTTGAAGATTATCTGTCTGCGTTTTCTTCCAAGTATCGCGTGCGTGCGAAAAGTGCCTTGAAAAAAGGAATAAGGTTAACTCACCGTGAATTTACTGCAGATGATATTGTGAAGCATTACGATAAAATTCATCAGCTTTATTTAAATGTAGAAGAGAAGGCAGATTTTCAATTGGTAACTATCAGCAAAACCTATTTCTATGATTTGAAAATTGCCCTGGAAAATAATTTTATTTTTAAAGGTTTTTTTCTGGAGGATGAACTCGTGGCGTTTGCTACCCTGCTTCTCGGAAACGACTGCCTGGAAGCTAATTTTGTAGGCATGAATTACGATTTTAATTTAGATAACTGCATTTATCAGAACATTCTTTACGATGATGTAAAAATGGCTATTGACCGTAAGGTTAAGACTCTTTATTTTGGCAGAACAGCATTGGAGATAAAAAGCACTTTGGGAGCCGAACCACTTGATATGTTCTTATTTGTAAAACATACCAACAGCATTACTAACTCAATTCTTGGCACTATCATGGCTAATCTTAAACAAGCAGAATGGATTCAACGCAGGCCGTTTAAAGATGTGGAAGAGAAGGTGAAGGAGTTGGAGAGCTAGATTGCTTCTGAAATTACATTACAGGCAAATTTCAATTCATCCTCTTTAATAATCAGCGGTGGGGCAATGCGCATTGAATTATCGCAGAACAAAAACCAATCAGTTATAACACCGTGCTGAATGCAGCGGTCAATTATTTTTTTGTTGGTTTCAAAATCAGCAAATTCTGCGGCAAGCAACAACCCTTTTCCACGCACTTCTTTTATTGCAGGGTGGGTAAGAAGTTGTTTTATTAATGCTCCTTTTTCTGTTGCTTCGTTTATCAGATGTTTTTCGCGCAAAAGAAATTTAAGTGCAGCAAGACCGGCAGCGCAACAAACAGGGTGTCCGCCAAAGGTGGTAATATGGCCCAGCATGGGGTTATGCGTTAAACTTTGCATAATTTTCTGCGATGCAATAAAAGCGCCAAGCGGCATACCACCACCCAATGATTTAGCAAGACACAAAATATCGGGTTCAATGCCGTAATGTTCAAAGGCAAACATCTTTCCCGTTCTTCCAAATGCACATTGTATCTCGTCAAGGATTAACAATGCACCTGCTTCATAGCAACGTTTTTTAAGTGATAGTAAAAACTCTTTGCTGAATTCACGAACTCCCGCTTCGCCTTGTATTGTTTCAATAATCACACAGGCAGTTTTCTCAGAAATTACAGGCAATGAATGGGTGTTTGAAATAACAACATCCGGTAGTAAAGGTCTGTAAGCCTGTTTCAGTTTTTCATTACCCATCACGCTCAGCGCGCCTTGTGTACTTCCGTGATAAGCATCTTTGAATGCAATTATTTCGCTTCTTCCTGTAAAACGCTTGGCGAGTTTCATGGCACCTTCAATAGCTTCTGCACCCGAGTTAGTGAAATAAACACTATTTAGTTTTTCGGGTAAAATCGAGCAAAGTAAAGTTGCCAGTTCTACCTGCGGTGTTTGCACATACTCGCCATACACCATCAGATGAAGGTATTTCTCACTTTGCTCACGAATAGCTTTTATTACCTCTGGATTGCAATGTCCAACATTACTTACTGCAATACCCGAAATCAGGTCCATGTATTTTTTGCCATCTTTACCATAGAGGTAAATACCCTCAGCTTTTTCTATTTCCAATGCAAGCGGGAAAGGTGTGGTTTGAGCAAGGTGCTGATAAAAGAGTTCGCGTTCTGAAGGCATGAGGCAAAAGTATTATTTGGAATTGATTTCCTGCCAAACATCTTCCACACTCATACCTACAAAACCTGCCTTGCCAAATTGTTCTTTGCAAAGTCTGTAAACAGCATGGTTATAAGGTGCAGTCATCCTGTGCTTATCAGCCAGCGAAAGCATATAGCCATTAATGTCGTCAAGTTCAGTATCACTGGCATTGCGTTTAAAAATATCCTGAGCCATGCTGCTCATTCCCATTTTCTTTAGGTTTTTGCGGAAAAGTGGAGCGGTAATCAGTTGAGGCAAAACAGCACTTGCTTTTAATAAAGTCCAGGAGGGCAAACCTTTGATTCGTTCTTCTACAATACCTTCGGCTTTAAGAATATTAATGCCTTCGAGCATCATGTTTGAGATTATTTTTTGCAACAAATCAGGTCGCTTTGTACTTTGAAAATTTTTGCCTAGCAAAGTGGTGATGGAATTGCTAAGATTAATAAGCAACTTGGTATGAGCCACATTGCGCCAGTCTTTAGCAATAAACGTTTCAATGCCTTTATTGAAAAGAGAGGCAACATCTTTAAGTTCTTGTTCTTTAGAATTAGTATAAGAACCGATAATCAGTCCGCCTTTTTGCTGAAAACCAACTACTCCGGGTTCATCCATCCAGGAGTTATAGGCAAGTACACCATAGATGACGTTAGCTTTGATGGGTGATAGTAAATCCTGATTTTTTAGCCCGTTTTGCAAACCAATTACAATAGTGTCATTCTTTATTTTTCTTTCAATATTTTTCACAATGGTTGGCAGCGAATAATTCTTTACAGCCAGTGCAATCACATTTGGATTTTCTACTTCATCAATGCTTTCAATAACTTTTATTGGGACAATCTTACTTCCTTTTCTATGGATAGGGTCGGGGTGAGGCGATGAATAAATCTTCAGCCCTTTTTCCCTAATTCGTTTTGCACTTTCACCTCGGCAAAGCAGGTAAGTATGCTCGTGCTTCTCACTCAACCATGCTGCCAGTGTAGAGCCGATAGCACCCGCACCGTAGATAATTATTTTAGAATTACGTTTCATTCACCATGATTTAGTGAAGGTAAATGTAGCTTAAAACCTTTTGACTTTTCAGCCCTGCATTGTGAATATCTATTTGTTAAGCATGAAAAATCCCGCTGCTTGATTTGCGAATATTGCAAGGAATAAAAGGCTGAACACAATAAACAAATACAGTCTGTCGTTATAATAAGAAACACATATAACATGAAACCTATACTTCTTCAAGTTACATCAGCAATTGATACTGTAAACAGAGTTGCATCAGCCGTTCCGGCTATTCCTGTTCAGCCGGTTCCTGCTATTCCTGAGCCAATGACGCTAATGGAAATAATCATGAAAGGCGGATTGATTATGATTCCGATTGGCATTCTTTCAGTAATAGTTGTTTACATTTTTATTGAGCGTTACCTTACCATCAGACGTCACGCCAGTATGGACGAAAATTTCATGAACAGCATTCGCGAATATATCCGTGACGGGAAAACAGACTCTGCTTTAACGCTGTGCAAAAACACACAGAAGCCAATTGCACGTATGATTGAAAAAGGAATTTCGCGCATAGGTAAACCAATCAAAGAAATTGAAGAATCGATTGAGATTGCCGGGAAATTTGAAGTGTACAGCATGGAGAAAAATATTCAGATACTGGCCATCATTGCTGGTATTGCTCCTATGTTTGGTTTCCTTGGGACCATCATCGGGGTTATTAAAATTTTCTATGACATATCTGTAACCAGCGATGTAAGTATCGGAAGCGTTTCTGCAGGATTGTATGTAAAAATGGTAACCAGTGCCGCAGGACTTGTTGTTGGTATTGTAGCCTTCATAGCCTACAACTGGTTGAATATTATGCTAAACAAAGTTGTTCAGAAATTAGAGTGGAATGTGATGAATTTCATTGACCTTCTTAACGAACCTTCCAAATGATTAATCTCCGCAAGAAAAAAGAAATGGGAGCCGAGGTTTTTACTTCGGCAATGAATGACATCATGTTCTTTCTCATGCTGTTTTTCATCATTATCTCTACGCTCTTAAATCCAAGCATGATCAAGGTTTCGCTGCCTAATTCGCAAAGCAGCCAGAACCTTCACAAGAAAGAAATCAATCTTAGTGTAAATAAGGATATGTCTTATTTCGTTAACAACAAGCAGGTTGGTTTTGAAAGCCTGGAAGCGGAATTGCAAACCGAAATAAAGCTACATCCCGATGCAATTGTAATGCTGCGTTTTGATAAAGAGCTTACCATTCAGGATTTAGTGAATGTTCTTGCACTTGGCAATAAGCTGAATGTGAAAATGGTTCTTGCTACAAGCAAATAAAAATTACTCAGGTAGCTCTTCCGAACTTTTTAAATCTGCTGACTTTCTAAGCTTTTCTACTTTGTGGATTTTTTTAGTTCCTTCATAAATAGAGAACTTCAGGAATCTGCATTCAAGCGGACCATTAAACACTGTTATCTTACGGGTAGGTTTTAGTCCGATGTGTTTAATTGCTTCCATATTGGAAGTAATCATCCAGCAATCATAACCTGCATATTTCTTTTTGAAAGCATCACCAATGCTTTTGTAAAGCTCATTTACGTTTTCTCCCATACGCTCACCATATGGCGGGTTAATGATAACAGTTCCTGTGCCGGGTGGCGGTGTAAAATCTTCAATAGAAGCGCGGAAAGTCTTTACCGTGTCTTCTACTTTTGCGTTGTTAATATTCTCTTGTGCTTTTTCTAAAACCTGTCGGTTAATATCAGAAGCATAAATACGGGTGCGGTCATCATCACTTATTTTTTTAATCGCTGAATCCATGATAACCTGAAATAAATCAGCATCAAAATCTTTCCACTTTTCAAAACCAAATTCATTGCGGAAATAACCAGCCGGAATATTGTTGGCAATTAAGGCAGCTTCAATTGCTATTGTTCCCGATCCGCACATAGGATCAATAAAATTGAGTGGAGGAGTCCAGTCGGTAAGCATTACCAATCCTGCAGCCAACACTTCGTTAATAGGGGCAACACCGGTTTCATCGCGATATCCCCGTTTGTGTAAAGATTCACCTGAGCTGTCTAATGAAACAGTAAATTCATTTTCTCTTACATGTAAGTTAATTCTTACACTCGGATTTTCTAAGTCAACACTGGGGCGTTTACCAAATTTATCACGAAACCGATCGGCAATTGCGTCTTTTGCTTTTTGAGAAAGAAATTTTGAGTGGTTGAAAAGTGTTGAGTTTACTGTGCTGTCAATGGCAAATGTATTCTCAAGGTCGAAAATATTTTCCCATTCCATTTTAAAAATCTGTCCGTAAAGTTGAACTTCATTCTCAGCTTTAAATGTATGTATAGGTTTTAAAATCCTAAGCGCAGTTCGCAGGCTGATATTAGCTTTATACATAAAGCCTTTGTCGCCTTCAAAGCTAACAGCACGATTGTGTGCTTCCACTTTTTGCGCACCCAGTTTCATCAACTCTTTTGCAAGAATTGGCTCAAGACCTGCCATTGTTTTGGCCGTCATTTTAAATAATTGTTCTTCTTTTTTCATTTTTTATTATCATCAACGAATAACGAATGTTTTACGAATATACGAATGCTCAACGCAATTGTCTGTATTCGTAAATTCGTAGTTGATACGCTATTCGTTGATGCATTCATCTGGCTGATTTTTTTTACTAATCAATCGACAACAATAACTTCCATGCTTCCCACACATTATCCGCATCCAGCAGCTGCTGCGCATTCTGGTGCAGAATTTTCTCCAGTTCCTTTTTATCTCTTTTGTGAACTTCCAAAATCTTTTTTATTCCCGGTTGTTCTTTAAATGCATTTATTTCTTCTTCTGTTGGTAATGCTTCTACATTGCCAAGCTTACCCAAATCATTGCCCGTAAGAATGCTGCTTCCTCTTACATCTTCTGGCAGTGCATCAATGCCTATGCCTTTTCCTGTAGGTTTTGCTACTTTAAATATAGCGCTTCCCGAAGCACGTGAATACCAATCGCCACCCATGCGGCCCACTAAATCAATTTTGTTGGGGTCAATTACTCCGTTGGCATCCAAAATGTCTTCGCTTACATGCATCAGTAGTATTTCGCAGATGATAAGATTAGCAGCACCACCCTCATTCCCCATTGAAATAACATCTATAACCTTGCATTCCATCTGCACGGGCGATTCCTTTACACGAAAGGGTTTTATTAATTCAGATTCAATAGGGGTAAGGCCTGCTTTTACAAACTCATTAACGCCTTTTGGGTATTCGGTGCTTGAAAGCGAACTCTGTTGCACTAAGTCATAATTCACCACATTAATAACTACCTCTTTTGTTTCAAGGCAATTGTCAAGTGTGTCTTTTGTTGTATTTCCTCTTACTCTGCGTGCCGGAGAAAAAACTATTGTTGCCGGATTTGAGCCAAAAGCATTAAAAAAACTGAATGGACTAAGATTTGGATTTCCCTCTTTATCAGCTGTACTGGCAAAAGCAATAGGGCGTGGCGCGATGGAGCCAAGCATATAAGAATGAAGCACTCCTGTTGATACTTCACCGGGTTTAATACGTTTCATGGGCTTAAAATTGAGGGTGCGAAGTTAATTTTAAAAACGGGTGTTTGTAAACAATAGCTAATATGATTGGTCTCAAAAAAAATGAAATGATATTTGTTTTAATAAAAACATATCTTTGCGCCCTGTTCAAAAAAATCACATGCGGATGTGGCGTAATTGGCAGCCGCGCCAGACTTAGGATCTGGTGCCGAAAGGCGTGGGGGTTCGAGTCCCTTCATCCGCACAAAAGAAAATGACACAATTGATGAACATTAAAGAAGAAAGAACAGATGCTCTTAACGGGAGCATCTTTATTGACCTCAAAGCAGACGAGTATCTTCCTAAGGTTGATAAGGCGTTGAAAGAACACCAGAAAAAGGCTTCTATGCCGGGCTTTCGTCCGGGCAAAGTTCCTTTCGGAGTAGTAAAAAAAATGTATGGCAAATCGGTTCTGTTAGATGAAGTAAATAAAATTCTTTCCGATAGTCTTTATAATTACATCAGCGAGAAAAAACTTAATATTCTCGGAAACCCTATACCAAACAACGAAAAAACAGGTAAGGTAGATTTTGATAATCCTTCTGATTTAAATTTTGTTTACGATTTAGGCTATGCTCCTGAATTTACATTGGATATTTCAAATTCACAGACTTTTAAGTTCTATGAAATAAAAGTTACCCCTGAAGAATTAGAACGTGCTGTAGAAAACATTACAAAACGTAACGGTAAATTAGTGGATGTGGAAGTTGCTGGAGAAAACGATTTACTTCACGGAATTTTTACCGAAGTAGACGACAACGGAAACGTTGTTGAAGCCGGAATCACCAGCCATGCCGATGTTGCATTGGCTCGTGTGAAGGATGATAATCTGCGTAATACCCTTTCTTTATTAAAGAAAGGTGCGAATACAATTGTAGAGCCTGAGAAAATAAGTGATAATGATACTGACCGAGCAGCAATGCTTGGTATCACCAAAGAACAGGAAGCTACAGTTGCAGGAAAGAAATTCAAGTTTGAACTGGAAGCTATCAAACACCTTGAACCGGCTGAAATCAATGAAGAATTATTGTTGAAAATGTATCCGGCAGGCGATGTGAAGACGCTTGATGATTTGAAAAAGAAAATTGAACAGGACATTAAAAAATACTTTGAAGTTGAAAGTGAACGCAAACTGAAGAATGATATTGTTCTTGAACTATTGAAGAAAACAAATCTCACTTTGCCGGATTCTTTTTTGAAACGCTGGTTACTTGTTGTTAATGAAAAAGGTGCAACTGCAGAGCAAATAGAGCAGGAGTACGACAGCTATAAAGACGGATTAAAATGGCAGTTGATTGAAAATAAAGTTATTTCAGAAAACCAGATTGCAGTTAGTGAAGAAGAACTGAAAGATGGTATTAGAAGAGAAGTTCTGCGCCAGTTTGAATACTTCGGAATGCCTGACCCGGGAGAAGAAGTATTGCAAAGCATGATTCAAAACTTTATGAAGAATAAAGATGAAATTCGCAAGGTGAATGATAAGATGTATGACGAGAAAACCTTAGCGCTTTACAAAGAGAAATTTAACATCCAGAAAGTAGAAGTTACACAGGAAGAATTCTATAATTTAGCAGCCGATCAAACGGTTTAAAAACAAACTTGTCACCCTGAGCGTAGTCGAAGGGCTTCAAATAAAAAATTTAAAAACATGCAAAACGAATTTCGCAAATACGCAATAAAACACAGAGGAATCAGCAGTCTTTATTACGATGATTATGCAAAGGCAATGACTCCTTATATCATTGAAGAGCGTCAGTTAAACGTTGCACAAATGGATGTTTTCTCTCGTTTAATGATGGATCGTATTATTTTTCTTGGAACCGGAATTGACGACCAGATTGCAAACATCATTCAGGCACAATTGCTTTTTTTAGAATCAACCGATCCTAAAAAAGATATTCAGATTTACCTGAACTCACCGGGAGGTTCTGTTTATGCAGGTCTTGGAATTTATGACACCATGCAATACATCGCTCCTGATGTGGCAACTATCTGCACAGGAATGGCGGCAAGTATGGGCGCAGTATTAATGTGTGCCGGAACAAAAGGTAAACGCACAGCTCTTAAACATGCCAGAGTTATGATTCATCAGCCAATGGGTGGTGCTCAGGGACAAGCTTCTGATATTGAAATCACAGCTCGTGAAATTCAGAAATTGAAAAAAGAATTGTACGAAATTATTGCCAAGCACTCAGGACAGGATTTTAAAAAAGTAGAAGCCGACAGTGACCGCGATTACTGGATGATTGCTGAAGAAGCAAAAGCCTACGGTATGCTGGATGAAGTGTTGGTGAGAAAAGAGAAATAATCACACTATGCTTAAGAAACTGTTGTTGTCTGTATTTGTTGTTGCAGCTCTTGTAAGTTGTAATAAAAATAAATATGTAGTAGAATACATAGTTGATTGCAATACTTGTAATGTGAGCTATTGGGATGAGAACTCTACCTATATTGAGCGTGTTCCAGCTAGCGGAAACTGGACATATAGTTTTGAAGCCACACAGGATAATAAAATTTCTGTAGCGTCTCAAAGTCAGTTGTGTCTTGATACAGTTGCCTGCGCAGATTCATTGCAATTACTTGCCGACAGCGTTTATGTTTCAGTAAAAGTAGACGGAAAAGTGCAGGAAAACAGCAGTGCAGGAAACCATGAGTTTTCAGCTGCCTGGGTAGAGATTTTCTTAGAATAACACTACGTTGTTAATAACCTCTTCACAGGTTACTAAACCCTCAGCACAATTTCTGGGTATAATTACCGTTTAAATAATAGTTTATACCTTTACATTTCACATTTCTCCAACCACCTCATGGATAAAGAAAAAATAAAATGCTCTTTCTGCGACCGCGATAAACGTGATACCGCAGTTTTAATAGCCGGAATTTCCGGACATATATGCGATAAATGTATTGAGCAGGCTCAATTCATTATCCGTGAAGAAATGAGCGGAAAAGAAAAAGGTCAGTTCTCAAACCTAAACCTTCTGAAACCTGCGGAAATAAAGAAATACCTTGACGAATATATTATTGGACAAGATGAAGCAAAGAAGGTATTAGCTGTAGCAGTATACAACCATTTCAAACGCCTTACCCAAAAAATAGGACGGAAAGACGAAGATGTGGATATTGAAAAATCAAACATTATAATGGTTGGTGAAACCGGAACTGGAAAAACCTTGTTGGCTCGCACCATTGCTAATCTTTTACATGTTCCTTTTTGTATTGCCGATGCAACAGTTCTTACTGAAGCTGGTTATGTTGGTGAAGATGTAGAAAGTATACTTTCCCGTTTATTGCAGGCAGCAGATTATGATGTATCAGCAGCTGAACGCGGTATTGTCTTCATTGACGAGATTGATAAAATTGCGCGTAAAGGTGATAATGCTTCTATTACCCGTGATGTATCAGGTGAAGGTGTGCAGCAAGGTTTATTGAAATTACTTGAAGGCTCAACTGTTAATGTTCCACCGCAAGGCGGAAGAAAACATCCTGAGCAGAAATTGGTTTCTTTAAATACGCGTAATATTTTATTCATCTGTGGTGGAGCGTTTGACGGTATTGACAGAATTATAGGTAAACGTATGCTCACGCAATCTATTGGTTATACCAAAGACAAAGGTGCTGAGAATGTGGACAAGACTAATTTCCTGCAATATATTACTGCCCCCGATTTGAAAAAATTTGGACTTATTCCTGAGTTAATTGGAAGATTGCCGATTGTTACCCATCTTAATCCTCTAACTAAAGATACGCTTCAGCGTATCCTGGTTGAGCCTAAAAACGCACTTATCAAGCAATACATTAAGTTGTTTAAGATTGACGGTGTTGATTTAAAAATTGAGAAAGAAGTACTTGAGCTAATTGTTGATAAGGCTGTAGAGTTTAAACTGGGTGCCAGAGGTTTACGTTCTATTTGTGAAGCGATACTTCTGGATACCATGTTTGAATTACCTTCTCAAAAGGAGATAAAATCAGTAAATATTACGCTTGATTTTGCGCTTGAGAAATTAGAAAAGGCAAAAATTTCAAAGTTGAAAGCAGCTTAAGATATTAAGCTAAATTCTGCTCCTTTCTCAATTCATCTGAAGTTTTGGTAGTACCATCATGACTCCATCCCGGAGGCATGAAAAGATATTTCAATTTTGTTTTGAAATCTGGTGCACGTTTTAAATCCTTTGCAATTGAAAAATATTCGTGACTGGCAATCTTAAACAGGTTGTAAGTGTTAATATTTGTAGTCAGTCCATAAACAACAGGCTCTGCATCTTCTTCCTTTGCAAAGGTTCCAAGTAGTCTGTCCCAGATAATGAAAATACCGGCATGGTTGCGATCAAGGTAACGCACATTGCTGGCATGATGCACACGATGGTGGGAAGGTGTATTCATAAACCACTCTAAAAAACCAAGCGTTTTAATGGTTTTAGTATGCACCCAAAATTGGTATATCAAACTAAAACTCATCATAATCATTACCATTAACGGAGGAAAACCAATAAGAGGAAGCCATAGCCAGAAAACATATTTATAAAGTATTTCAGTCCAGCTTTGACGCAGCGCAACGGCAAGATTGTAGTTTACTGATGAATGATGGTTAACATGTGCAGCCCATAGAATACGGATATGGTGGCTCAAACGATGATGCCAGTAAAAACTAAAATCATCTAGGAAAAGTAAAAGCAACCATGCCCACCAGTGTTTCAGATTATCAGCCATACTCATTACATTTATTTCGCGCAATGCAGGAAAAATGGCAAACTGATTAAGCCAGGTAAAAATGAAAAAGGCAGCAGCTTTTACAAAGACACCAATTGCTAAAGAACCAAGTCCCATTCCAATGCTTGAAAAGCTGTCGATAGGATTATGCACATGCATGTGCATTTTGTGGCTCAGATAAAGTTCAATAAAAATAAGAGCCAAAAAGCCTGGGATAAACCAAACGGTGGGATCTTGCCAAGGTTCCATAAAAATATTTTTGGCGAAATTACTTCATTTGTAATTATAAAGTGTTGATTGTGTGCTGATTTTTATCAAGATAATACCACTCTGAATAATTATTTGTGCAAAGAAAATATTTTACCTTTGCGCTTCGCTGCCCGGGTGGCGAAATTGGCAGACGCACCATCTTGAGGGGGTGGCGCCTTACAGGTGTACGAGTTCGAATCTCGTTCCGGGCACATCAAATAGAAAACTAATGAACAAAGCGAAAATAGCAGTTACATTTTTTACTCTGGCATCGCTTTGTCTTTTTTCCTTCTCTCTTTCAGCCCAAAAACTTTATTTCTGTAAAGGATATTCAGAAACTGGCGAACCTAAAGGCGCGGCTGAAGATTGGGCTTTTGATAATAAAGGTACAGAAGTTACGTTGCTTTATAATAATGGAAAAACAACATTTAGTTTTTCCTCACTTTTCTTTGTTTTAGAAAACACAGCAACAAAAAAAACTGATAAAGTAGAATTAAAAGTGGCGCAAAACCGCAATTGGGATGCCATGAAATATACTTTTAAAGAAGCTGGTTATTATTCAGTTTCTGTTTTTGGTAACGACAATAAATTGTTAGCTAAATCATTGGTTAAAATTGGTGCACCTAAAGCAAAGGAAACTATAAATGAAGAAGTGAAGAAAAAAGCAGAAGAAAAGAAAGAAGCTGTGAGTAAAGAAGTTGTTAATGTTGAACAAGTAAAAACTGAGGAAAAAGAGGTTGTTGCAGAAGTGAAAGTTGAAAAACAACAAGAAAGTAAAGAAGTGAAAGAAGTTTTGTATTACGATGACCTTAAAGTAATTTTCTGCGAGCAAGTGAAAGAAGGTGAAATTGTAAATGAGAAAACCAATTATAAAATGAGTGACCTTGGTGCTTATGTAGAGATAGTGCTGAAAAGCCCGAAAACATTAAATACCGGAAGCATAACAGTTGACATCTGGAAAAAAGAAACAGAAGGAAACTCTTACAGCGAGCATGTGGATGAAGAGGAACTTAAACTTGATCGTAAAAGCAAACAGATTAATTTTCACCGCTCTTTTTTTAAACCCGGTGAATACAAGTTCTCTTTTTTTAATGACAATTCGGTGTGGATGACCACCGGTTACGTTACTGTTACTCAGTAAGAATGATTTTTATCATTACCTGATAGTATTAAAACATATTTTTTACTTTCGTTTAATAAACCTAAATACAAACACAATGAAAAAAATAATTTCTTTCTCATTTGCCTTAATGATTTCAACATCATTGGCTTTTGCACAAAACAGCTACACAGCTAAAAAAGACATGACTTTGAAATTTAAAGGTGAAGACGGAACCAATGCAAGTGCAGTAGTTTGGAATCCTGACAAGCATGTATATTATTCTGTTATTGCCGGCAATGGAGATTTTCCATTGGAAACATTTTCGCAAAGCGGTAATGTTCAATATACAGCTACAGCAGGTGTTGACACTCGCGGAATTTGGTATAATGCCTCAACAGGAAAATTGGAAGGTAACGGATATGGTGATGTAGGTTATTTTTCATCCAACCTTAATGCCAGCGGTGAGCCACGCTCACCTGAAGTAACTTACAGCGGACAAAACCAACCTGATGGAAACAGCGTAGGTGCGTTTGACGGTAAAAAAGTTTACTTTTTTTATGATGGTAAAATCTATTCCTACAGCACGAAAGGAAAAGCAGGGAAATCTTTTGAAGCTCAAAACTTGCCTGCAGGGCTTTCAATGCTCAATTCCACCACTGTTGTTTATACAGGCAGAAAAGGTGAAGAATTCGGTTTACTTGATTACGATGCTAAAAAAGTTTACCTGCTTGATAAAAAGGGAAAATATAAAGCATCAGTAGCCCTTCCTTCGTCAGCTGTTACACACGATATGTTTCGTTTCTCTTTTTCCAATGGAAAGATTTGGCTCTATGATGTGGACACCCGCAGTTGGACTGGATACTCTTTTTAAGAAAATACAATTATAGATGAAATAGCTCACCAGAAGTGGTGGGCTATTTTTTTATTCCTTAATAAATCGGTGAATAGAAAATTCATCACCTTTTAAAATTCGAAGAAAGTAATTTCCCGGAGAAAGGTTTTCAATATTCAGTAATTGTTCCTCGTTTTTGAATTGTATTTCAAAAAGCATTTGACCTGCTAAATCATATACACTTGCAGCGTTGATTTTCATGCCTTTTATATAAAGCATGTTTTTTGCAGGATTAGGATATATCTCAATATGGTTTTCTGTTGAAGCAGGAATACCTGTAATCATATCACAGGTATAGTTCAATGGATTAAGTTCAAGCGGAGCGCCCGGAGTTAGGTCTTTGCCTGCAAGGCCTGCATAGTCAGGTTCATACAATGTGCAACGAAAAACAATATTGTTTCCAGCAACAGTTCCCTGACTTATTGGCCCATTAAGTTGCACAGGATTGATGTATTCCCAAACAATATTTTCATTAGGGTCAATTTCAAAAAACTTTCCTTTTGTTCCTTCGCAGACCAATGTATTGCCATTGCTTAAGCGTTGAGCTCCTGAAATATTGGATGCATAAAAATCTGTTGGAGTGGGAGCGGTATAAGTCCATGAACTTGCCGATGGTAAATATGCCTGCCCGCTTGTGATAGAATAACTTCCGTCTGTTTCTAAAGGTGGAGAAATAATATCAACAGTAGAATAGTTGCCTGTATGCTGATTGTTGAAAACCATAATATTGTTTTCATCTGCAAAACCAGGCTCAATCCAATGCGCATTATGCTGCCCGAATAATTTTTTGTTACCTGGATTTCCTCTGTCATATGCTGCTGGGTTTCCCCAGCGGTAAAGCAAGTCACCGCCTTTGTTTTGTGTGCCACCAATATGAGAAGCAGCTTGTGAGGAGTTTGTACTGTGGTCAATAATCCATATTTCATTAAAGTTGTGAGAACTTAAAAGTACTTGATCAAGTGTAGGATTATAATGAACTGAGTTTATGTGCAGCCAGTCTGAGTTCATTGAAGTAGCTGAAAAATTGAGGTCAATCAGTTCTGGATGGTCAGCAACTACAGCATAATTATTTTTAGTGTTATCATAATCTTGAATTAAATGATCCCATGCATGCCATTCCCATACAATTGTTGCGCTATTATTTCCCATAGGTTGCAGCTCAATAATTTTTTCGCTCCAGACAGTTGTATTAGTCAATGAAGGATTTCTTCCCTCTGCAATGGCCTCAGTGTTGGTGTGAACTTCCCATACAATTGCAAGAATATTTCCATTTGGCATTGGATATATATCATGATGTTGACATTCTGTAGTGCTTGAAATAGTATAGCTCCAAACAATGTTTCCGTTCCAGTCAATCTTTTCAATAATTCCACCTGTGCCTCCACCGTTTAATATTGAATTGTTTGTATTGCCAGTTCGTAGCAAACTTCCGTCCGCTAGTAAATAAACCGCCTGCCCAGGGCGATATGTGCTGCTCCACGAATGAACCAACTTGCCGCATTTATCAATCAGGTATGTGTTTGTAGAAGGTATAGGCGAGAAAAGTACATAGCCATCTAATTGCCCTGGCTGATTTGTAAAAAGGCCAACTGTTTGTTGGGAGTAAGAAAAGTGGGAAATTAAAAAGAGGGCTAAAAGGAGAAATTGTTTTTGCATAACCAACAGACTTAACTTATCAAAATTGGTTTAAACTCACTCAAAATCTTTATACAGTAAATATTTCTTACGTATAGCTTTAAATGTTTTCAATCCCGGCTGCCAGGTTTTGCGGATTTCTTCTTCAGTTTTTCCGGCAATAATTTGTTCTTTCAGTGTTGTTGTTCCGGCCAGTTTATTGAAGTAATCAGTAAAGAAATTTTTCTTGTCGTCTGCGCTTTTGTAACTTTCAATCAGCCAAAAGAGGTAAAGTTTACCAAGGTTTTTTACATAAATATCGCCAAAGTCTGTAACATCAAAACCGCGGCACGTTTGATCCTTGTAAGGCGGGTTGGTAGCCCCTTTCATACTCTTTGGAGTAAAGGTATAGCTGCCTTCTTTCATTGCCGGATACCCAAACGACAAATAAGGTTTATCTGTTCCTCGGCCTACGCTTACCACCGTTCCTTCAAAAAAGCAGAGCGAAGGATAGAGATAAATAGCAGTCATGTTCGGCAGGTTGGGAGAGGGGCGCACGGGCAATAAATAAAAATCGTTGTGTCCATAGCCTTGCAGCGGAATAACGGTTAAGTTGCATTTTACACTGCCCTTCAACCAGCCTTCATCATTTATCATTTTTGCATATTCGCCAATTGTCATTCCGTGCACAACAGGCACCTGATGCAAACCCACAAAGGATGTAAATTCTTTTTCCAGAATTGGTCCGTCCACATAATAGCCGTTGGGGTTAGGGCGGTCAAAAACTACGAACGGAATTCCCTTTTCAGCGCAGGCTTCCATAACGTAAGTCATAGTAGATATGAAAGTGTAAAAGCGTGCACCCACATCCTGAATGTCAAAAACAACGATATCTAATCCTTCTAGTTGTTCAGGCTTTGGTTTTTTATTGTCGCCATAAAGTGATATGATTGGCAAGCCGGTTTTTGAATCTGTGGTTGAACTTACAACTTCACCATCGGCAGCCTCACCGCGGAAACCATGTTCAGGACCAAAAACTTTTTTCACTTTTATGCCAAGTGATAATAATGTATCCACCAAGTGCTTTTTGCCAATAACAGAAGTTTGGTTGGCAACTATACCAACATTCTTGTTTTTCAACAATGCAAGATATTTATCGGTTTGTGCTGCGCCTGTTTTTATATCCTTGTCCGTTTTCACAGAGTAATTTACTCGCTCAAGTTGCTGTGCACAGGAAGTGAAGGTGAGAAGAACTAAGAGTGAAAGAGAAAAAGCTGACTTCATTAGATTGAATTTCTTTGCGAACTTTGCGCCTTAGCGAGAAAATAATTGAACACTGAATTTTTCATAGCATCGCGCATCATCAGCGCTAAAAAAGCCCCCGAAAGTAATAATATTTCAGGAACGCGACCTATTGTACGAATTGCTGTTGCCGGTATCTCAATCGGCTTGGCGGTAATGATTGTGGCAGTTAGCATTGTAACAGGTTTTCAGAAAGAAATTCGCGATAAAGTTTCCGGGTTTAGTGCCCACATTGTTATTACCAATTATGATTCTAATACTTCTTATGAGCCAGAACCGATAAGTACTTCGCAAAGTTTTTATCCATCCATTGATACAGTAAAAGGCATTAGACATATTCAGGTTTTTGCTACAAAAGCCGGCATTATTAAAACAGATGATGAGATAGAAGGTGTAGTAGTAAAAGGCATTGGAAAAGATTTTGACTGGAGTTTTTTTGACAAACATATAATTGAAGGAAAGTCATTTAAAAGTGGTGATAGTGCCGCTTCAAAGTCAGCGCTTGTTTCAGAACAGATTGCGAATAAACTTAAGTTGAAAGTTGGGGATAAGCTTTACATGTATTTTATTCAGGGGCAAGATCAGAAGGCGCGCATCTTCAATATTTCAGGTATATACAAAACTGGTCTTGAAGAGTTTGATAATCTGTATGTGCTGGCAGACATTGCTCATATTCAGAAACTAAATGATTGGGAAGATGACCAGGTAGCTGGTTTTGAAATTTTTATTGATGATTTCAATAATCTTGATCAAATGGGCAACTTTGTTTATAACGAAGTAGGGCAGGAGTTGAGTTCTCAAACTATCAAAGAACTTAAACCGCAGATTTTTGACTGGCTGGGTTTAATGGATACCAATGTTATAATCATAATTGTTTTAATGCTGCTTGTGGCGGGCTTCAACATGATTTCAGCTCTTTTGATAATGATTATTGAGCGGGTAAATATGATTGGAATTTTGAAGGCGTTGGGTATGAATAATACCAGCATTCGAAATATTTTTATTTATAATTCGGTATACCTTATTACAATGGGAATGCTGATTGGAAATGTGGTTGGTATATCAGCCTGTCTCATTCAAAAGCATTATGGTATTATAACATTGCCCGAAGAATCTTACTACGTAAAAGTAGTTCCTGTAAATCTTGATTTGCTCCCCATTGTTTTGCTTAATACAGGCACATTGGTGGTTTGCACGCTGATGTTGCTTGTGCCATCTTACCTCGTTTCAAGGATTAGTCCATTGAGGGCTGTGAGGTTTAACTAAATTTTCACTTAGCTCTCTAAGAGAAAATTGAGTGTACTTGTGTCCTTAGTGGTGAACTAACTAAACTCCTTTTCAAGCGCAATCCTCAACTGCTCAGGCGAAACATTGGGTGTAAGTTCGCCTTCCAATGCATAAGCAATTTCACCTGTTTGTTCCGAAACCACAATGGCAAATGCATCTGAATGTTCGGTAATGCCTACTGCAGCTCGATGGCGCATTCCCAGGGCAGCAGGGAAATTTTCATTTTCAGTCACAGGTAAAACACATCTGGCTGCGGTAATCATATTGTTGGTGATTACAATTGCACCGTCATGAAGAGGACTGTTCTTAAAAAAAATGCTTTCAATCAGTCGCGGTGATACCTTGGCGTTAATGGGCTCACCGGTTGAAGTATAAAAACGGATATCGGTATCTTTTGCAATAATAAGAATGGCACCTGTATTGGTTTCGCTCATATTTTTGCAGGCCTTAACTATAGAGGCAATATCTATTTTTCGTTGTGGCTTTACAGTTTTTGTAAATGAAAATATTTCGCGGGTAAGGTTTTTATTTCCAAGAATGCCCTTGGTTCCTACAAGAAGAAGAAATCTTCGTATTTCCTGCTGAAATACAACAATAAGTGCAATAACACCAACACCAATAAACTGCCCCAGAATAGAACCCAGCAGTTGCATATTCAGCGCTTTTACAAAAAGCCAGAGCAAGTAAAACGACAGTATTCCGGCAAAGATGTTGATCGCAACGGTGCCACGCACAATGTGATACAACTGATAAAGCAGAAAAGACACTAATAAAATGTCCAAAGCATCCAGCCAGCGAAACGTTATGAAAAGATATGCAGCCATTTCGGTCATGCTGCAATATTAAGACTTTTTGTTAGTCAACCCAGATTGGAGACTGAGTAACTCCATGACAACTGTTGCAGGCACCATTGGTGTTAATATCTGTCATGAAGTGCGCACTGCCTGATGTTCCTGTAGCTGAGCTGTAAATTCCATTGCTTAAATCTACAGATTCAGTAGTGTAGAAATTTCCTTTTGCATCTACCTCAATAGTTGATAAAAGACTTCCGCCTCCGTTGGGTTGTGAGTATAATCTGATGGTTCCGTTTGGTTTAATGGTAGTTCCTAATGAATCATAAACAGTTCCGGCAACAATAAAATGTCCTTCACCTTCACCTCCGCTGCGGTGGCAGCTCAGGCAGTTTTCACCTGCTTTATGGCTTTCGTTTGAATTGTGAGAACTAATCTTCGTTTCGTTTTCTTTGTTGCAGGATGTAACAACAATTAGGCTTAATGAAGAAACTAATAATAGAACTATTGCCGTATTTTTATTCATGTGTATTTTAATTATTTTGACAAAACTATCTATTAAATATATACACCTAACAAGATATTTTAAAGAGAGTAATAAAATGCTACCTGCCTTTCTGTAAAATTGCCAACTTTGTGAAATGAAAAAAGCGCTTGTACTTTTTCTCTTGACCCCTTTACTTTTGTTTTCCTGCAAGAAGAAGGATGATATCTCACCTTACATTCAGATTACATCACCCAATCAAAATTCCAATCATAATGTTTTGGATACGCTTACTGTTGTTGGTTTAATTAGTGATAATGAAGAATTAGAGTATGTGAAAATTTCTCTGCTAAACGAGAATAATTTAACTGTTGCAACTGCTATAACAATATATCCAGAAACAAAAGAGTATT
Organism: Bacteroidota bacterium; assembly: GCA_947478465.1. Lineage (GTDB taxonomy): Bacteria > Bacteroidota > Bacteroidia > SXHM01 > SXHM01 > SXHM01. Next base: position 23,164 of record CANJWH010000053.1, read on the forward strand.
CGCTTAACCGTGAATTTATTATTGATAATATTTTGCTGGCTAACGGAAATTATAATTTATTAATAACTGCATCTGATGGTGAGAATGAAACCAGAAAATACATTCCTCTTTCGCTTAATGAGGCAGCAAGAGAATTAACCGGAATATTGTTTATTGAAACTCCTTCTGTAAATTCGGTTGAAATAAAAAAAATATTACCCGATTTATCAGTTCAACAGGTTGCCTTTGCTGCGGGTGATTTTTCCTCAGCAATAACAAGTTCAAAAAATCACGCATTCTATATGGCAGGCAGCGAAACAGGTTCGCTGCGTGCTTTTTCAATGCTGAATAATGCTGAACTCTGGAGTGTACAGGCTAACCCGCTTTCAGGAGCTCCTTATTTCAGTGATGTATTTGAAGATGACGGAACGCTGTATGTTTCATTTTTTGAGGGTGAGATTAAAGCATTTGATAAAAACGGAATTATAAAGCAAGATATTATTTCCAGCGGCTACAACTGCTTTAAAGTATGGAAGACGGGTAACTTTATTTTTTCTGAACAACAACAGGTAGGAACATCCAATCGTAGATTAGTTGTTTACAATGCTTCAAGCGCAGTGGAAATTCAACAAACACCATTGAATATGGAAATTGTAAAGTTCTGTAAACGCAACGATGATAATATTTTTGTTTTCGGAAATAGTGGAACACAGGGATACATGAAAAACTATGTAATCAGTGACAATGGTTTTTGGGAGCCACATCCGCTGGAAGCCGGCAAAGTGCTTTCAGCAGAGCGTATAGATGATAATACTTTTCTGATAGGACAGGAAAATGGAACCGGCAAATACACCTATAATCCAAACAGTTTAACAGATTATTTACCTTCAGTTATAGCTACATCTATTAACTATGAGCCTCTTAATAATCTTGTAGTTTTATCGCAGGCAAACAATGTTAAGTTCTATAATTACAGCAATGCTTCATTGGTTAATACTGTTAATGGCTCATCAGAAATAAAAAGTTTAAGTTTGCTGTATAATAAATAGCATGAACAAAATCCTACTCGTTATTTTTCTGGCCTTAGTTTCTTTAACTTCTTGTGATAAAGAAGATAA
>CANJWH010000054.1 GCA_947478465.1 Bacteroidota bacterium
GAGGTATCAGCCGTAGATCCGGTGGCTTCAATGAGTTCTGTTAAAAATGATGCGTTGGGACCCCTTGCAATTGAAATACAGGAAAAACTGAAAAGGGTTATTGCGGGAGTAAATTAACCTACTTCACCAACAACCCCTTCAACTTCCCCACCACAAAATCAATCTCCTCTTTTGTATTGTATTTGCTGAACGAGAAACGCACCGAAGGGCGTTCCATGTCTTTTTGCACCTGGCGCAAAACATGTGAGCCTTGGTCGCTGCCCGATGAACAGGCGCTGCCGCCTGATGCGGCAATGCCGTCAATATCTAAATTAAATAAGAGCATTTCGGCTACATCGGTTTTAGGGAAACAGACATTTAAAACAGTGTAAAGCGAATTGCCTTTAGCATCGCCATTAAACTCAACACCGGGAATGGTTGCCTCTAATTGTTCAATCATGTAATTCTTTAAGCCAAGAATATGAGCGTGGTGCTCATCCACCGCGTCCAATGCAATTTCCATGGCTTTGGCAAGTCCAACTATACCGTAAATATTTTCGGTTCCGCCACGCATGTTTCGCTCCTGCGCACCACCATAAATCATAGGTCTTATCCTTACATTGCTGTTCACATATAGAAAACCAATTCCTTTAGGTCCGTGAAATTTATGAGCTGAACATGTAATGAAATCAACAGGGATTTTCTGTAAATCAAAACGATAATGCGCCATCGTTTGCACTGTATCTGAATGGAAAATGGCGTTGTACTTTCTGCACAGTTCTCCCACTTTTACTAAATCAATTAGGTTGCCGATTTCGTTATTAGCGTGCATCAGCGAAACAAGACTGCGCTCGTTAGTTTTCAGTAATTCTTCCAAACTGTCTAAATCAACGTGTCCGTCTGCAGACAATTTTACAAAGCTTAGTTTTATTGAACCTGCTTTTTCTAAAGCCTCCAGCGTATGCAAAACCGCATGGTGCTCAATTTTGCTCGTAATAGCGTGTTTAATTCCCAAGTCATTAACCGCACATCGGATAGCCATATTATCTGCTTCCGTTCCGCCCGAAGTAAAAAAGATTTCGGCTGGAGAAACATTCAGAAAACCAGCTACCTGCTTCCGTGCTTTTTCAATAATAGCTCGTGCCTGTCTGCCGAAACCGTGAATAGAAGATGGGTTGCCGAATTGTTCTTTAAGAACGGGCAACATGGCTTCCACCACTTTTTCGTCAATGGGTGTTGTGGCTGCGTTGTCTAAATATACTTTCATTGGTTCATTAGTTCCTTAATATCCATTATTATCTTTTTTGCCAACGTATCTGCAGTGGTTTCGGTCGGGCTTTCAGAATAAATACGAATAATGGGTTCAGTGTTTGACTTGCGAAGATGCACCCATTCTTTGGTTTTTTCAAATTCAATCTTCACACCGTCAATTGTATTTATTTTTTCTTTTTTGTATTTCTTTTGTATTGCGGCAAGGATGGCATCTACATCAGTTCCGTTTGCAAGTTCAACCTTGTTTTTAGACATAAAGTAAGAAGGATATTTTCCGCGAAGTAATGAAACACTTTTTGCGTTTTTAGCAAGATGCGTCAGAAATAATGCAATACCCACCAGAGCATCACGACCGTAATGTAACTCAGGATAAATAATCCCGCCATTACCTTCACCGCCAATCACGGCTTTTGTTTCTTTCATTTTCTCAACCACATTTACCTCGCCTACAGCAGAAGCTGAGTATTCACCACCTGCCTTCTCAGTAACATCTCGCAAAGCTCGTGTTGAAGAAAGGTTGGAAACAGTATTTCCCTTCTTAGATTTTAAGATATAATCAGCAACTGCAACCAATGTATATTCTTCGCCAAACATTTCACCGTCTTCGCAAACCAATGCCAAGCGGTCAACATCAGGGTCAACCACAATACCTATGTGTGCATCTTTCTTTTTTACCACTTCTGCAATTTCACTCAGATTTTCAGGAAGCGGCTCAGGGTTGTGCGGAAAGTGTCCGTCAGGTTCGCAATACAGTTGTGTGATTTTTGTAACGCCCAATGCGTTTAGTAATTTAGGAACAGCAATTCCACCGGTTGAATTTACACAGTCAATTACTACTTTAAAATCTTTGGCTTTTATGGCTGAAACATCAACTAAAGGCAGCGCTAATATTTTTTCGATATGTCGCTCAATAGCCCCTTCCCGAATGACATAGACACCTAATTCATTAACTGCTGCAAAATTGAAATCTTCAGCTGCTGCAATTTTTAAAATCTCTTCACCTTCAGAAGCAGAAATAAATTCACCCTTACTGTTCAGCAGTTTCAGCGCATTCCACTGTTTAGGATTGTGACTGGCGGTCAGAATAATTCCTCCATCAGCTTTTTCATCGGTTACAGCCATTTCAACAGTTGGTGTAGTTGAAAGTCCCACATCAATAACATCAAAACCTGCTCCAAGCAAGGTTCCGGAAACCAAACGGTTTACCATGTCACCGCTTACACGCGCATCACGACCCACCACAATTCTTGGTCGGCCTTTTTTCTTAAATGATTTTTTAATCAGTGCTGAGTATGCTGCCGTAAATTTTACAATATCTAAAGGGCTTAAACCTTCGCCTGGCTTGCCTCCAATGGTTCCTCTTATTCCGGAAATTGATTTTATTAAACTCATATACTTTTTTGAAAAGGGAGACAAAGATATAAATCAATGTTAAGCCTTTATGATAGCATGATTTTATGCTGTGTGATTTTTTAAACACTGTCTGTTAATAATTAAGCATACCTTAAAAACATTATAATTTGATTTTACTAACTTTGCATTAAATCCTCACGCTGAAAAAACTAAGGATATGACAGAAGAAACCCCAACCAACAGCGAGAATGTTCACTTCAAAAATTGTCTGGAACGTTTTGAGAAAATGTTGCGCAGAAATGAGCGATATTTTTTTGATACCAACGATTTTGAGGAACTTCTCAATTACTACATATCTGTTAATGATAACGGAAAGGCATTGAAAGTAGCCAGTTGCGCTATTGATCAACACCCTTATTCTGTGTTGTTTATTATTCGAAAAGCGCAATTACTTTCCGCTTCCAATCAACAAGATAAAGCATTGGCTGTTATTTCAAAAGCAGAGTCCCTTGATCCTTCCAATACCGAGTTGTATATTACCAAAGGCAGCATTTACAGCCAGATGGGGATGTATACCAAATCAATAGAATGCTACAACGATGCCATTAAAAAGGCGGATGACCCTGATGATATTTACCTCTGTATTGCTTTTGAGTATGAGAATATGTCTGATTACTATACAGCTATTCGTTATCTGAAAAAAGCATTGCAGATTAATCCTGAAAATGAAGCTGCACTTTATGAAATGGCGTTCTGCCACGAGATGCAAAGTACACATGAAGAAGCGGTTAAAGATTTTAATAATTTTATTGAAGAGCATCCTTACTCTGCTTCGGGTTGGTATAATCTTGGACTTTCATACGCTAAATTAGATCAGGACGAAAAAGCGATTCAGGCTTATGATTATGCCATTACCATTGATGATAAATTTGCTTCGGCCTATTTTAATAAAGCTAATTCATTGGCAAATCTTGAGAAATTTAGCGAAGCAATTACGGTTTATGAAGAAACCTTTAAATGCGAGCAACCTGACAGTACTGCTCATTATTATATTGGAGAGTGTTACGAGCGTTTGGAAGATGATGATAATGCGCTGAAGCATTATAAAATGGCTTTGAAAATTGATTCAGAATATCCGGATGCATTATTCGGAATGGCAATGGTTCTGGAAAGAAAAGGAATGGATTTTGAAAGTTCTGGCTACATAAAAAAAGCCATCAGCTTTGATGAAACTAATGCAGACTTCTGGCACTTCTATGGCGACTTGCTTTTGAAAACAGGTTTTGTTCCCGATGCGGAATTTGCTTACGCAAAAACAGTTACTTTAAGTCCTGAAAATGTAGACGCTTGGGTTGACCTGGCTCATCTTCGTTTTGAACACGAAAGCAAAATTGCTGGTTTTGAGACCGTTGCCGAAGGAATAAAAACAAATCCCGGTGCGGTTGAATTATATTTTAAAATGGCTGCAATATTATTAGCAATGGGAAAACAAAACGATGCAATGGAAGTGCTGCGTACTGCCATGGAAATTGATGCTACACGTTTTCAATTGCTGTTTGATTTTTATCCAGAAGCATCGAAAATATCTGCCGTGATTGATTTGATTGAAGCCTATAAATAAGCTATGAATTTTGAACTGTCAGATATTCCAGTGCGGCCTAAAAAGCCCCGTAATAGTGGATTGACCATGATGATGGATAAAGGTTTATCCATCCGTCAAGCTGAAGATTTTTTGTCAGTAGCGTCAAATTACTGCGACTTGGTTAAACTCGGTTTCGGAACTTCTTACATCACTCCGGGAGTTAAAGAGAAGGTTGCTTTGTATCAAAAAGCAGGTATGAAAGTTTACCTTGGAGGAACATTGTTTGAAGCATTTTTAATTCGCGGAATGTTTGATGAATATCTGCGTGTGATGGATAAATTTGGATTGGATAGTGTTGAGGTTTCAGATGGTTCGTTGCAGATTACGCACGATTTGAAATGCGAATATATTTCGCTTTTGGCAAAATATTATACAGTATTGTCAGAGGTAGGTTCTAAAGAAGCTGGAATACTAATTCATCCTAAAATATGGAAGAGCATGATGCAGAAAGAGCTTGATGCAGGTTCATGGAAGGTGATTGCAGAAGCGCGTGAATCAGGAACAGTAGGAATTTTTCGTCCAAGTGGAAAGGCTCACGTTTCATTAGTAAAGCAGATTGTTGAATCAGTTAAGGCAGAAGATATTATTTGGGAAGCGCCACAAAAATCACAGCAGGTTTGGTTTATTAAAGAACTTGGACCAAACGTAAATCTTGGAAACATTGGTTATGATGAGGTTATTCCATTAGAAACATTAAGACTTGGCTTGCGTGGTGATACATTTATGAGTTTTATTTCGCACAAAAGTCAGGTAATAAAAACAGAACCTAAAGTCCCCGAAAAAGTAACATCAAAAAATAAAATGAAAGAAATTACAGTAAAAGAATTGAAATCAAAACTTGATAAAAAAGAAGATATTCAGGTTATTGACTGCCGCGAACCGTATGAATTTGAAATAGCTAATATCAATGCTCAGTTAATTCCAATGGGAGAGATGATGGATAACATTGATAAAATTGCCCGAGACAAGATGGTAGTAATACATTGTAGAAGCGGAGCACGTTCTGGCAATATTATTCAAGCACTGGAAGCACGCGAAGGTTTTACCAACCTTTATAATCTAAAAGGCGGAATTCTTGCCTGGGCTGACGAGGTTGACAATACACTTACTAAATATTAACTAATTAATTTTCACTGCGGCTCTATGCGTAAATCCTTTGCGCACTCTGCGGTTTTGTTTTTATGCAAGAACTATTTACTCACATTTTCCACTTAGACTTTGAGTGGCTATTTCAACAATACGGCACTTACGTTTACCTGATTTTATTTCTGGTAATTTTTATTGAAACAGGTTTGGTTGCCATGCCATTTCTTCCGGGTGATTCATTGTTATTTACTGCAGGCCTATTTGCAAATCAGGTTAACCAATCAACAGGTGATACATTTTTAAATATTTATTATCTACTCGGTTTGCTTTTTGCTGCTGCGGTTTTAGGTGATAACTCAAACTACTGGATTGGCAGAACCCTGGGACTAAAAGTGATGCATATGAAGATAGGTAAGAGGAATTTGGTGAAGCAGGAGTATCTGGATAAAACACATTCTTTTTACGAAAAGTATGGAACCAAAACAATTATCATGGCACGCTTTGTTCCCATTGTAAGAACTTTTGCACCTTTTGTTGCAGGCGTTGCAGAAATGAATTACCGTAGATTTTTTTCTTTTGATATTTTAGGTGGGGCGCTTTGGATAGGATCAATGACTATTGCGGGTTTCTTCTTAGGTCAATTTGATGTAATAAGAGATAATATTGAAAAAGTTGCCATAGGAATAGTTTTGATTTCAGTTCTGCCTATAGTGATTGAGTTAATAAAAGCACGCAGAGAGAACACTAAATAATGAGAACCTTCGGGCTTATCGGTTTTCCTCTTGCTCATTCGTTTTCAAAAAAATATTTTACTGATAAATTTCAGAAAGAGCACATAGCTGATGCTGAATATCTCAATTTCCCGATTGAGAAAATTGAAGAAGTTGAGTTGATTTTTAAAAATCAAAATCTTTGCGGTCTCAACATTACCATTCCCTACAAAGAAGCAGTAATTCCCTTTTTAGATGAGTTAGATTTTTCTGCAAGTGGAGTAGGAGCGGTAAATACAGTAGTATTTAGAAATGGAAAAAAGATTGGTTTCAACACAGATATTTTGGGTTTTGAAAATTCACTGAGGCCATTACTCAAAGTACAGCATAATAAAGCTCTAATACTTGGTGCAGGCGGCAGTTCAAAAGCGGTTGCTTATGTTTTAAAAAAACTCGGAATTGAATTTCAGTTTATTTCAAGAACACAAAAAGAGAACGCACTTTCTTATGCTGAAATAAAACCGCAAACAATTCTCGAACACAAAATCATTGTAAATACAACTCCTGTTGGTATGTTTCCCAAAACATACGATGCGCCTGATATTCCTTATAGTTTTATTACTTCAGAGCATTTGCTGTATGATTTAATTTACAATCCTGATGAAACCGAATTTTTGAAAAGAGGAAAGCAACAAGGTGCTGAAATAAAAAACGGTCTGGAAATGCTGCAACTGCAGGCTGAGAAGAGTTGGGGAATTTGGAATGAAGCGAAGTAGTTTTACTTCTTCATTTGTTTGTGGTATCGCTTTTTTGCCAACGCTTTCATTGTATCTTTTTTGGTTGACATAAATGCATTGAACTTTAATAATGTTAATGGGAAAAGGCGTTTCAGGTGAAACAAAAAGATTGCCTGTGCAGGAAAAAGAATGTGGAATTTTTCCGCTCCTGCCTTTTTTAGTAATCGTTTTGCCATAGCTTCTGCCCCATGCTTGGCACCATGCACCATGTATTTTCCCATCTCTTTTGAATCGGCATGTTGACCGCGAGCGTGTTGCATAACGTTAGTTCTGAAAAAGAAAGGCATAGCTACTGAAACATTAATTCCGGATTCTTTTAATTCCGAATACAATGTTTCTGAAAGCGCTTTTACTGCAGCTTTTGTGGTATTGTATGGTGACATGTTTGGAGCTGTTGCAATGGCTGCAATACTGGAGATATTAATTATGTGTCCTGAAGATTGTCTTTTCATAGTAGGTATAAAATAATGACACCCATAAATCACGCCCATTTGATTAATACTTGTAATCCATTCCCAGTTTTCTAAACCATAATCTTCAAAAGGAGAACCATCGCCAACACCTGCGTTGTTCACTAATAAATCAATTCCACCTGTCTTTTCTAAAAAGTTTTCTGCAACAATTTGGTAAGCTGTTTTGTCTGCAACATCCATTAAATAGGGGTATGATTTCCCGCCTGCATCTGTAATCATTTCAGCAGTTTCATTCAATCCTTTTTCTGAAATATCACAAATGCCAATTATCCATTTGTCTGCAGCTAATTCTTTGCATAGCTCTCTGCCCAAGCCTGAAGCAGCTCCCGTTATGAAGGCTCTTCTCTTCGGATATTTTTTTGTGAGTTGGTACATATGTTTTTCGTTACACTGAACTTGTTTAAGAGTCTTTTTTTTAGATGCTGAAACAAGTTCAGTATGACGTTACTTATTTAATTCTTCTATTTTAACACTCCGCTGCACTTCTTTTAATTGGTCAATATTCTCAGGCTTGTTAATTAATATTCTCGTAAGTATTGTTCCCATTGCTGAAGGCGAAACTATTACTTCTTCATTCGAATATTTTGTTTTGTCTTCTTTGTTTCTGGTCAAAATAAAATTAAATTTTTTTTCTGGTGTCTGTCTGTCGTTTCGGATATAATAATTCATTGTATTATCTGAATATAATGCAACTGAACTGTATGTGCTGTCAGGCATTTCGCCCGATATGAGGATTGGCCCCTTCCATAAATTATAACCACTTGCCACATACAAAAAATCAGGATTTGGCATCACTATATGCCGGTCTGTATCTGTTATCACATCTGAATAAACCGGTACATTCATTTTTGAGCCAGAGTTGAATTTTATTTTCAAAAGAATATACCGCGGTGTAAGGTAAATTATTAGGTAGTATCCAACGAGTGCGCTAAGAATAAGTATAAGTAGGCTTTTTACTGTCATGTTCATTCCTTCACTTTTTCAATGGTGGGTAATTGAATTGACTCAATGTTTTTATATACATGCTCCTGCGGATGATACATGCGGATAGTTAAATAAAATTTTCCTTCTTTTCCTGATGGCAGCCAATTATGTTCTTTCTTCAACGATGAGATATTTATAATAAAACTACTGTCGCTTTCATAACTTACATTATGAAGGTTGTAAGAAAATTTATCCGCTTCATTTGGTACAAGAAAATAATCTTCAGAATAAAGGGTAATGCTCCAATATCTTGAATCCATAGGAATTCCTTTAATCACATAATCATTTTTAGAATTCAATTCTTCTCCTTTTGTATCTTCGTTCGCAACTAAATAAATTACTTCACTGGGATTTAGTGCATATAAAGTAGCTACCGCAATTCGTGCGGTTAACAATTGATTGGTTCCTATTTCAGCAAGATTTTGCCCTTTCCAGCATCCGTTTTCAATGGTGGTATCTTTGCCGTTCCACTGATGAATGCGGTAATAGGCAATTGTAGAACCTATAAGCAATCCCGTAAGGACAAGTAATATTATTTTCGTTTTTTTCAAACTGCCAAATACTAAGCAAATGTATTTTTTATTTTTATTTACATTTACCTTCCTTATGATTAGGTGCTTTCTGATAGTTTTTGTTTCTTTTCTTTTACTTGCTTCAGCTCATGCGCAACCAAATGCAGTGTTCGCTTTCACAGAAGTTTGTCAGGGGAATACCACACAGTTTACTAATCAAAGCACAGCTATTTCACCCGATACTATTGTTACATGGAATTGGAATTTTGACGATGGTAGTAGTGCATCCATACTCAGAAATCCAACGCATACCTATTCAACTTATGGAGTTTATTCAGTGCGTTTAATTGTAATAACAGTTTCCGGTTTACGAGATACTGTAATCAACGATGTTGAAGTTCACCCTGTGCCTGATGCCTCTGTTACTGCAAGTCCATTTACAGGTTGTCAACCGCTGACAATTACATTTACAAACAATACAACTATTGATACTGGCACTATCTCAAACTGGCTTTGGGATTTTGATGACGGAATAACTTCAACACAACAAAACCCAACGCATACTTATTGGGAACTTTTTGGTCATACAGTAAAACTGTTTGCCACTTCTAACAAAGGCTGTATTGATTCAACTACCCGCGATATTTTTGTGCTTCAAAATCCTGTTTGTGATTTTACAGCATCTTTGATTTCTCTAAACGATAGCAGTCCGATTGTAAACTTTACTAACCTGAGTTCAGGTGGTAACATTGATTTGCTTTGGGATTTTGGTGACAACACTTCATCAACGGAATACAGTCTCGCTCATACGTATGACACTTGCGGAACATATAATGTTATTCTTACCGCTACGGGAACAAACACCTGCGTAACAGTTGCAAATTATATTCTGGAAGTTTGTGATACACTTGTGCAGATTTATAATGGAGTAGGAGAGGAGCAATCAAATTCGCTTAATGAATTTATCATTTATCCCAATCCTTCAAATGGAGAAAATCTTACACTAAGTTTTGAAATTGAATTGGAAGAAACAGTTTCCTGCGTTATTGCTGACATTAGAGGAAGGCTTGTTGCCACTCCTTTTTCAGAAACCCAAAAACAAAAAGGAAAACACAGGTTTGAATTAAAACAAAATCTTTCTGCCGGAATTTATTTTGTGACAGTTAATGTTTCAGGCAGAATGTACTCACGGAGGTTTGTTGTCACAGAATGAAAAACTCCTTCCTCGATAAAGTCTCACAACACATAGTTGACCACTACGCAGATGAAACGGAACATCTCTGCATCGTTCTGCCCAACAGACGTGCAGGGCTTTTCCTGCACAGCATGATTGGTAAGAAGCTAAATAAACCAGTTTGGTCGCCCACTATTTTTTCCATTGAAGATTTTATCATAAAACTTTCGGGGCATCAACTGGCTGATAACGTTTCGTTGATGTTTCGTCTTTACAAAGCCTACAAAGAATGTGAAGGTGCAGAGGCGCAAACACTGGATGAATTTCTCAACTGGGGACAAAGCATTCTCGGTGATTTTAACGAAGTGGATATGCATCTTGCCGATGCTGATAAATTGTTTTCACATTTGAAAGGGTTGAAAGAAATGGAAGCATGGAATCCCGAAACAGGCCATGTAAAACAGAAGTATCTGGAATTTTATTTTTCACTCGGTAAACTCTACACTATTTTTACTACACAACTGCTTTCAGAAAACTTAGTTTATTATGGTTTGGCTTGTCGTATTGTGAATGAAAATCCGGCTGAGCGTTGCACTCGAAATAAATTCAGTAAAGTAATTTTTGCTGGCTTCAACGCCTTCTCTATTTCGGAAGAACGTATTGCCGGAACCCTAGTTCACGCAGGCTTGGCAGAAACATTGTGGGATACCGACAACTACTACTTAAATGATATAGATCAGGAAGCAGGCAGCTTTATCCGCAAGTATATCGGCAAAGAAAAATTATTTAAAAAAGATAATTTCAACTGGGTTGAAAATTATCTGTCTGCAGAAGAAAAAAACATCACCATCATTGGAGTAGCCAAAGATGTGGGACAGGCAAAAACAGCTGGAGATATTTTGCAGAAAGCGGCAAAAGAAGGAATTAATTTTTCCGAAACTGCGCTAGTGCTTGCTGATGAAAACCTTCTCTTCCCCATGCTGCACTCACTTCCCGATGAAGTGAAGGTAAACGTAACCATGGGTTTTCCTCTGAAGAACCATCCGATTACCGGTTTGTTTCAAACCGTATTCAGCATGCAGGAAACAGCAGAGAAACTGGGAGACAAAGGTTTTTATTTCCGTGATGTGTTGCATCTTTTCAATCAGCCATATTTTATTGCACTGACTGCTGAAAACCGCAGATGGGTGAAAGACCGTGAGGATTACATTCGTGCCAACAATCGCGTCTTCATTCGTTTTGGAGACGTGGCTAAGAACTCAGGAAGTTCCATGCTTCTGGTGGAAACACTTTTTAATTCATGGCAAGGTTCAACCGTTCGTGCTTTACATGATTTACTTCGCCTTTGCGAACTCCTGAAAGATGTTTTTATGAAAGACAAAGAGCGCAACGCTACCGATGCGGAGTTTCTGTTTTCGTTGCAAAAAATACTCACGCAGTTGCAGACATGGCTTACAGAAGACAACGAAGTGAAAGAAATAAAAACGCTTGCCTTGCTTTTCAAGCGTCTGATTTCGGGTGCTTCACTTCCGTTTTATGGAGAGCCGCTTACAGGTTTGCAGGTAATGGGTATGCTCGAGACACGTACACTTGATTTTGAAAACGTGATCCTGCTCTCGGCTTCAGAAGGCTTTTTGCCCGCAGGTTCGCGAGCACATTCCTTTATTCCTTATGAGATAAAAAGAGAATACGGTATTCCCGTTACGGGCGATAAGGATTCTATTTTTGCGTATCACTTTTACCGTTTATTGCAACGGGCAAAAAATATTCACATACTTTATAGCACCGAACCCGGAGATTTTGGCGGAGGTGAAAAAAGCCGCTTCATCCGTCAGTTGCAGAGTGAGCTGCCCCGCAAAAATCCAAATGCAAAAATCACCGAGTTACTGATGACCTTGCCGCCTTCCACCAAAGTTACGGACGATACGATTGTGGTGGAAAAGAACGAGCAGATCATGCAGCGCCTGTTGCAGATGGCTGAAAAAGGTTTTTCGCCTTCCGCACTCAATACCTATAAAAACTGCAAGCTGCAATTCTATTTTCAGAATGTGGAGAAGCTGCGTGAAAATGATGAAGTAGAAGAAACGCTGGAAGCCGACACCTTCGGGACGCTGATACACGCGGTGCTGGAAGAGTTATATAAACCGCTTGAAGGAAAAGAAATTACCAAAGCAGATATTAAAGCCATGCAGCCCTGTGTTGCAGAGCTCACGCAAAAAGCATTTGCAAACGTTTATAAAAGCGAGGAAACAGCAGCAGGCAAAAATCTGATCAGTTTAAAAATTGCACAACGCTATGTAGAACGCTTTCTGCAACAGGAATTGGATTTTGTGGGAACAAGACACACTTTGTCATTAATTAAAACCGAACAAAAATTAGAAGGAAAAATAAATGTAAATGATTTGGTGGTTAACCTGCGTGGCACAGCCGACAGGATTGATAAATTAGATAATCGTTTCATCCGCGTTATTGATTACAAAACAGGCAAGGTAGCCGCTAAAGAAATCACCATCAAAGATTTTGATGAACTGACTTTCTTACCCGACCTTAACAAAGCATTTCAGTTATTCTTTTATGCCTGGCTTTATTGGAGAAGTGACGAAGGACGAGGGACGGATGGCGGAGGAATACAGGCAGGTATTATCAGCTTTAAAGATTTATCTGCCGGAGTAAAAGCACTGAAATTAGATACAGGCGATTTAAAAACCGACTTACTGGACGAAAACAGTTTCTCCTTATTTGAAAACGCATTACACATTTTATTGGCAGATGTGTTTTCGACCCAAGCTGCGTTTACCCAAACGGAGGATTTAAAGATTTGCGGGTATTGCAGCTTTTCAGGTATTTGCAGGAGAGGTTAAATATTAAAAATTTATTGTAGAGATCAAAAAAAAACTGCTCTACAGCTTGGATTAAATAAAATGTTTATTTTAGTCCGCTCAAAAAAACATAAAACCTACAGAAATAAACCATAAGATGAAGCTTAAACATCTACTCTTTACCGCATCATTATTCATTTTTACAGGAAGTCTTATCGCTCAGGAAGCGCCTGCAGAAGACACAAAAGCAAGCAAAAAAGAAGCTAAGGCAGCCGAAAAAGCAGCAAAAGAAGCTGAGAAAGCAGCAGCTCCGGCCGATACATCTAAAAGAGTTCGTCCTCCTTTTGTTTCCAGTAAATGGCCATCTATCAGCATTGGCGCTGGAAACATGTCGTTTATGGGCGATATTGCAGATAACGTAAGCACATTTACCTACACCAACTGGCGTATGGGATATAATTTCCGCATTGAGCACCGTACCTGGAGTGCATTAGGTTTTGCAATCAACGGGCTTTACGGAAAAGTAGCTGAAAACGAGCGTTCACCGGTTCGTAATCTTAATTTTCAGTCAACCGTTATGCAGGCTGAATTTGATATCATGATTTATCTGGATAATAATCTGTTCATTAACCGCGCTTCACGTTTTTCTCCATACCTGTTTGGTGGTGTTGGTTACATGATGTTTGATCCTAAAACAAATCTTACCAACGTTGACGGAAAAGCTTACTACTACTGGGATGATGGAACCATCCGCACCGAGGCAAAAGATGAAAATACTATTGGTCACATTACTCCCGGAACTCCTGAGTATAACATTACAACAATAGACGATTCTTATGAAACTAAGATTGATAAATCATTAGATTCTGAGCAAAAAACAATCACTAAATCAGGACTTACAATCCCTGTTGGATTAGGATTGCGTTATAAACTATCAGACAAATTTGATGTTTGTGCATCAGGTACCTATTACATTACCATGACTGATTATTTAGACGGATTGAAAGGCAGCAAAGGAGTAGGCGGAAACGATGCATTTATCTATACTTCGCTTTCATTTGCATGGAACATAGGGATTGGTTCTCCTAAACCAGCTCCTTCTATTTATGACGAAATTGACTTTGATGCATTGGATAACGAAGATGATGACGGTGATGGAATAAATAACGTTGACGACTGGTGTGCAGGAACTCCTTCAGGTGTTCCGGTTGATGCAAATGGTTGTCCGTTTGATAATGATAAAGATGGTGTAGCTGATTATAAAGATGATGAGCCAAACTCAGTATTAGGTGCTATTGTTGACGCAAAAGGAGTAACTATTGGTGAAGATTCTTATGATGATTTAGGAGTTGATACAGTTGGAACACCTCGTAACTTAGTATTGGAATCACATCCTAAATCTAAACCTGAAAGAGTTGGAAGCTACTACTCGTTTGATAAACCTGCTGCTGCTCAAGGAACAACAGGTATAGGCGAATTTGCAGAAGTGGATACTGATGGTGATGGGTTTATTTCGCCTCAGGAAATCACGAACGCTATTGATATGTTCTTTGACGGTAAACTTGATTACTCAGCCACTAAACTTCACAGCCTGATTGACTTCTTCTTTGATCAGGAGTAGTTAATTATACAGAAAACCAGTATATGCTGAAAAAAATAGTTCTATCGGTTTCTGTTCTTGCAGTTGCAATGGGTTTGCAGGGTTTTGCGCAAACCGGAGCCGATTCGCTAAGGAATGCAAAGTTGAAAGAAAATCAGGATAAGCAGGTTAAAAAACATTTTAACGATAGCCTTCGCAAAGCCAACACCAATATGAAACCTACTATTGGTATTGGTCCCGGAATGTTTCATTTCTTTGGGGATGTAAACCATAATAAGTCGGTTAATCCGATGATTCCAAGTTTTGGTTTTAACCTTAACGTTGCTCAGAATATCAGTCCATCATTTAGGGTTGACTTTGATTTTGTGATGGGTAATCTTGTCGCTAATGAGCATTCAGTTGAACGTAACCTTAATTTCAAATCAAGAACCATTAATGGAAGTGCTCAGCTAACATATACCTTTGCAGGAATACTGAGACCTGACAGGATTCTTAATCCTTATCTATCTGCCGGTATTGGTGTTTTGAATTTTGACACTAAAGGAGATTTGAAGGACAAAAATGATTCTCCTTATTATTATTGGAGTGATGGTAGCATCCGTGATATTGCACAAACAGATCCTTCTGCAGAGAATGCTGTTAGACTTGACAGGGACTATAATTATGAAACAGATCTTCGTCAGGCAAACCTTGACGGTCTTGGTAAATATTCACAAGTGGCTTTAACCATTCCTGTCTCTTTTGGCTTTGATTTCAAAGTGAGTGATCGTTTGCGTCTGAAATTAGGAAGCACCTTTTACTATTCATTCACTGATTTAATTGATAATGTGAGTTCAGCCGGTTTGGGTGTTCGCAAAGGCAATGATGCAAAAGACATGTACTTGTTCTCAAATTTTACATTACATTATGATTTCTTTACACCTAAAAAGAAAGAACCTGTAGGGAGATATACTGACATAGACTTTACAGGAGTAGTTGAAACTGATTCAGATGGTGACGGTATAGCTGAAGAATTAGATAAATGTCCTGATACTCCAAAAGGTACAAAGGCTGATAAGAACGGTTGCCCCGTAGACAGTGATGGAGATGGTATTCCTGACTATTCAGACATGGAAAACAATACTGCTAAAGGTATGAAGGTAGATGCAGAAGGATACGGCTTAAGTGATGAGGCAATTGCCAATACTTATAAAGACACAGTTGGAACCAACCGTGCAAAAATGTTTGAGATTTATCCAGATATGCGTGAGCAGTATCCGTTACCTTCAGGAATAGCGCCTAAAATGGAGGAAAAGAAAACTTCAAAGAAGAATGATATCAGAGATATGAATGAAGTTATTCAGAAATTAGAAAGTGGTCAGGTCAAACCTAAAGCAGTGATTTCCGGTAATACTAAAATGGAAATGATTGATACCAATAAAGACAAACAGATTTCAGGCATTGAAGCTTATGCAATGGTAGAAGAATTTCTGGAGGGGAACTCAAAACTAACTCTCCCTGAAGTCTATGAAATAATAGACTACCTGTTTGAACAATAATCAAAATAATATATCTTTAGCCACTTTTTTAACTAAAAAAACAAACCAATGATTAAGAAAATTACTCTGATAACTGCGTGGATTTTTACAGTGTCAATTTTTAATAGTTCAGCACAAGATGTGTCTGTGAATGTTGATATGCCTGCAACTGCTGCACCGGAAAGCACATTCAGAGTTACACTTACTGTAAATAAGGGAGAGGTAAGCGGTTTCGCAAAACTGGAACAATTGCTCCCCGCAGGATTGGATGCTACAGCAGTAGATGTAGCAAATTCAACTTTTACATTTAAAGACAGAAAAGCAAAATTCCTTTGGATGTCATTGCCTGCTGAAACTACTTTCAAAGTATCCTATGATGTGAAAGTTGCTGCCGGAACCAGCGGAAATCAGATACTGGAAGGAACATTCGCTTATATTTTAAATAACGAAACACAGAAATATGCATTACCTAAAAGTATTATCAATATTGGCGCAGCCGAGGTTGTGAGCAACGAAGTAAAAGTAAATGTTGTTGAAACCCCACATAATAACCCCGAAGCTGAAAAAGCGAAGGAAGAAGCTGCCGCTAAAGCCGCTGCTGATGCTGCCGCTAAACAAGCTGCTGATGCTGCTGCTAAAGCTGCTCAGGAAGCCAAGTCTGCAGAAAATAAAGCTGCTCAGGATGCAAAAGCTGCTGAAGCTAAAGCCGCACAGGATGCAAAAGCCGCAGCAGCTGCTGCTGAAAAAGCAAATCGTGAGTTAGCTGAAACAATCAAGAAAAAACAAGAAGAAGACAAAAAAGCTGCTGATGCTCTTGCCAAAAAACAACAACAGGAATCAGCTCCTTTAGAGAAAAAACAACAGGTTAAAACAGAAGTTGCAGTTGCTGTTAAAGAAGGCAAACCAGTTGATGGTTTGGTTTTTCGTGCACAGGTTGCAGCAGGAAAGAAAAAAGTAGCTCCATCAGTATTTCAGGGCGAGTATAAAATTACTGACGAGATTTTCTGGGAGGAACACGAAGGTTGGAACAAATATACAGTTGGTAACTTCAACTCTTACCGCGCAGCTAAAACATTTGCAAATGAAATCCGCGACAATAATGGTGTGACTGGTTCGTTTGTGGTAGCTTATAATAAAGGTACACGTATTTCAGTTCAGGAGGCGTTAAATCTTTCCGGAGGGAAATAATTTTCATGTTTTTTTGTCAAAGCCCTCCTCATTTTGAGGGGGGCTTTTTTATTCAATAAACTTCACTATAAAGCCGATTTCAATTTTTTGTATATTGGCTCACTATTTAAGCATTGTCAACAGCCGATACATGAAGATAAAACTACTCCTGTTTTATGTTTTTTTCTTTTGCTTTTCAGCAGCATTTACTGCTGAAAAAGATTCGGTTAAAACGCAAAACAGCACAAGTTATAATTACAGTAAAGCTCCTTCAATTGGTTATAATATCGGATATCTTAATTTATTCGGTGATGTAAAGCTAAATGCCTATAGTCCTTCATTTGCATCACGTCTGGGCCATCAGTTTTATATTTCTCTACCGCTATCCAATTCATTTTCCCTTTCTTATAACTTTCTTGCCGGTAAAATTTTTGGCGAAGAAACACGAGGAACTGATAATCTGAATTTTCGCACCTCGCTTGTTGGGCAGTCTTTGATGTTTGAATATAATTTTCATAACATCATAAAACCTGATGTAAATAGCAAAATGGGTGTACTGCCTGTAATTGGTTTCGGTCTTGAAGCCCTTATTTTTAGAGCAAAAGCAGATATGAAAGATGCATCTGGAAAGAAGTATTATTACTGGAATGATGGTTCAATTAAAGATCTGCCAGAAACCCCTGGAAATGTTGATCTTGCAGTTGATATTGAAAGAGATTATACTTATGAAACCGAGCTGCGTGATGCCAACCTTGATGGCTTCGGTAAGTATTCGCAGCTAACTTTTGCAATGCCATTTACCTTGGGTGCTGATATAAAAGTGGGAAGAAATCTACATTTTCGTTTAGGTACAACATATCACCTTACATTTTCTGACATGCTTGACAACCTGAGCAGCAAAGGATACGGAAACAGGCAAGGTAATGATGGCAAGGATAAATTTCTGTTTTCTTCGTTTGGCATAAGTTATAAATTCACTGCTCCTAAAGGTAAAAAGCAAAAACAGGTGGATACTGATGAAGACGGTATAGCTGACCTTTTTGATAAATGCCGCGAAACACCAAAAGGAATTAAGGTGGATAAATATGGTTGTCCGCAGGTGAATGAAAAAGACCGGGATGCTGATGGAATATTGGATGTTGTTGACCGTTGTCGCGATACAAAATTAGGAGATAAAGTTGATAAAGAAGGTTGTTCTGATGCACAAAAGGAAGAGCAGAAAAAACTGGCTCAGAAATCCGACAGTATTGCTGCTGCAAAAGCTTTATTAGAGGCAGAAGCCAAGGCTAATAGTGATTTCTATTTTGCCGACCTTAACAAAAATGGCAGAGTAGAAGTAGCAGAAGTAAATGAATTTATTGACCGCCTGTTTGATGGAGATAAAAATGTTACTATTTCTACTATGGATGAAATTATTGAATATTATTTTGATCAGGAACCAACTTCTGAATCTAAACCGGATGAGGTTAAAAAAGCAGAACAAAATTTCCAGGAAATAAGTATCAACGGGACACAACAAAATCAGCCTGAAGTTGAAACCAAGCAAGAAGAAATAAAAACCGAAAAACTTCCTGTTCAGCCGACAAACACAAATGCAATTAATGGAATTCAGGAAAAAGAATCAAAACCTGTGGATGCGAAAGGAATACTTCAGACAGAATCTAAACCACCAGAACCCAAATCGATTGAAGTTAAAAATATTGACCCTAAATATCATTTTGCAGACCTGAATAAAAATGGGAAGATAGAGAAGGCTGAACTGGATGTGTTTATCAACCGAATGGAGAAAGGAGACAAAACGGTACCTATCAATCTTATTGACGAAATACTTATTTATTATTTTAATCAGGAATAAAATTAACATTATACTTTTGCTTCAAATTATATGTTGAAAACGTTTACACTCCTCGCACTTTCTGTATTTATTGCTATTTCTGCTTTTGCGCAGGAAGGTAAATCAGTTGTACCCAAAGATGAAAGCAAAGACGCTTTTTACAAACCCAGAATCGGATTTGGTGCGGGCGTCTTCACCTTTTTTGGTGAGGTGCGCGACAATACATTTTCCCACCTGTTTACCAGTAGCATGGCTTATGAGGTAAATGTTGGCAGAAACATTAGTAAATCTTTTGCATTGGAATTACGCGTAATTCATGGAAATATGAAAGTAAATGAACGTGGAATAGACCACAACTATAATTTCTCATCAAATATCTGGAACGGAAGCGCCAACATTGTTTATAATTTTGATAATTTTTACAAAAAGCCAAAAGTAATTATGCCTTTTGTTTCTGTTGGCTTGGGTTATTTAAGTTTTGACTCTAAAACAGATTTACTTAGTTCGACTGGTATTCCATATCAATACTGGAGTGACGGAACAATCAGAAGCATTGACGAAAACAGCCCTTTGGCCGAAAATGCTGTTATCCTCCAGCGCGATTACGATTACGAAACCGATTTACGCCAACAAAATCTTGATGGACTTGGGAAATACAAATTATTCAGTATGAATATTCCTGTTTCAGGTGGTGTTAATTTTCGTGTAGGAAATCGTTTCACCATGCGGCTTGGAACAACCTATTACGTGAATTTTACAGATTTTATTGATAATATTTCTGATGCAGGCGTAGGCAGCAGAAAAGGGAATAAGGCAAAGGATAATTTTTTGTTTACCTCATTGGGACTTTCATATAGTTTATGGGGCGATGGTGTTAAAACCGAGCATGATAAATACTTTGACGATATTGATTTCTCAGAAATTGACACTCAGGACAGTGATGGTGACGGGGTACTTGATTTTCTTGACCGCTGCGCTAATACTCCTAAAGATGAAGGTGTAGACGAATATGGATGTCCGCTTGATACAGATGTGGATTTTATTGCCGGTAAACAGGATAAAGAAACAACTTCAGCAACTGGCGCTCTAGTGAACACAGCCGGAATTACTTATACCGATTCAATAATTGCAAAAGAGCACGAGGATTCAATTGCAGTTCTCAGAAAAATGATCTCAATAATTTATCCTAGCGGAACAGATAGCAGAAAAGTCAGCCCTTTGAAGCCTGGAGACATGGAATTGCTGACACAAAAAGTTGAACTAATTCAGCAGGATTTGCAGCGTCAGGATGATTTGGATAATTTTTTTGAAAGTGTAAGTGAGGAAATAAAACGTAAAAACATCTCCGATCCCAAAGAGATTGAAAAGGTTTTTAAAAGTGTGAACGGTGTATATACCGAACTTACAAAGCTTAATCCTGATATGAACAAATCACTGGAAGTTACAGCACAAAAAACTGAGCAGCAAAGCACTATTCCTTCCCAATTTCTCAATTCAGATGACAACGAAGACGGCTTACTTACTGCAGATGAAATACTTCGTGTTATTGAGCAATTTCTTGACGGAAATTCTAGTTACAGTTTGACTCAGGTTTATGAGATGATTGACTATTATGATAAGAATATGAAAGGTGTTCGTGTTATTGATTTTGGCGGAACCAGAGGCGTTTATATTGATGGCAAACTCAATATTCTCCCTAAAACAACAAACACTTCGCCCGAAACAATTAAACGCAGACAGCTGGCTAAAGAATTTAAAACAGTGGATCTAAACAGAGATGGAGAGATCTCACCTGATGAAATCAATAGTGTTATTAAACTATATCAGGCAGGTAGTTCCTTGTATAACAAAGAAATGATGAACAAACTCATTGATATTTTTCTTGAGTAAAACTTATTCTCGAGATTTGCGTTAAACGCGCATTCATAAAAACCGATCATGAGAAGAATTATACATTTTGTTGCGCTTTTAGGTCTTTGTCAGTTGACTTTTGCGCAGGAGCCTACTGAAGTGAAAAAAGAACAGGAGAAACCTGCCAAGACAGAAAAAGTGCCTAATAAATTTAATCCAAGTATTGGAGCAGGAGTGGGAGTTACCCGTTTCTTTGGCGATGTTGAAGATGTAAACGCCACAAATATTCATCGTATTGGTAACAGGTTGGCTTATGATTTCACCTTTAAAACAAATCTTTCGCGTTGTTTTAATGTAAGCTTGAATGCCCTATTCGGGAAAGTGAGCGGAAATGAGAACGAACATCGTGAACACCGTAATTTCGAATCGAAAATGTTCAGTATGGGTCTGAATTTAGAATATAACTTCAGTCATTTTTATAAAAACAAAAAAGGTAGAAAGCCTTTTCTTACCCCATTTGTTAGTGCCGGTATTTATTATGCGGACTATAATCCACGTGCCGATTTATACAATTCTAATGGCGATTTATATTACTACTGGCAGGATGGTTTTATCCGCAACCTGCCTGAAGGATCAACAAATCCTGATGATATTAAAGTAATGGAACGTGATTATAATTATGAAACTCATTTGACTGAAACACCAGTAAAAACAGTTGCTTTTCCTGTAGCTGGGGGATTTGATATGCACATAGGTGAGAAATTTACCTTTAGATTAAATGCAAGTTATTTCTTTACGCTGAGCGATAAGATTGACAATTTCAGTGACGGTCGTTATTCTAATAAAAAAGACGGCTACTATTATAATTCCCTTGGAGTTTTCTGGAACTTCATCAGTGAGAGGGATAATAAAATTCCGGGTGTTGACCCTGATATTTATTTCTATGATTTTAATGCATTGGATGAAGAAGATACCGACATGGATGGTGTAACCGATTTGAAAGACAGATGCGGTGAAACCCCTACTGCTGTAAAAGTGGATGAAAATGGTTGCCCACTTGATGTTGATAGTGACGGAATTCCTGATTATCTGGACAAAGAGCCGAATACAAAACCAGGATACATTGTTGATGCAAATGGCGTAACAATTAACTTCCAGGAGATTGCTGAAAATATGGGTGACAGCATGAGCATGAAGCGTTCACAGGCAAATGCTGACTATATCAACTTACAGAAATTAGGCGATTCGCAATACACTGTTCACGTTGCTACATTTGGAAAAACTATTCCCGCAACACAGAAACAGAAACTGAACAATATAGAGGGATTGGTTGAAACTAAAAAAGACACGCTCACTATCTATACACTTGGAAGTTTCAAAAATTTTGAAGATGCAGAGAATAAACAGAACGAGTTAATTTCATTAGGTTATGATGAAGCATTTGCAGCAACACCTAAAGCTGTTGAAGCTATCGCTCTTGAATTGGAAAAACGAGAAAAAATTCAGAAAGCAAAGGATAAAAACCAGGTGCGGACTGGTGTAATTACCGAATTACCTGCTGATAAAGATGTAGTTAAATTTAAAGTTCAGTTAACCGAATACCGTTTGCGTTTGCAGGTTGATAAACTGGCTGATATGATGGCGCGTGAAGGTGTAGAGTTTAAATCAACTACAGGAGGTTTGAAAATATATATTATCGGAGCATATGATACTTTTGAGCAGGCTCAGAAAATACGTAAAGAAATACTAGGTTACGGTGTGAAAGAAGCAGAGATTATAGGTTCAATCAACAACAAAGCAGTAAGCGTTGAGGAGGCTAAACAATTTCTTAAAGAACAGACAAAATAATTTCTGGCACTTAATTTGAAAGAGAAGCAGTAAACCAATAAATAATATAAAAATGAAGACTATAGTAAAGATCACTTTTTTTTGCCTTGCAGCTTTGGCTTTTAATTCTGTTTCTGCTCAAAACGCTCTAACAAAAAGAAATATTAAGAAAGCAGAATCAACTTCTGTAAAATCGCATGCTTCATCTGTGGATACAAAAGCAGCGAGCGGAGTAACTACAAATACAGCTGTTGAAAGACAGGAACAGAACAGCACTTCAATACAGATAGCACCTGCTCAGGTAAAGTCGGTTTCGGCAACGCAAACAAAATCTCCTGCACAAATGGCAAACAAACCGCTTCAGAAAAAATCGGTTGTTCAGCAGAAAGCTGTTTCAGAGCCTAAAAATCTTAAGTAATCATAATCAATAATGATTGGAAAAAGGGGAAAGCAATTTCCCCTTTTTTTATTCTTATTTTTGAAGGCATGAAATATCTATAATGCAATTTCTAATTCAGGCAAGATTATAGGCTTTCTGTTTGTCCTTTAAAAATGATAAATATTTACAGATGAAAACAAACTACATTGCTCTTTCCATTCCCATTTTCTTTATCCTTATTGGTGTAGAATTATTGATTGGGCTCATTCAGAAAAGAAAATATTACAGACTGAATGATTCTATAAATAACCTTAGTCTGGGTATTACTTCGCAGATTACCGGCATTTTTTTGAAATCAATTTTATTCTTTGGTTACCTGTTTTTGTTCGAGCATATAGGTAAAAAACACGCGCAGCCTAACGAATTGTGGGTTTGGATAGTGTTATTTTTTGCAGTTGATTTCTGTTACTACTGGTTTCATCGAATGAGTCATGAGATTAATGCCCTGTGGGCGGCACATATTGTGCATCACCAGAGTGAGGAATACAACCTTTCAGTTGCTCTGCGGCAAAGTTCGTTTCAGGGAGTTTTTTCTTTTATTTTTTATCTCCCGCTTGCCCTAATTGGTTTTGAGCCTGTTATGTTTGCTACCATTGCTTCATTCAACACGCTTTACCAGTTTTGGATACATACAAAAATAATTGGCAAAATGGGCCCGCTTGAATGGATTATA
>CANJWH010000055.1 GCA_947478465.1 Bacteroidota bacterium
AACAGTGGATTCAGTAAGTTTCAAAACCGTTTCAGCCAATAAGGCTACGGCAACCAAAAATTGGGTTTTGGTAAATGCCGAAGGACAAACGCTCGGACGTTTGGCATCTCAACTTGCCATTCTTATTCGCGGAAAACATAAAACCAATTACACTCCTCACATGGATTGTGGTGATAACGTTGTTGTTATCAATGCAGAGAAAGTTGTGTTGAGCGGTGCAAAATTAGATGACAAAGAATACGTGCGTCACACAGGTTACCCTGGTGGACAGCGTTTCACAACACCTCGTGAATTGTTTGCTAAAAACCCTTCGGAAGTAATTACCAAAGCGGTTTATGGTATGTTGCCAAAAAATAAATTAGGCAGAGCCATCAACAAAAATCTTCACGTTTATGCAGGTAGCCAGCACAAACACGAAGCACAACAACCTAAAGAAATCAACATTAATACTATAAGATAAGTATGGAAGTCATCAACGCTCTCGGAAGAAGAAAAACGGCTGTTGCCCGTGTTTACCTGAAAAAAGGAAAAGGTAACATTGTGGTAAACGATAAAGATTACAAACAGTATTTTCCTATTACAACGCTTCAAACTTCAGTTACTAAACCATTGTCGTTGACTAATTCAGCAACGGATTTTGATGTAACGGTAACAGTTGAAGGTGGTGGAATTACAGGCCAGGCTGAAGCAATCAGCCTTGGAATTGCCCGTGCATTGGTTGAATACAATGCTGAAAACAAACCAACTTTGCGTGCTGCAGGTCTTATGACACGTGATCCGCGCATGGTTGAGCGTAAAAAATTCGGACAAAAGAAAGCGAGAAAACGCTTCCAATTCAGCAAACGTTAATCTACATTATTTAATAATAATTCTAAATCAGTTAAATGTCATTACCAACAACAAAAGAAATGCTGGATGCAGGTGTTCACTTTGGACACCTCAAAAGAAAATGGAATCCTGCTATGGCTCCTTACATTTTCATGGAGAAAAACGGAATTCACATTATTGACCTGAACAAAACTTCTGCAAAACTTGTTGAAGCAGTTGCGGCTGTAAAACAAATTGCAAAATCAGGAAAAAAAGTTCTGTTCGTAGCTACTAAAAAGCAAGGAAAAGAAATTGTAGCCCGCGAAGCGAAAAGAGTAAACATGCCATTTGTTACCGAGCGTTGGCCCGGTGGAATGCTGACCAATTTTGCCACTATCCGTAAATCGGTGAAAAAAATGGCAACAATTGACCGCATGACAACTGATGGAACTTTTGATACCATTTCTAAAAAAGAAAAACTGCAGATTTCTCGTCAGCGTGAGAAATTGGAAAAAGATTTGGGCAGCATTGCTGACCTTAGCCGTCTTCCTGCAGCACTTTTCATTGTTGATATTTCGAAAGAACATATTGCAGTTGCAGAAGCAAAACGTTTGAACATTCCAACGTTTGCTATTGTGGATACAAACTCAAACCCTAATTTGGTTGACTTTGCAATCCCTGCAAACGATGATGCTTCAAAATCAATTGAACTGATTGTTTCAACGGTTGTTAATTCAATCATTGAAGGTCTGGAAGAGCGTAAAGTTTCTAAAGACAAAGATGATGAAGGCGAAGAAGGTGAAGAAGCAACAGAAACAAACAAATATGCAAAAGCTGATACAGCGGAAGAAGGCGGAAAACCAGGTCTATCTCGCAAACCGGGCAGCAGAAGACCATCTTCGGCCGGACCACGCAGACCAGCAGCAAAAGCATAATTAATTAAGAATCACAGGAATTTTAAAAATGTCAACAATAGCACCAATATCAGCAGCAGATGTGAACAAGCTTCGTCAGATGACAGGAGCTGGCATGATGGACTGCAAAAAAGCACTTACTGAAGCAAACGGAGATTTTGAACAAGCGGTAGACTACCTTCGCAAAAAAGGACAGAAAGTAGCAGCAAACCGCTCAGACCGTGATGCAAAAGAAGGTGTGGTTATAGGAAAAACAACAACTGATGGCAAACGTGGAGTATTAATTGTTTTGAACTGCGAAACAGATTTCGTAGCAAAAAATGATGCTTTTGTTGCTTTCACAACTTCTATTCTAGATTTAGCAATTGAAAAAAATCCCGCTACACTGGATGAATTGAAAGCGCTGAACCTAGCCGGACTTACCGTTGAAGAACGTGTAACCGAACAGGTTGGGAAAATCGGTGAGAAAATTGAATTGTCTTCTTACGAAAAAGTAGATGCTGAAAAAGTGGTTGTTTACAATCACCCTGGAAATAAAGTAGCAACCGTTGTTGGTTTCAACAAAAGCGGAAGCGAAGCAATTGACACAGCCGCAAAAGATGTAGCAATGCAGGTTGCTGCAATGGCTCCTGTTGCTTTGGATAAAGACGATGTGGATGCAAAAACACTGGAGCGCGAAATTGAAATCGGTAAAGAGCAAGCTCGTGCTGAAGGCAAACCTGAAGAAATGCTTGAGAAAATTGCACTTGGTAAACTGAACAAATTCTACAAAGAAAGCACGTTGTTGAATCAGGAGTTTATTAAAGACAATAAAAAATCAATTCGCCAATACCTTGACGAAACCGAAAAAGGTTTGATTGCAACAGGCTTCAAACGCATATCACTGGCAAAGTGATAGAAAAATAAAAAAAGAAAAAAGAGAGAATTTAGTTCTCTCTTTTTTTTGACCTAAATTTACCCAACGCAATAAAAACAAATGAAATACAAAAGAATACTTCTGAAGCTAAGTGGCGAATCTCTGATGGGAGACAAACAATTTGGTATTGACAATAACCGTTTGGCGCAGTATGCAACAGAGATAAAAGAGATTGCAGATAAAGGAGTAGAGATTGGAATTGTAATTGGAGGAGGAAATATTTTCAGAGGAATTCAAGCAGTTGAGGGAGGTATGGACAGGGTGCAAGGTGATTTTATGGGTATGCTGGCAACAGTTATAAATAGTATGGCGCTGCAGTCAGCTTTAGAAGGCAAAGGAATGCAAACTCGTTTGCTCACCGCTATAAAAATGGAAGAGATTGCAGAAACATTTATTCGCAGAAGAGCGGTGCGCCATTTAGAAAAAGGGCGAGTTGTTATTTTTGGTGCAGGAACAGGAAACCCATATTTTACAACTGATTCAGCAGCTTCATTGCGGGCAATAGAAATTGAAGCAGACGTGGTTTTAAAAGGAACACGTGTTGATGGCATTTACTCAGCCGACCCCGAAAAAGATAAATCTGCAACTAAATTTGATTCTATTTCTTTTGATGATGTGTATGCAAAAGGTTTGAATGTAATGGATCTTACGGCTTTCACTCTTTGTAAAGAAAATGAACTGCCTATCATAGTCTTTAATATGGACAAACCCGGAACACTTTTAAAAGTGGTAGAAGGGGAGAAAGTTGGGACTTTAGTTTCCTGATATATCTACCTTTGCCGGAGCAATTAAATTCAGGCTGTCTTACTAATCTAATGAAGAAATTTATTATTTCCCTGTTTATATCACAGGCTTTTTTTGTTTTTTCATTTGCTCAAAACCCACAGCAACAAAGCAACAGAAAGCCCCCTGCAATAGGCAAGGTATTCGGACGTGTGTTGGATGCAAAAACAAAACAACCCGTTGAATTTGCTTCTGTAACAGCAATGTCTGTAAAAAACGACAGCATTATCTCGGGTTCATTGGTAAAGCAGAATGGTGATTTTTCACTTGAAAAACTTCCACTTATTCCACTTAAGATAAAAATAAGTTTTCTTGGTTATTCAACTCTTGAACAAACCATTGGGTTGAATATGCAAAACATGGAAATGGACATGGGTAACCTGAAATTAGAACTGGATTCTAAAGTGCTGAATGAAGTGGTAATTGGCGAAGAAAAAAGCACAATGACCATGAGCATTGACCGAAAGGTGTATAACGTTGACAAAGATATTTCCACCCGCGGAGGCACAGCATCTGACATTATGAAAAACATACCCAGTGTTAGTGTGGATGCCGATGGAAATGCAACTCTACGTAACAGCGGTACTCAGGTATATGTTGACGGCCGGCCAACCACACTAACTCTTGACCAAATTCCCGCAGATCAGGTTGACAAAGTTGAGGTAATTACAAATGCTTCAGTAAAATTTGATGCTTCAACTTCAGGCGGTATACTGAATATTGTGATGAAGAAAAACCAAAAGCCCGGTTACAATGGAATGATATCGGCAGGAATAGGAACTAACAACAGATATAATGCAACCGGAAATATAAATCTTAGACAAGGCAAAATTAATTTCTCGGCTTCATACAGCTACAACACTTCGCGCAATAACAACAATGGATATACTTACCGCACTAATCTTTATAACTCAGCTGTAACAAGTTACTTCAGTCAGAACAATGTAAATATAGAAACGGGTATTAACCACAGCGGGAGATTAGGTCTTGACATCAACCTTAACAACCGAAATTTACTTACACTCTCAGGCAATTTCTCTTACCGCTTTAATGATTCTAACGATGGACAGAATTTTAGCAATGCCAATTCAGAAAATAGAGTAACAAGCAATGGAAACCGCAACAACAGGCAAATCAACGATCATTATAATGCAACCGGGGCTGCATTTTTTAAACACACATTTCCGAAAAAGGGAAAAGAATTGACAATCGATGCAAGTTATAATTACTCCTATTCAGTGCGCGATTATGTGTTTACTACTTATAATTATGATAGCAGCCAAACACTCTTCCCAGTCAATCCTGTAATACAGCGCAACGATGGATTTTCTGAATCAAATCAGTTTATTTTTCAGTTGGATTATGTAAACCCGATTAATGAGAACTCAAAAATTGAAACCGGTATTCGCAGCTATTATAAGCCTTATACTTCAGCAAACGCCACCGAAAATTATATATATCCCACTGACAGTTATCAAAAGGATACCATACTAAGTAACAAATATTATATAGACGATATTATAAATGCTGCCTATATTAATTATATGGGTAAAATGTGGTGGAACATCAAGTATCAGGCAGGATTAAGGTTTGAGCAATCGTTTTACAAAGCAACAATAAAAGATCGCAATCAGTCATTTTCATATTCCTACCCATCCAGCGCTTCTAATATTTTCAATTCCATTTTCCCCGGAATTTATTTTACTAAGGAAGTGGCAAAAAATCAGGATATTCAGTTGAATTTTTCGCGCAAACTAAATCGACCTAATTTCTTTCAACTCAATCCATTTATAATGGGAGCCGATAATAAAAACTATCGCATCGGAAACCCGAATTTGAAACCCGAATTTACCAACATGGGCGAATTGAATTATAATGCATATAACGAAAAATTTAACCTGCTTAGTTCACTTTATTTTAAACTTACAGAAAATCCTATTACTAATTATGCATACCCGTCACAAGCCGATTCGCTTATTCTTGTGAACACTTTTATAAATGGGAAAAATAGTGTTTCATTCGGTTGGGATAATTCACTCAAATTAACGCTTATCAAGCCACTTGATATTACGCTGAACGGAAATATTTTTTACACCGAAATAAATTCTACTGACGGATCTGCGGGCAACAGTGGGTTTAGCTATACAGCAAAAGCAAATATCACTTACCGTTTGCCAAAAGATTTTAGTGTTCAACTGAATGGGAATTACGAAGCACCTAAAATTACCTTACAAGGTGCTACGGTTCCTCAATACTCACTTGATGTGAGCATAAATAAGTCCATAAAGAAGAAATGGATTTTCACCCTTATATTGAATGATGCATTTAATACCAGACGTTTTGGCGCAACGTATGACACTCCATATTATACCCAGGAAGTTTCGCGAAGAAGAGAAACACGTTTTCTGCGATTTACAGTTACCTACAATTTTGGTGAGCAGGACGCTTCACTTTTCAAAAAAAGAAATCAAAAACGACCGGGAGAGGGGACGGAAGGTGAGTTTTAAAAACCTACCTGAATACATCAATGATTGTTTGCGGTAATTTCAGATGATGCGTAATTATTCCAGTTTCGTTTGCACCATGAATATGCTGAATAGAATCGTCAATAAACAGCGTTTCTGAAGGAATAAGATTATTTTCATTCAGCACGTGCTCAAATATTTTTTTGTCGGGCTTGCGCATTCCAATTTCAAATGAGAGATATTGCTTTTCAAAAATATCGTCAAAAATCATTTTACCAAACGTGTTTTTCAGGTAAGCAGAGTATGCTTTGAAATGAATACTATTTGTATTACTAAGAAGAAAAAGTCTGTAGTTTTTAGAAAGCTTCTTTAATAAATTAATTCTTTCCTCAGGCAAATCAAGTAACATAGCATTCCATGCAGTTTCAATTTCATTTTCTGAAATAGTGTTTGAAAAACAGGTTTTCATCTGAGTGTAGAAATCAGCCTCAGATATTTCGCCTGTTTCAAGTTTATCAAATAAATGGTTTTGCTTAGTCTGTGAATACGTTTGATCAAAATCACTAAGTCCAAGATTTTTAAAGGCTTGCGAAGTAAGGTTATAGTCAATATTGAGGATAACCCCTCCTAAATCAAAAATGATGTTTTTAATACCGCCCTCAGGGTGAAACTTATTTTGCATATTGGGTGCAAATGTATAATTTCGCGTCCCTTCTGCCTAAAGACAGGCAGTTTTCGGGCCCATAGCTCATTCGGTTAGAGCAACAGACTCATAATCTGTGGGTGCTTGGTTCGATCCCAAGTGGGCCCACAAAAAAGCCCCAGATTGGGGCTTTTTTCATTAATAAGGTAATTTCTTAACGGATTTCCTGACAAAGTTCTGTCAAAACACCTCCTGCACTTTTTGGGTGAACAAAGCAAATCAATTTATTGTCAGCTCCTTTTTTAGGCGTTTCATTCAGTAGCGTAAATCCTTGTTCTTTCAAGCTTTTCATTTCAGAAATAATATCATTAACAGCGTACGCAATGTGATGGATTCCTTCGCCCTTTTTATCAATAAATTTAGCAATGGCACTTTCAGGTGAAGTGGATTCCAGTAATTCAATTTTAGTTTCACCAATTTTGAAAAATGAAGTAGTTACGTGCTCACTTTCCACCGCTTCGCGTTTGTAAGGTGAAATGCCAAGTAATGCAGTATAAGTTTTTTCGGCTTCTACTAAGTTCTTTACGGCAATGCCTATATGTTCTATTTTCTCCATCTTTCTTTTAACAAAAAAGCCAATCCTTCAGGACTGGCTTTTTGTTAAAGTTTATTAAAATTATTTCTTGAACTCACCAAATGTATTGTCAAAATTCACCTGATAGCTTCCTTTGTCAAGTTTAGAAACATCTACGCTTTTATCAATTCCTTTCTGAACAATATTGCCATAAGAATTATAAATCTCATACATAGTTTTGTCAGAGAAAGAAATACTGCTTGATACTTTTTTGCCCGCATCATTAAATGTTACGGGAGGCAGCGGGCTTTTGTATTTTGTATCAATTGAATAACGTGGTTTTCCGCTTGCATCAACTTGTTTCAGCCTGAATTTATTTTCACCTGAGTGAATGGTTCCAATCTGAAATTCGTATTTATTTAAATCGGGAGAACCCTTCCCTTGAACGGTTCCAACATCTACCCATTTGTTCCAACGGAATTGCTCAACAGTGTAAGGCAGACTTCCTGTTTCGTTTTTAGTATTGAAAATCAATACCCCTTCTTTACTTACAGCCAATGCATCAATATCAAATGTTGCCATTGGTTTCAGTACTTCTGAGTTCAGTACTTTTGGTTTACAATCGTCTTTATATTTTATTTTTACTTCAACCTTAGAGCCAAGTGGTAATTGAAAAAATGAGAAATCAATTTCAAATGCACTTGAGTTTATCTCGTCAGTAGTGGTTTGATCATTGATAGTTACTTCGTATACACAAAAGCCGACACCTGAACTCGCAAAAGGATTTTGAACATAAAGATTTTTACCTTGATAATTTCCTTCAAGGACAATTACTCCGGCTGAAGCAGATAACACTGAAAAGGCAAGAACGGTTAACAGAGAATAGACTTTGTTCATGATATTAATTGGTTCTGTTTGTTTTTATGTTTAAGCAAGGCAAATATACTAAACTCCTCAAATTATTCAATAATTCTGATAAACAACCATAAGTACAGGGTTGTGTAACACACAAAGTTTAATCTAAGAAGCAGGTGTTTTACCTTAAATCTCCGAAAAAGTTGTAAAATAAGGTGAAATTTTTTTGGTTGCAGTTGAAAGTGCTGAAAATGAGCTAAAAGAGCTTTTTCAGCAGAGCATCGTCAACTAAGTTGGGAACTGTTATTTTCAAGCCTTTACTTCTCTTCATTTCCCGTTTAATAGCAAACATGGCCTCTTTGTTCCTTGCCCAACTTCTTCGGGCAATTCCATTGTTTACGTCCCAGAAAAGCATTGATTTTAACCTTTTGTCTGCATCTTTTGAGCCGTCCAGAACTAATCCGAAGCCACCGTTTATTACTTCGCCCCAGCCAACTCCACCTCCGTTATGAAGGGAAATCCAGGTAGCGCCCCTAAAAGAATCTCCTACAAAATTCTGAACCGCCATATCTGAGGTAAATTGTGAACCATCATAAATGTTGGAAGTTTCACGAAAAGGAGAATCTGTTCCTGAAACATCGTGATGATCGCGACCAAGAACAACAGGTCCTGAAATCTTTTTCTCACGGATAGCTTTATTAAAAGCTTCGGCAATTTTTATCCTTCCTTCCGCATCAGCATAAAGTATGCGAGCCTGTGAGCCCACAACCAATTTATTTTTTTGTGCCTCTTTTATCCAACGGATATTATCCGAAAGTTGTTGTTTAATTTCCTTAGGTGAGGTTTTGTAAATTTTTTCCAGAACAGCAGTTGCTATTTTGTCGGTTTGTTCCAGATCTTTTGGATTAGCTGAAGTGCATACCCAACGGAAAGGCCCAAAGCCGTAATCAAAACACATCGGACCCATTATGTCCTGAACATAAGATGGATATTTGAATTTGCCATCAGCTTTTAAAATGTCAGCACCTGCGCGACTGGCTTCCAGCAAAAACGCATTTCCATAATCAAAGAAATACATTCCCCTTTTCACCATATTATTAATTGCATTTACATGTCGCACCAAACTTTTCTGAACTTCTTTTTTAAACTTTTCAGGATTTTCAGCCATCATTTTTTTCGATTCTTCAAAAGAAATTCCGGCAGGATAGTACCCGCCAGAATAAGGATTATGAAGTGAAGTCTGGTCTGAACCGATTTCAACTTTTATTTTTTTCTCAGCAAACATTTCCCACAAATCAACAATGTTCCCTTTGTATGCCAATGAAACGGCTTCTTTTTTCTTTCGTGCAATTTCAATTCGTCCAATCAATTTGTTCAAATCATCATACACTTCATTAACCCAACCTTGTGAATGTCTGGTTTCTGTTGCTTTAGAATTAACTTCGGCAATAACAGCTATAGCTCCCGCAATTACGGCAGCTTTTGGTTGTGCCCCACTCATTCCACCCAAACCTGAAGAGACGAAAATTTTTCCAGCAAGTTCAGTTTTCCCTTTGCTGATTTTCCTGCCGGCATTTAAAATCGTAATTGCAGTTCCATGCACGATACCTTGTGGTCCGATATACATAAATGAGCCTGCAGTCATTTGTCCATATTGGGTTACGCCAAGAGCATTAAATTTTTCCCAGTCATCTTGTTTGCTGTAATTAGGAATCATCATACCGTTTGTAACAACAACTCGTGGAGCATCTTTATGTGATGGAAACAAACCAAGCGGATGCCCTGAATACATAACCAATGTTTGTTCGTCAGTCATTTCCGCCAAATATTTCATCGTCAGTAAATACTGC
The DNA here is from genome assembly GCA_947478465.1 of Bacteroidota bacterium. GTDB lineage: Bacteria > Bacteroidota > Bacteroidia > SXHM01 > SXHM01 > SXHM01. The sequence goes on from CANJWH010000055.1 coordinate 9,808, forward strand.
GCCCAATTCTGGAATACCGCTCCATTCCCTCCATAAGTAATCAGTTCATGGGGGTGTTGTGCAACTGCATAATCCAGATTATTTGAAAGCATATGCATAATAGCACCTGCCTGTTTTGATTTAAAAGGATATTCAGAAAGCGGGCGTGCAAAAATTTTGTAATCGGGACGAAAACGATACATATAAATGCGTCCGTATTTCTTTAGTTCTTCGGCAAATTCTTTGGCAAGAACAGCATGGAATTTTTTTGGGAAATAACGCAGCGCGTTTCTGACAGCTAATTTTTTTTCTTCAGAAGAAAGAATGTCTTTGCGCTTGGGCGCATGGTTCAGTGAGGTATCGTAAGGTTTAATCGCAGGAAGATTTTCAGGTATTCCTTGCAAAATAATCTTCTTAAAATCTTTAGTGCTCATTCTTTTTTCTCTTTATCAAATTTCCCAGTCTTTGGATTGTAATTATAGGGGCAATGTCTGCATCCACTTTTGCAGCAGTATCCTCGTTTCAGGTGATATTTTTCGGTAAAAATAATATAGCCTTCCGGGGAGTAATAAAAATCTTCGGGGTCAAGTTCTTTTTTAAAAGAATAATCATCTGACATGACTGCAAAGTAAAACAATTAAAGCATTTTTACACTCCTGATTCTTTATGTTTCCCGAAACTAAAAATATCTCACTACAAAAAATTGAAGCAACTTTTTTAAAAGAAAAAGAAATCAATTTTTTTGTTTTGCGTCTTGATTTAGTTCATCCCTATATCAGTGGAAATAAGTGGTTCAAACTCAAATATAATCTGGAAGAAGCAAAGCGACAAGGCAAAAACACCTTGTTAACTTTTGGCGGAGCATATTCAAATCACATTATTGCCACAGCAGCAGCGGGGAAGGAGTTTGGCTTTAAAACGGTTGGGATAATTAGGGGAGAGGAATTAGATGAAAATGATAATTCCGTTTTGAAGTTTGCAAAGGATTGCGGAATGGAATTGCGGTTTGTTTCAAGGGAAGAATATCGCAAAAAGAGTTTTCATAATTCAGACGAATTCTATATGCTTCCCGAAGGCGGAACAAATGAATTGGCTGTAAAAGGTTGTTCGGAAATCAGTTCTCTAATAGGTATACAGTTTGATTATATCTCTTGTGCAGTTGGCACTGGTGGAACAATTGCCGGGATTGTTTTTTCGCTTAAAGAGATTCAAAAAGCAATTGGTTTTCCGGTTTTGAAAGGAGGAGGATTCCTGAAAAATGAAATTGAAAAATTAGTACAGACAAATGCAAATTTTGAATTGCAAACAGAATATCATTTTGGTGGTTATGCGAAAAAGAATGAAGAATTACTGAGTTTCATTTCTGATTTTAAATCAAATCACAACATCCAACTTGATTTTGTTTATACAGGAAAAATGATGTTTGGAATTTTTGACCTGATAGTGAAAAATTATTTTCAGAAAGGAACAACGATTGTTGCTGTACACACAGGTGGCTTATTTAAGTTCGCAGATAGTGAGCCACGCCATTAAACCCATTCCTGTTTTCAAAGCTTCTTCATCAATATCAAATGTTGAAGTATGCACTCCGCTGGTGATTCCTAGTTTTTTATTTCCAGTTCCTAGTCGGTAAAAGCAGGCAGGAATATGTTGCGAGTAAAAAGCAAAATCTTCTGCTGTCATACGAAGGTCAAGCAACTCCACATTTTCAGAGCCCAAAAAATCTTTTGCATTTGCGATTGCATTGTTGGTAAGCGCTTCATCATTCACCAAAAAAGGATAGCCTTTCATAATGTTGAATTCTCCGCTGCCACCATTTTCTGCAAAAACTTTTGCAGCAATATCTTTCATTTTTTCGTGGGCTTCTTCGCGCCAATTTTCATCCATAGTGCGGAATGTTCCTTCTATTTTTACTTCATCAGGAATTACATTAGTAGCACCCATTCCCGTTATTTTTCCAAAAGCAAGAACAGTTGGAGTGTTTGGAATTGTGCGTGTTTCTTCATCCATAAATTCTTCCTGTAAAGCAACCAGCAATTCTGAAGCAATCAATAAAGGATTGACATAATTTGCAGGCATTGCAGCATGTCCGCCTTTGCCTTTTACAGTAATGTAAATCTCATCTGTTGAAGCCATATACATCCCCGGACGGAAGCCAACCTTACCTGTTTCCATACTTGGAAAAACATGCTGTGCAAAAATGCTTGCAGGCTTTGGATTTTGTAATACACCTTCATTTATCATCAGTGATGCACCGCCCGGAAGTTTTTCTTCTCCAGGTTGAAAAATAAGTTTTATCGTTCCTTCAAAATCACCTTTTAGTTCATTAAGAATTTTTGCCGCGCCCAGCAATGATGAGGTGTGAACATCATGTCCACACGCATGCATCACACCAATATTCGTAGAAATATATTCTATGTTGTTTTCTTCTTTTATGGGCAGTGCGTCTAAATCTGCACGTAGAGCAATTGTTTTTTTCTCAGGATTTTTACCCTCTATTAAAGCAACAATTCCAGTCTTTACAATTCCGGTTTTATAAGGAATTCCCCATTCATTTAACTTGTAGCAAACAAAAGCAGAGGTTTTAATTTCTTCAAAAGATAATTCAGGGTTTGCATGCAAATGTCTGCGAAGCGCGACAACCTCACTGAAATACTTTTCGGATAGAATTTTTATTTTTTCTTTCACCGGATTATTTTCCGAACAAAAATTTCAACGCAACAAGAATCATAAAAACTGCAAAAACTTTTTTTACAATATTTTGGTCAATACCAATTGCAATTTTTGAACCTAGAAAGGCGCCCAGAATAAATGCAATACCTATTACAAACGCTGCATGAAAACTGATGTGTCCGGCTTTATAATAATTTAAAACAGCTAAAATTCCAACTGGAAGCATCAGCAAAGCAAGACTTGTTCCCTGGGCAGTATGCTGTGAAAATCCGAGAAAAATAATTAAACCGGGAACGATAATAATTCCACCTCCAACACCAACAAATCCACTAAGCAAACCGGCACACAAGCCAATTGTAAGTAATATCAGAACAGTATTTATGTCCATAGTTTTGAATGATAAATTTTTGTCGTTCAGGTTTTTCATCTTAGAAATCAAGGCTCAATGAAATATATAATATCGGCTTTAATACTCTGCCATCTTCAATACCCCAGGCATAATCAGCGCGAATAAAGTAGCCGAGGATTCTGCTTCTCACTCCAAAACCGTAACCGCCAACAATTGGCTCTTTACTGTTTTTAATTTTAATTGTAATGTTGCCTGATTGAATGGTTTGTGTGTTTAAAAAGTTGTCTTGAGAATAGGGTGAAGGCCCTGTCCACGCAGTACCTATATCACCAAAAGCAACAACCTGAAAGTTGGTAAGAAAATCAGATTTAAGAGGACGATTCATAATGTATTTGAAAACCGGCACTCTCAATTCACTGTTGAATAAAGCGAAACTGTTTCCATTCCGAACATTCTGATAAAAGCCGCGCATATTGGTGGCTACAGTCTGGTATTGATAATTCTGTGTGTAATCAATAGAGGTTGAGTTATCAAATTTAGGAACAAACCAATTATCAACTCCGCCCAGATAATAAATCAGTTTCTCAGTTCCGAATGAAGTGCTTGCTGCAAATCGGTTTGCCCAAATCAAATCACGATGAATTTTTTTGTAGTAACGAATGTCTAATCCAATAACAAAGAAGCGAGCAGCTTTTTTATCAACGTGCTGATAGTACTCGCCAAAAATTTTGTAACGCCAGCCGTTGTATAAATTTAATCCGCGATTTACTGTGTTGTCAAAAACGTATTCCATTTTCAAACCGCCAAGATAATTGTTGCGATTTTTTTCTTGCAGGTTACTAAGGTCTGTGCTGAGGTTTACTTCCTGATCTGTACGTCCGATAATGCTTCCGCGCAATGAAGCCACTTCGCTGAAAGGATATTTAAGCGAGTAAGTAAGGGTGTGTGTGTGAACTTTAATTGCTGATACTTGAACAATATTCAGAAAGCTCTGACGATGAAAAACAACTTGTTGATCAAGGCGGTTTTTAAAATTCTGGTAACTTAGAAAATACTCATTGCTGTTCAGATTACCGGCAAAGCGGAAACCGCCAACGATCTTATAATCTTCCATCACGTCACTGATTCCAATTTTGAAAAGACCATTGATTCCGGGATTGAAAAATACTGCGCCACCTCCTGTAAATTTCTGATAAGATGAATTGATGAAATTATTGTTCAATTGTGTTACAACGTAGTCGGTATAAAATGCAACATCATAGTTCCGCAATTTAGGAAGCGTAAATTCTTTTTCTTTTGGAGTGACAACTTCTTTTCCGTTTTCAAATTGGCGCGCATTTGTTTCTGCGTTTGTATTTACAACAGTTTCGGTTTGTTTTACTTCTTTCTGTTTACTGTCTCGCGTTTCACCTTCAAAAGTGTAGTTGTTGATATCAATTTCTCCCGGAGCAACTATTTTTTCTTCTTTAGTAATCGACACCAACGTGTTTCTTGAACGAGGGATTCCATTTGTCTCATCAATATTTTCTTCTTCAGTTTTGTTATTTTTTTGCTCAGATCTGAATTGCGAATCTCTTAGTTCAATATTTTTATTTGCACTTTCATTAAGTACAGAGCGCTGGTACATGTAGTATTTCCCTTCATTGAAAATAATTTCAGAAACCTTTCCGGATTTTGGCTGAACATCCTGTTGAAGAATATTGCGCGGATAGTTTGTTACAGGAAATGAAGTGGCTATGTAACTGTAATGTGCAATGGTATCAACATAACTGATAACGCTGTCCATTTTTGCAAGAAAACGGTTGTTCACTCCATTTGCATCGCTGAGATATGCAATGTGTGCACTATCAAATGGAGCAGGTTGAGTTTCGTTAATGTTAGTGGTATGCGTAATCCGTTTTAATAGTTGCGATTTTGTTTTGTAATTATAAACGTAAATATCCGTTGAAGCATCTTTTGGCAACATGCTGCTTTCGTTTAGTTTAATAGTATCGTTGTTGCGGTTAGATGCAAAAACCAGTTCACGTGATTTGTTAATGAAGCGAGGGTTTAAATCATCCCAGATATCTTTTGTTACCTGATGATAGGTGTTAGCCGCAAGGTTGTAAACAAAAATATCACTTTGCCCGAATTGAACTGCTGACATGGCTAACTCTTTACCATCGTCAGAGTATGAATAGTCAAGAATTTTTTCAAAGTTGAAAAGCGGACGTTTGGTTTTTTTCTTTGTTTGCAGGTTATATAGTGTGAGCATAATTTTTCCGCGATGTTCCGTAATCATCGAGAATAATTGTGATGAAGGATGCCATGCCAAGAGTGGAATGGAATAATCTGTCTTCTGTTCCAACTTGTGGCCGATACGGATAATTTTTTTCTTTTTTCCGGTCTGAGTGTTTTGCAACCAAACTCGGTACTTTCCCCATTCGTTTCCTGAAAAAATGTTGTAGCGCCCATCGGGACTTGCTTTTAGTTGCGAGTACACCATATTTGGCTTGGACTTTTTCAATAAAGGTTCTTCTTTAGGCAGAGAAAGATTCTTGCTTCGTTCGTAATACAACTTATCATAATACGCTAACCACTCATAAGTAAGATTCTTCAATGAAACACCCAGCACAAAAAGAAAACCGCTGTCAATGTTTCGGCTTATCTTAGTCATGTAGAGAATGTTGGAGATTACCTGTTTGCCATAGGTCTCTGAGACATAACGCCAGATGGAATGTCCGGCATAACGAGCATCATCGCCCGTAAGGCGATTGAATTTTTCGTATTTCTTGCTAAGAATTCCGTCTTTCACATGGTTCTCAATTTCTGCATCCCAATCGTTTGACATGTAGGAAATCAAACCTTGTGTGTACCATTCAGGAAGGTTGAGCAGCGTTGAATTGCGCACAACATCTTTGATGTTACCGCCATACATCATCTGGTCAAGCATAACTTTGGTAATGCCGGCTTTTATCTGTCGCTCAAGGTCGCGGTGGTCACCATTGAAATATAAAACCACTTTGGTCCCTACTATAAAAGTTACTCCACCAACATTATACTGTTGATCTGTTTCTAAACCAATATTGCTTTCTTTTAAATCAGAAAATTTATTGAATATGATGAACTGAATTCTGTCATCAAGTGTGTAATCAAAAACCTTTTCAATCTCACCAATTTGTTTAGTGGCATAACGTGCAGTATAATTGCTAAGCTCTTTTCCACCAAGATAAAAGTAGGTGTCAAATTTTTCGAAGCGGTAAAAAGACCAGAAACGGTCTTTCATGTTTTTATACTGTACTCGGTTTTTGCCGAAAGGCATTTGCAGACCGTTATAGAATTGAGCGTTAGCAATTCCTGTAAGCAGAACCAAACAACAAATAATACTAAATCTGAAACCTCGCATCAACACTATTTTCAAAAAAGGAATTAAAGGTAATACTTTATGAGGAAATAAGCATTGAGCGTCACCTTGAATTTATTTCAGGGTCTTGAGAGATGCTGAAACAAGTTCAGCATGACGAATTTACATCACCGGGTAAAACGCATCTTCAATATGCCTGACCGTAGTTTGGTATTGATTTTTGACAATCGAAATAATATCAAACCTTACGTCTACATTTAAGTTTTTCTGAGTTACATAAGCATTTGCAGCTTTAATAAGGTTTTGCTGCTGTTTTTTTGAAACAAATTCCTCTGGTTCGCCCATGGTTGCATAGCTTCTGGTTTTTACTTCTGCCACAACCAGCAGGTGTTCTTTCTTTGCAACTATATCCATTTCGTTGCCGGCAATACGAACGTTTCTTCCAAGAATTTCAAAGCCTTTGCTTTTCAACAAATTTTCGGCTTCGTCTTCACCTTTTTTTCCGAAATCATGGTTTTCTGCCATAGAGCAAAAATAGTTGTTTATAAGACTTCCTGCATTTGCTTACTTTTGCAAACCTAATAAAAACCATGCCTGCAAAAAAGAAACTCGCCCTCCTGATATTAGATGGATGGGGCAAAGGTGACCACTCAAAAGCCGATGCTATCTGGAATGCTAAAACTCCGTTTGTTGACGGCCTGATGAAAAAATATCCCAACAGCGAACTAAAAACTTCGGCTGAAGATGTAGGTTTACCTGCCGGACAAATGGGAAATTCTGAAGTTGGCCACCTGAACATTGGCGCTGGGCGTGTAGTTTACCAGGATCTTGTGCGAATCAATAAAGCTATTGAAGATGGAAGTCTGGCAAAAAATAAAGTGCTGAACGAGGCATTTGATTATGCTAAGAAAAATGGGAAAGATCTGCATTTAATGGGTTTGGTTTCTGATGGAGGAGTTCATTCATCACAAGAACATCTTCATGCACTTTGCGAACTGGCAAAGAAAAAAGGTTTGAAAAATGTATTCATCCATGTTTTTACTGATGGTCGTGATACCGACCCGAAAAGTGGCTTAGGGTTTATTGAAAATTTAGAATCGATTTGTAAAAAAACAGGAGCAAAAATTGCAACCGTTGTTGGTCGCTATTATGCTATGGACCGCGATAAGCGCTGGGAACGTGTGAAATGGGCGTATGACCTAATGGTTCATGGAAAAGGTCGTCCTGCAAATTTAGCAGTAGAAGGAATAAAACGTTCTTACAAAGAAGGCGATACCGATGAATTCATAAAACCGATTCTTATTATCAACGAAAAGTTTGAACCTATAGGACAAATAAAAAATGGTGACACTGTTATATGTTTCAATTTTCGTACTGATCGTTGCCGTGAAATAACCTTGGCTCTTACTCAAAAAGATTTTCCTGAGCAAGAAATGGAGAAATTGGATTTACATTACGTAACCATGGCACGTTATGATGATACGTTCAAAAACGTGCATGTGATTTTTGAGAAAGATAATCTGACCAATACGCTGGGAGAAGTTTTATCCAAAGCCGGTAAAACGCAATTGCGAATAGCAGAAACAGAAAAATATCCTCACGTTACTTTCTTTTTTTCGGGTGGAAGAGAAAAACCTTTTGAAGGCGAAAAACACATCATGGTTCCTTCACCAAAAGTTGCCACTTATGATTTGCAGCCGGAAATGAGTGCAAAAGAAGTTGCAAAATCTGTAGTTGATGAAATCAATAAAACTGCACCTGACTTTATTTGTCTGAACTTTGCAAATGCAGACATGGTAGGTCACACAGGTGATTATAAAGCAATTTTAAAAGCGGTTGAAACAGTAGATGCCTGCACAAAAAAAGTTGTGGAAGCCGGACTTAAAAAAGATTACTCTTTTATTATTATTGCCGACCACGGCAATGCTGATTATGCCATTAATGTTGATGGAACACCTAATACAGCGCATACTACCAATCCTGTTCCTTGCATATTTATTTCAAAAGGTGTGAAAAAAGTAAAGAACGGAAGGCTGGCAGATATTGCACCTACTATTCTTGAAATGATGGGAGTAAAACAACCTAAGGAGATGAAGGGGAAAATCCTTGTTTCATAATTTTCAATGGTCGTAAAAGAAATCTCTGCTATTGAAGAAATGCTTGAACAACTTCCGCTTGTTCAGCAGCTTTATCCGGATATGACCAAAGAGAAGTATAAAACTATGCTGCACGATATGATTCCAAATAATTATTCTCAGGTGGTCGTTTTGGATGGAGATAAATGTGTGGGTTTATCAGGAATTTGGTTCAATACCAAATTATGGACAGGAAAATATATTGAATTGGACAATGTAGTTACGGATAAAGAACACCGTTCAAAAGGTGTTGGAAAATTGATTAATGATTTTGCTGCCGGAAAAGCAAAACAGCTTGGTTGCAAGTTTATTGTTCTAGATGCCTTTACCGAAAACCGTGATGCGCATCGGTTTTATTTCCGTGACGGATATGTTATTCGTGGCTTTCATTTTTTGAAATCATTATAACGCAACACTTCGACAACGCTCAGTGTGATATATATGAACAGCATCAGCAAAAAAAAAGACCAGATAAAAATCAATTCGCATCTGCGGAAATATTTGCGGCAATACGACCGCGAGAAAAAACTTGCTATTGAGTATCACGATCTGCTGAACTACAAATTTGCGCATCCCATTACCGACAAAAAAGGTAAAGACACACTTTGGGAAAGCGTAACCTACGAAAAAGAAAAAGCAGCGGAATTGGATGTAGCGCTCACCTCCATTTACATGATGCTTAAAACCGAAGGTGCCTCAGCACGATTGAAACACTTAACGGTTGAGCGCATTGATTACTGCACTTTCGGAAATTCAAACCCGTTTCGTATACGGATTGTAAACAGGCTGAACGATAACTACGATTATTTTTATATCAAACAAGCTGATGCTTCGCGGATCTATGGTTTGGAGCTAGAACATATTCTTTCGCCCAACCGCATCAATTATTTTGTTGACCGCGAAACGCTGATTGAAGAACATATTGCCGGTATTCCCGGAGACCAGTTTATTGCTTCATGGATGGGCGATAAACGGGTAAACAAAATCCGTCTGGCCAAAGAGTTCGTAAAATTTAACGAGCGTTGCTTTGTGCGTTTGCTGGGCGATATGCGCTCTTATAATTATGTGGTGGATATTACTCCTGATTTTGATGATGTACAGTACCGCATCCGCGCCATTGACTTTGACCAGCAGAGTTATGAAGGCAAAAAGTCACTCTACCTGCCGCAATTTTTTAAAGAGAACAATGCCATTGTTGAACTCTGTACCAAACTGCTTACACATGAATCCTTTGAGCAGTATCGCAACGAAGAACGTTCTCTTATTTCGCGCAGAGTGCGCCTTTCGCGCTATCAGATAAAAGACCTGATGGATGTGATGATAAAAGATTCTATTTCAACAGAAGAAAAGACAGAACACCTTAAAAAGGAACTTGCTAAGCATTATAAAAATGATGTGTTTTTAAAATGCAGCAGCATGGGCGAAATTGTGAAAAAGAGTTTGGTGATGCTGCTCAAAGACAGCAAGCATTAATCTTCTTTATTAAGCCCGTCAATTTCGTTCTGCAGTTCGCTGGGTGCTAATTCAATATTCCAGCGCTTTGCAAAAGTTTCCTGTTGATATGAAAAGTCAGCATCCAGTTTTTCTTCTCTTTCTGTAATACTTGCGAGAAGTTCATCTAATCTCGCAACATCTGATTCTGCAATGTTTTCTTTTTTAAGAATATCAACCATTTCGCGATACTCTTTTGCAACTATATTTTTGTAAAATTTAAAAAGGGCCAAAGCTGAACTTTTTAATGCTGCACCATCTTCCCAAGGCTTAACCTTTTCAACTATGTCAATTGAAACATCAATTTGTTCCAGAATTAATTTCAGCGGGATATCCATTTCTTCTCCAGCTTCAATGGCATAATTAAAATCAATTATTCGCTGCCCGATTTTATTTTGTTCGTCAACAATTATATCGTTGTATTCAATTGCGGTTTTTTGCCCAAAAACAGAAAGTGAAAGTGGAAATACAAAAAGCAGTAAAATAAAATTTTTCAAGAGAAGAGATTTTGATATTTAAGGCAGCAAAACTATTGATTCTGCATCAATACACTTCCCCGAATTAACCTTTACTTAATATTTCTATCTTTGCGCTTCATAAAATTAGATGGAGATAAAAGCCGGACCTCTTCTTGAAAAGGTAATTTATCCTTCCGACCTGAGAAAACTCAAACCGGAAGAATTACCTCAGTTTTGCGATGAACTTCGTCAATACATTGTAGATATTGTTTCTGTTAAGGGCGGCCATTTTGGTGCAAGCCTTGGTGTGGTAGAGCTTACAGCTGCATTACATTATGTTTACAATACGCCTTACGATCAATTGATTTGGGATGTTGGCCATCAGGCTTACGGACATAAACTGATTACCGGCCGCAGAGCAGAATTTCATACCAATCGTGTTTACAAAGGAATAAGCGGTTTCCCGAAACGTAGCGAAAGTGAATACGACACTTTTGGCGTTGGACATTCTTCAACCTCCATTTCAGCTGCACTTGGAATGGCAGTTGCTTCGCGTTTAAAAAATGAAAAAGACCGTCAGCATATTGCCGTAATTGGCGATGGAGCTATGACGGGCGGAATGGCGTTTGAAGGACTTAATCACGCTGGTGTTGAGAACTCCAATATCCTGGTTGTTTTGAATGATAATTGCATGAGCATTGACCCTAATGTTGGTGCATTGAAAGAATACCTGACCGATATTGCCACTTCACGTACTTATAATAAAGCCAAGGACGAAATCTGGAATTTGCTTGGTAAAATAAGCATGTTTGGACCAACGGCTCGCGAGATTGTTTCAAAAGTAGAAGGCGGTGTAAAAGCTGCTTTGCTGAAACAAAGCAATATGTTTGAGTCGATGCAGTTCCGTTATTTCGGGCCTATTGACGGACATAATGTGGCGCATCTGGTTAAGGTGATGAATGATTTAAAAGCTATTCCAGGGCCAAAGATTCTGCATTGCGTTACCGTAAAAGGTAAAGGATATAAGTTAGCGGAAGAAGATCAAACGCTCTGGCACTCACCCGGGTTGTTCAATAAAGACACAGGTGAAATCATAAAAGTAAAAACTGAAAAGCCACAGCCGCCAAAATATCAGGATGTGTTTGGGCATACGATAGTAGAGCTTGCCGAGAAGAACCCGAAAATTGTAGGTGTAACACCTGCCATGCCTTCAGGATGCTCGCTTAACATTATGATGAAGGCCATGCCTACCCGCGCATTTGATGTGGGTATTGCCGAGCAACATGCGGTTACGTTTTCTGCTGGTATGGCTACACAAGGCTTGGTTCCGTTCTGCAATATTTACTCAACGTTTATGCAGCGCGCCTACGATCAGGTGATACATGATGTGGCACTGCAAAAACTGAATGTGGTTTTTTGTCTCGACCGTGGCGGACTTGCTGGTGCTGACGGACCAACACATCACGGTGCTTTTGATATTGCTTACATGCGTTGCATTCCCAACATGGTGGTTTCAGCACCCATGAACGAGGAGGAACTGCGCAACCTAATGTACACTGCTCAGCAGGAAAACATGGGACCTTTCTCCATCCGCTACCCGCGCGGAAACGGGGTAATGGTGGACTGGAAAAAACCGTTTCAACTCATTGAAGTGGGCAAAGGCCGCAAACTGAAAGACGGTGATGATGTGGCGGTGCTTTCATTAGGACACATCGGTAACCATGTTGCCAATGCTATTAAAGAATTGGAAAATCAAGGCATCTCGGCCGCGCATTATGACATGCGTTTCGCCAAACCCCTTGACGAAAAACTTTTACACGAAGTGTTTACCAAATTCAACAAGGTAATTACCATTGAAGACGGCTGCCTGCCCGGAGGTATGGGAAGCGCAATAGTAGAATTTATGGCCGATAATAATTACAATGCCCATGTAAAACGTCTTGGTATTCCGGATGAATTTATTGAACACGGCACTCAGGTAGAGCTGTATAAAGAGTGCGGCTTTTACGAAGAGCACGTGATTGAAGCTGCCCACCAGCTTACGGGAATTAAGAAAAGGGCGATAGCGGGGTAATTTATTTCTTGTCTTTATAACGGAAACAATCTACAGTATGGTCATTAACTATACCAACAGCCTGCATAAACGCATAGCAAATAGTAGTGCCCACAAATTTGAACCCGCGCTTCAGCATATCCTTACTCATGGCATCTGATTCTTTGCTGTGCGCAATAAAATCTTTCAGCGTTCGGTTTTTGTTGGTGATAGTTTTGTAGTTGGTGAATTGCCAGATATACTTATCAAAACTACCAAACTCTTTCTGCACTTCCAGAAATTTTTGAGCGTTGATAACGGCAGCGCGTACTTTCAATCTATTGCGGATAATTCCGGCATCGTTTAGTAACGACTCAATTTTTTTCTCGTCATACTTTGCAATTTTTTTTGCATCAAAATTATCAAACGCTTTGCGAAAGTTTTCGCGTTTATGCAAAACTGTTTTCCAACTCAATCCAGCCTGAAAAGCATCCAGTATCACAGCTTCAAAAAGCTTTTGATCATTGTGCTGCGGATTTCCCCACTCCTCATCATGATAATGTTGCATCAGTGCATCAGCACCCGTCCAAGGGCAGCGTATTTTTTCTTTTGCCATACTCGTTTAATTAATTGTCCATTATCAATTATTCATTGTCAATTGAATTTACCCAGCCCAGTTATCTCTGTCCAGACTTCGATATTGAATAGCCTCGGCAAGATGAGTAGAGGTAATGTCTTTGCTATCTTCAAGGTCAGCAATGGTGCGGGCAACTTTTAAAATACGGTCAAAAGCTCTGGCAGAAAGACCAAGGCGGTCGGTAGCTTTTTTCAGCATATCTTTTCCCTGCTCATCAATTTTGCAAATTTGTTTCAACACCTTGCTGCTCATTTGTGCGTTGCAGTGAATAGCATCATTTTCTTTGAAACGTTTTTCCTGGACATCGCGTGCTTTAATAACACGCTCACGCACCTTTTCACTTTTCTCCGAAACCTGTTCCTGCGTCAGTTCACTAAATGCAACGGGCGTAACTTCCACATGAATATCAATGCGGTCTAAAAGCGGCCCGGAAATTTTGTTCAGATATTTTTGCACCACACCCGGGGCGCACACACAATCTTTTTCTGGATGATTGTGATAACCGCATGGGCAAGGGTTCATAGAAGCTACCAGCATAAATGAAGCCGGATACTCAACGCTTTGTCTTGCTCGTGATATGGTAACAACTCTGTCCTCTAAAGGTTGGCGCATAACTTCTAACACTGTGCGTTTGAATTCAGGCAATTCATCTAAAAATAACACACCATTGTGCGCCAAAGAAATTTCTCCCGGTTGCGGAACACCACCTCCGCCTACAAGTGCAACATC
>CANJWH010000056.1 GCA_947478465.1 Bacteroidota bacterium
ATCGTTTCCGTTAGCACCTGTTGCACCTGTATTTCCTTGAGGTCCTGTAGCGCCTGTCAATCCAATTGGACCCTGAGCACCTGTTGCACCATCGTTTCCGTTAGCACCTGTTGCACCAGTTAATCCTGTAGGACCGATTGGGCCCTGAGCCCCGGTAGCACCATCATTTCCATCAACACCATCTTGTCCGGCAGCACCTGTTGCACCTGTTAATCCTGTTAAACCTGTAGGACCGATTGGACCTTGAGCACCGGTAGCGCCATCGTTTCCGTTAGCACCTGTTAATCCAGTAGGACCGAATGGACCCTGAGCTCCGGTAGCACCATCATTTCCGTTAGCACCTGTTGCGCCAGTTAATCCTGTTAAACCTGTAGGGCCGATTGGGCCCTGAGCACCAGTAGCACCATCATTTCCGTTAGCACCTGTTGCACCAGTTAATCCTGTTAAACCTGTAGGGCCGATTGGACCCTGAGCACCCGTAGCGCCATCGTTTCCATCAGCTCCATCTTGTCCGTCAGCACCTATTAATCCTGTAGGTCCGATTGGGCCTTGAGCACCAGTAGCTCCATCATTTCCGTTAGCACCTGTTGCCCCAGTTAATCCAGTCAAACCTGTAGGACCGATTGGACCTTGTGCACCTGTGGCGCCATCGTTTCCGTTAGCACCTGTTGCGCCAGTTAATCCTGTTAAACCTGTAGGACCGATTGGACCCTGAGCACCGGTAACACCATTTGTTCCGTTAATTCCTGAAGGTCCTGTAGCTCCTTGTAATCCCTGAATCCCTTGAACTCCCGTTGGTCCAGTAGTTCCTGTAAGTCCTGTTAATCCGGTCGGTCCTGTAGGACCTTGTGAACCAGTAGAACCATTTGTTCCGTTAATTCCTGTAGCTCCGGTAGCCCCTGTTAATCCTGTTGGTCCCTGAGCTCCTGTAGCTCCGTTGGCACCGTTTAATCCTGAAGGACCTGTTGGTCCAGTAGCTCCTGTTGTTCCGTTTAATCCAGCCGCACCTGTGGGACCCTGAGCTCCCTGAGAACCCGTTAATCCTGTAGCGCCTGTGGCTCCTGCAACTCCTTGCATTCCCTGAGCTCCTGTTACACCTTGAATGCCTTGCGGACCTGTTGCTCCATTTACTCCTGCAATACCTTGAGGACCTGTAGCTCCATTTAACCCTGCAATTCCCTGCGGACCTGTCGGGCCGTTAATTCCGGGATTTCCCTGAACTCCTGTTGGCCCAACAGGACCCATTGGTCCGATTGCCAGAACCCAAACAGTTCCATCAAAATACCAGAAATTGTTGGTTGTTATATCATAAACTAATAATCCTGTTGCAGGATTAACAATAGCTAATTTTTGTGCAGTGGTTAATCTTGGAGCCAAGAATCCTTTGTCATCTGAAGTAAGATCAAGGATAGAAGAAGGATCAGGAGCCAATGTTCCAATACCCATATTGTCCTGGGCTTTGAGCAGCCCTGTTGATAATAAAAGTGAGGAGAGAATGAGGGTAAGTATTTTTTTCATAAGTGATATTTTGTGAGGCTAAAAAAAATGGGGTAACAAAGCTAGAAAAAATTTCGATAAATACTATGAATAAAGATTATTGTTAAATAATCTCGACTAACGACAGAATAAAGATTTTTTAAGGATTATAGTATCTTAGGTATAAATAACCTCCGAGAACATAATCTCCGTTCTTCTTTTCTTTCAATAAATCCTCTGCGCTTAATTCTTTTTCGCAAAACTACATAGAACAGCATTACTGAATTTGAAGCAGATTACAGTGTGCTATGTTATACTATAAAATTCAAAAAAAAACAATAAAATTCCCCTCTGACAATAAATCTTAATTGCTAAAAAACTAACAACAAATAATAACCTATTACTATTTTAGTAAACCGGCCAGTTGTTTACTTGTCATATTTTATTCCCTCTGCCTGCATTTTAGAGCGCATTTCACTACAGGATCCTTCATATGCAGAGGTAAAACCACTTGTATATGAATCCCAAATCTGCATATGATTATCAAACACTTTTTGCAAACGTTCTTTCATCATATTTTCACGATAGTCATCAAGCGTTGTGGCTGTCCCGCTGTATTCTGCAAAATCGGCTATAGTTTCAACATTTCCTTTGTAATCCTTCCAGGTATTAATCATGCACATGCACAACTTCCCGTCTTTTTCCGATGGGTTTGCAGCATAAAGGAATGAGATGCTGAATGAAAATAAAACTGTAAAATAAATGCTTTTGTTTTTCATGGCTGTGGTTATAAATTAGTAAAATGAGCCACAAAAATAAAAAGCAGAATTTGTATTTTTTCCAACAATGATTTCAATCATAAAAAAGCAGGTAAGTTCTCTTACGAACTGATATTTTCAAGAAAAACAATTCAACACTATCACCCCACCGAAACTCCAATCAATTTTCCAATACCAAATGTTATTGCAGCAGCAGCCAGGCCAAACAACACCTGACGGAAACCGGAGTACCACACATTTTTACCTGTAAATAATGTAATGGCTGCACCAATAAGAAATAACCCTGCTGCACTTAGCGAAACGCTGATTACAACAGCCTTCATTCCGCTGGTAAACATAAAGGGCAAAACAGGAATAACCGCACCAATGGCAAACAAGATAAAAGAATAAACCGCAGCCTCTACTGCAGAGCCTTTTAACTCCTCGGCATTTATACCTAGTTCTTCTCTCACCAAAACATCGTGTGCATGCGTTTTGTCTTTCATAATATCGGCAGCCATAGCATTGGCCTGCTCCTCGGGAATACCTTTGGCAATATAGATTAATGCCAGTTCTTTCAACTCACCTTCGGGATTAGTTTCCAGTTCATCCATTTCAATCTGCATCTGGTTTTCATACAACTCCTGTGAACTTTTAACAGAAATCCACTCACCCAGCGACATAGATAATGCACCCGCCAGCAGGCCGGCAAGTCCGGCTAACAATACACCCTCCTGCCCTGCTGTAGCTCCTGCAATACCCATTACTAAACTGAAGTTAGAAACCAAACCATCATTACCTCCCAATACAGCTGCCCTTATTGCATTGCCACCAACCGAGCGGTGTTTGCGCTCAAATTTTGATAGCTGTGTACCTGTAACCTTATCTTCTTTTTCAAGAATAGAACGCAATATTTTTACGTGTGCTGTATCACCACTTGTAACAGGCATTTGAGCCTTTTGCTTGTGAGTTATAACAGCACTTGAAATACTTTTTTCGGTATCCATCAAAACACCCAGCACATAATCATACCCGAAAACTTTACCAATAGCATTGAGTGTTTTTGCCCTCCACGATGGGCGCATCAATTCCTCAACGGGTATGTTTTCTTTTCGTGCAAATGCTTCTGCATGGCTTCTTTCAATGACACTCATCTGACTGAAGACATGCGCAATGGTTGCATCACTCTCATGATCGGCAAGCTTTTGATACAGGAAAGAAGCATCTATTTCAGTTTGTATATTTTTATTTTTCATAAAGTGATTGGAATTATAAGTAGAAGAATCCCCTTTTCAAAAGTAAACTAATTTCTGCGTCATTTACTTTGCTAATGAATGGTCCATTTCAGAAAATAAAAAAAGTAGAAATTTGTTCTCCTTTTATTTATTTAAAACAAAAAAAATACTTCATAGAACACCTTGTTATTCGTAATAACCAATAGTCAATACCATATTTTTTACGTGGTTGAAGAAAAAAATCGAATCCAGCGCTTCGCTTCCCTGTGATTGAAAACTGATATTAAGACCCGCGGTTAACTCACCCTGAGCAGGAGATGGATACACATTATCAATCTTAAAACCCGAACCCGAATCGCCAAAATAGCGGATATATCCGGGGTCTTGTGCCGTACCCAGTTGCGGCATGGCAAAGGTTAGCGCAAATGAACCGCTGTCTGCAGTAACAATAATTTCCTGATTTATTTCTGCATCAACCGAATCAACTACTTCAATAACCCCCGAAACCAGAATATAAAAGTCGGTACAAATACCTGAAACCTCTTCGCGGTAACGATATTCACGCACACCACCTGCCAATACAGTGGTATGTGAAGCAATGTCGGCAGCATACAAATATTTCTGCTGATGAGTAGCGGTATTGATACACGCATTATCAGGTGAGTTTGTATCGGGTTCCTTACACGAAACAATAGTAATCATAAAGATGCCGGCAACAAAGATGCTTATTGATTTCATTGTTGAGGATTTAGTGGTTTACTCCGCAATACACAATCTTACCGTAGCCGTTTTTCCGTTGCTCATTTCAACACGGGCAAGGTAAGTTCCGGCAGCAAGTCCGCTTAATTGCAACTCAATTTTTCCGCCTTCAACGGTTTTTGCATTCAGTGTTTTATATAATACCTGTTTGCCTTGCAACGTCATCAATTGAACTGCTCTAGGTGTTACCATTTCATCATTCAGTGTAATAACAAAGTTTCCGTTGAGACTTGGATTTGGGTAAACGCTTGCTATGCTAAGCGCAGCGACATCATCAATACCCACTGCACCTATTTTAAATGGTGTTTGTGTTTCGTATTTTCCAGTCAGAGTATGGTCAATAGAGTACGCTGTTATACGCAGCCATACTTCAGTTCCGTAATTAATACCGGCAGCATCCCAGGCTGCTTCGGTATCTGTAATTCCTGTTGCAATGTTGTTCCATGTTTGTTTATTATCAACACTGTATTCTACATCATACCATAAATCGCGGCCACCTTCAGGATTTGACAATTCCCAGTCAACAAGACCGGGAGCCCAGCTAATTCCGTCAGCAGGAACAACTGTATTTACAATTGGTTTTGAATAAGAATGCAGCAACTCTGCAAAACCAACACCGGTTACGGGTGTGTTACCTACCATTCCTGTAACAGAAGTAGTACCTTCATAAAAACGGAAAGGCAGCGACACTTCACTGTTAGGATACAGGGTTGTGATTACAATATCAATGCTGTCATACACAAAATGCCATTGCTGCGGATAAACTTTGGCACTGTCGGGTGTGTAAACAAAAGTCTGGCGGTCAAACTGAAATTCATGCGTGTTGATATCATGCGTTTCGTCAACATAAATACTGGTAAGACGATATGTTGGCAAATCAGGAATCTGGTTTGCATTATTAAAAATGTTCCAGATATTAAAGTCCATTCCATTATCTAACTGAACACAAAACCATTCGTATTTCTCGCCATTATTAGGGTTAAACTGTCCCCACTGGCGGTCAATCCAGGCGGTTCCTGATACATCTTCAGTAACACCATCAATAGTCATACTCCCACTCACATTCAGCATCGTTTGCGAATAGTAATAAGTATAACCGGTTGCTCCCTGATAAAAGAAACCGGTAGTATCTAATATTAGAGGACGTTTTACCGGCTCATAATCCAGATTAATAGAACCGTTTGCCTGCGCAGCTTCAATGTGATAGCTAAACGGAACAAGGTCAACTCCTTCGGTTCTGGTTACCCACTGTTCGGTTCCGGCAGTAATTACGTTTGCATTAATTTCCAAATGGTCCTGTGCAATGGTATTGTAGTTTACAGGTAAAGTTTCGGCAAAAAAAGTTTCAGTAACATCATCCGATAAATTAAAAATACGGAAACCATCCACACCAAATTGCGGGTAATAAAAATAAGTAAGCATATAGCTGTAATCCTTTCCTGAAGTAGCACCGGTAACGTGCCCTATGGTGTACCACCACTCAACAGGTTCGCCCGGATGATACCCTTCATCTGCAGGAAAAGTAAGATTGGTTCCTGCTGGCGTATAAGGATATTGATTCCATGTTTGCGCGTTAGCAGAAAGAATACAATAGAAAGAGAAAGCAAAAAGAAGTAAAGATTTTTTCATGATATTGGTTTTGGGTGAAACAAATGTAGAAACAAATTCGGAACATAACTTTTTCCGATATTGCACTAATTTTTAAGAAGCCGTGTTAAATAAATTAGCCACTTACTTCCGCAACAGCCACGAAACGCTGCAACGAATATTATTATTTGCTTTAACAGCTTTTATTATTGTGCTGCTGCTTCCTGCTGAAGGAAAATTTAAATACGAGTACCAGAAAGGCAAGCCCTGGAAACACGACAATCTGGTTGCACCTTACAGTTTCCCAATTCACAAAACCGCTGAAGAGTTGGATGCTGAAGTACAGGCAGTAAAAGCAAATACCAAATTATACTTCCGTTCCGATAGTCTTGTTGATGTTACAAAAATCTCTGAATTTCGCAAAGCAGCCGAGGAGAAAGGAAAAGAAAAAAAAGACGGAAAAATTCCCGAAAAAGACATACAACGCTGCGCCCAAATATTGGAAGCCATCTATGCTAAAGGTATTATTCGTTTAGGCGAAGAATTAGAGAATAAAGATTCCGAATTTGTTTTTCAATTAGTAGATGGCAATGAATCAAGGGATGCAAAATTTGGGGAGTTTTATACCATACAAGCTGCTTACAACGAAGCACAGGAAAAATTAAAAGGACTGAGCGAGAAAGAAAAAGATTTCTTTTCAGACCTGCTTGCAAATGCAATTACCCATAACATCTTTTTCGACCGCGAAACAACTTCAAAAATAATGGAAGATGAAATGAATGCTATATCACGTGATAGAGGCATGGTAGAAGAAGGTGTGCGCATTATTGACAAAGGAGATATTGTGGATTATGAAAAATTTCAGAAGATTGAATCTCTTCGCGCCAACTATGAAACCAAAGGAGGGGTAAACTCAAAATTTTATCTCATCTACCTCGGCCATTCCATTATGATTGGATTGGCACTTATGGTGCTTTATCTTTTTCTGGTTCTTTTCCGAAAACAAATTGCTATTGACAACCTGAAAGTCAGTTTCCTTTTACTGATAGTTTTACTCATGGTGTTTGCTGCACGCATAACTAACAATGTTTCCACATTAAGTATTTACATTGTACCATTTGCACTGCTGCCAGTTATTGTCCGCACTTTCTTTGACACAAGGGTTGCCCTTTTCACACACCTGGTTACAACCCTCATAATAGGCTACTTTGTACCCAACGGCTATCAGTTTGTTTACCTGCAACTGATGGGTGGAATTGTATCCATTTTCAGCTTTGTGAATATGCAAAAACGGGTACAGTTATTTCTGAGTGCCGGACTTATTTTTATAACTTATTGCGTTGCTTACTTTGCTATGTCGGTGGTGCAGGAAGGCAGCATTGACGGAATTGACACTATGTATTTTGCATGGTTCGGTATAAGCGTACTACTTACATTGTTTGCCTATCCGCTGATTTTTATTTTTGAGAAAATATTTGGATTTGTATCAGAAATAACGCTGCTTGAACTTAGCAACACCAACGGAAAACTATTGCGCGAGCTGGCAACCAAAGCACCGGGAACATTTCAACATTCATTACAAGTAGCTAATCTAACCGAAAGCGCACTATTCCAGATTGGAGGCAATGTTTTACTTGCCCGAACAGGCGCTTTGTATCATGACATCGGAAAAATGGATGCTCCATCCTATTTCATAGAAAATCAGGTTAGCGGGGTAAACCCGCATGACGAACTTCAGTTTGATGAAAGCGCACACATCATCATAAACCATGTACTTAAAGGAATTGAAAAAGCCAAGAAAGCTAACATACCTGATTCCGTTATTGACTTTATACGCACGCACCACGGGACAACCATGGTACAATACTTCTATAGAAATTATTTAAAGAATTTCCCGGAAGAAGAAGTAAATAAAAAACTGTTTACTTATCCCGGACCTATACCTTTCTCAAAAGAAACAGCTGTGCTGATGATGGCAGATAGTGTAGAAGCTGCATCAAGAAGTTTGAAAAGCTATAGCAGTGAGACCATTGACAGATTGGTTGATGATATTATTAACCACCAAATTGCAGAAAACCAATTTATAAATACCGATATTACCTTCCGTGATATCACGCAGATCAAAAAAATATTCAAGAAAAAATTAGCAAATATTTATCACGTGCGGATTGAATATCCAAAGTGATTAAAAACCTTTCCACTCCTTAAGTTCAGTCAAACTGAAATGGTAATTTACTACCACACCTTTATGCTCTCCATTTACCACATCTCCTTCGCCTGATTTTCTCCGAAATCGTCTTTTGTCTTTTACATTTCCATATATTTTCTGAAGATTATCGGTATCGCTGTAGAAAAATCGTTTATCCTTATCACCCAATATACACGGGCGGTTCAGCAAAACCCATAACACATATATTTTCATATTTTCCATTTCAGCAATTTCAAAATAACGTAGCAAATCACTCAAATTTAATGCAACAGTTTCAGAGGGCAACAATTCACTTTGCGGTAAAATTTTCTCTACCGACATAAATGTTCTCCGTTGCACTTTAACTTCAATATAAAAAGAAATATTGTCGGTTAATTTCTCTGACACTTCAATATCCGGAAATTCAGGCAAAGGTGTTTTACGTGCTTTAAAATCATTGCTATTATTGATATGTGCGATTATCTCATTTTCAAAATGCTCAGAAAAAGCAGAATCATTCTGAAACAGATAAACTTCTTTGCTCACTCCATCACAGGGAGTTGGACATATAATGCAATTGAAACGATTCTCAGATATCCTTTCATACTTCATAATTCATAACAATGAGATGTTCGGCCTTACGTGAATTTCTGCCGCGCACGTTATAGGTATAGGTTTTATCAAAAGTATGTATTTTAAAACCTTGCTTATTATAAAGCGAGAGAATAAAAGGTGTATTCTTAATTACCAACATCCATTTAGCTTTGGATTTAATTAATGTTTCAGCCAAACGTTTTTGATCTTCCTTAGTAAAACTATTATTATCATACTCACTGAATTCGCTATCGTAAGGTGGGTCGAGGAAAATAAAATCTTTTTCACCGGGTTTAGCTTTTTGAAAAAAACGTTCAAAATCTTCGTTATAAAAACTTGTTTTCGATAAAAACTTTTTAACAGGTTCGCTGAACATTGCATTTGCTTTCTGCAGTATATTTTTTTTGTTGTATGCAATACCACCATAAGGAATATTGAACTCGCCTTTTGAATTAAAACGAAACATTGAACCGTAACATAACTCTCTTACAACATACCAGTTTGCAACGCGTTTTGATGAGTTAATATTTGTTTTTGCAGCATATAAATTCTCATTTAGCAAATTTCTAAAATGAATGTAAAAACCGCTTTTAACCGCAGTTTCAATGTGATCTGCCAATAATTCTTCTGAAAATAGTTTATTCTCTTTCTGTTCAATTACCAACACTCTTGTAAACTTTGAATAAATGTTGTTTTTAATTTCATTCTTAAAACTATCAGGATTAACAGCAAATTTTTTATCAAAAAGTGTAGGATGGTTGTGTATGTATTTCTCTGCCACCTCAAAAATAATTTCTTTCAATTCCTTTTTGTCATATGAACCCTGACGGTACAAAACAAAAAGTGCTGAAAGGTCGAACATCAGATCATCAACAAGCTTTTTAATATCATTCCAATTGCGAGCATAGAGGCGCAACTCCTTCTCAAATTCAGGATTCTTCAGTGTACTGTAAAACTCAATCAGGTCAGAACTCTTATCGTTGAGCAAAGTTTCGCCTTGCGGCTGAAGCGCAAAGAAAACACCTGCTCCTCCGCAGAAAGGTTCTATGAAACGATCAAAATTATCGGGAATTAAATGCTGAAAAAAACTAAATTCACGGTATTTGCCTCCGGTCCATTTAATAAGCGGCTTAATTGTTTTTTCTTTTGCTGGAGTAAATAGATTGCCTGCCGTCATAATTCACGACAAACATAAAATATTTCAGGCTAAAAAATACAGATCAATCACTGCAGTTATAAAATAGGCAGCAATGGTTGCTGCGCCTGCATAATCTTTTGCAATGCGCTGCCCGAAGAACAACATAATAAAGGCAAGAGAAGCCAATACTGTTCCTGCAAATGAGAAACAGAATGTTTTAAAAATAACTGCTTCAAAAACTCCAATAGCTGACAGCGTTCCTGCAGTTAATTCAACAATTGTAACAGTTGTTACCATCATTGGCACTATTCCTTTCAAAAATGTTTTGGAGAAATGTCCGGTCAACCATTCTAAATTTCCTTTTCTGTCAAACACTTTATCAAGACCGGATTGCAGAAAGAGTATGGCAAAAAATACAGAAACAAAAGCCTGCACAATCCAGAAGCCTTTCAAGGCAGAGATAAAACCACATTCTCCGATTAAACAAAGTATGGTCATTTTTAAATCAGATTAAACAAATCGTTTACACCAATGCTTCTGCTTACTTTAAAACCTTCAGCATACTTCGCACCAATTGGTCGCCCAAAATGAATATCACGCGCTTTTACAAAATTCAAAAACTCCTTGCTTGAAATTGGCGTTTTAGGTTCCTGATTTGTAGGATCATAAAACTGTGATGAAAAAGAAAGAATAGCACTCTTTTTAATTTCAAAATAATCGCTCGTATCCACCACAAAATCAGGTTCCAAAGAATAATCCTGAATATAGTGATATACCGCTTTTGGTCTCCACTCCTGTTGTTTTTTTCCGTCTACTTTTGTTTCTATTTTCAAAAGTCCTGAATAAAAGCAGGCATCCGCAACTAATTTGGCTGCGCGACCATGATCAGGGTGACGATCGCTAATGGTATTTGCTAAAACTATTTCAGGCTTATATTGTCTGATTTTACTAATAACCGCGAGTTGATGCTCTTTATCATTTACAAAAAAACCATCAGCAAAACCAAGATTGTCTCTAAAACTTATTCCAAGAATTTTAGATGATTTTTCTGCTTCTTTTTTTCTAAGTTCTGCACTTCCTCTTGTTCCAAGTTCACCTTGTGTAAGGTCAACAATTCCTATTTTTTTTCCTGCAGCAATATGCTTTGCAATAGTTCCTGAACAAGCCAGTTCAGCATCATCAGGGTGAGCGGCAAAAACTAGAATATCAATTTTCATTTTTTTATCCAGGACTTAATTTCTTCATCAACAGGACTTGTTGTTGAAGCAATTGATTTAGACCAGTTGCCATTTTCATCAATAAGAAATTTGTGGAAATTCCACTCTACTTTTGCATCTGCAACACCATTTTTATCTTTATGTGTAAGCCAGTCATACAAAGGTGCTTTATCTGCTCCTTTTACTGATATCTTTTCAAACATCTGGAAAGTAACTCCATAATTCTTCTGGCAGAATTCTGCAATGGTTGAATTGCCTTCAGGTTCTTGTCCAAGAAAATTATTAGCAGGAAAACCAAGTATTACAAACTTATCACCGCCAAATTCTTTATTCAAATCTTCAAGACTTGCATACTGAGGAGTAAGTCCGCATTTACTTGCGGTGTTTACTACCATCACTTTTTTTCCTTTTAATTGAGCAAAGTCAAAGTCTTTGCCGTCAATAGTTTTCATTTTAAAATCGTAGAAGCTCATTTTTTGTGCAAAAATTAGTTGGGTTGAAAATGTAATAAGTGTAAAAAGAATTATTCGTTTCATGTTAATTAGTATTTTAACGTTTAGCATCAAACATCCTGCTTTAAATATTGTTTACAAATGTAGAATAAAAGTGTTATCGCCTTTTAAACAGCTTTATTTCTACTTTTGGGCAATCTTATGCTTTTCACCGAAGTAAAACATTTAGTCCGCAAAGAAATAATGCTGGAACTGCGAATGAAATATGCGCTGAACGGCATATTGCTTTATGTAATTTCCACAGTATTTGTTTGTTACCTCTCGTTTCGATCGGTAATTCAGCCTACAACCTGGAACTCTCTATTCTGGATTATCATGCTGTTTGCTTCAATAAATGCTGTTGCCAAAAGTTTTATGCAGGAAAGCCGCGGCAGACAATTGTATATGCACACACTCGCAAGTCCGCAGGCAATCATACTATCAAAGATTATTTACAACGTGTTGCTGATGATTTCGCTTTCCCTTATTTGCTTTCTCTTCTATTCCCTTTTTATTGGAAACCTTGTTCAGGATATTCCTATGTTTATTCTCTGCCTTATTCTTGGAAGTGCCGGGTTTTCATCCGTTCTTACTTTGATGTCGGCTATTGCTTCGCGCACGAATGGTAACCTAACATTAATGGCAATTCTCAGCTTTCCTGTTCAGGTTCCGCTATTGATGACACTTATAAAAGTTTCAAAGAATGCTATTGATGGTCTTGACCCTTCCATAAGCTACAAATACCTGATTATTTTACTCATGATTAATGTAGTTGTGGCTACGCTTTCATATATCTTATTTCCCTACCTTTGCCGCGATTAAAAAAGACCTTGAACCGTGCAGAAATTCTTTAACCTACAATTAGCTTTCGGACTGGAATGGTGGAAATTTTTAGCCATTGCTTTGGTGCTTTATGCATTAATTGGCGGCTTATTAATTGATGTTCCTGCTTTACCAATTTTACACGAAACAATCCGCAACCTTTATTATCATGTTACACAATGGTTTGGAATGATGATTATTTTATTCGTTTCGCTCTGGCACAGTATCCGTTACCTATCTAATTTTAAAATGCACCATGATTTTGTAGCAGCTGAAGCTGCCAACGTTGGTATTTATATGGGAATTCTAGGAATTGTAACCGGTTCAGTTTGGGCAAAATTTACCTGGGGTGCATGGTGGGTTAGCGATGCAAAACTCAATGGCGCAGCCATCACTTTGCTTATATATTTCGCCTATCTTATTCTGCGCAACTCAATGGACGAAGAACAAAAACGGGCGCGTGTTGCTGCGGTTTACAACATTTTCGCCTTTACAATGTTAATTATATTTCTGATGGTATTGCCGCGATTAACAGATTCATTACATCCGGGAAATGGAGGCAATCCCGGCTTTGGGGGTTATGATCTGGATAACACAATGAAACTGATTTTTTATCCTGCAGTAATCGGCTGGACATTACTGGGAGTTTGGTTATTGCAAGTCTGTCTTCGAATCAGAACCTTGAATCATAAAATGCTTATTAAACAGTTTAAATAATATGTGGAAAAAATCACTCGCTTTTATTGCCTTCTGTTCGCTTCTGCTTAATTCATTGCTTTCGTTCGGACAGGATAGTTCCTCAAAAGTTGAAATGGCAGAAGCCATGCGCAGCAACGGAAAAATTTATGTGGTGGTGGCGGTGATTGCTATTATTTTCATCGGTCTGGTAATTTTCCTTATCACCATTGACAGAAAAGTGAAAAAGCTGGAAAAACAAATGGACGAAACAAAATGAAGAAGTCTCACATTATAGCCATTATTATTATTGCCGTTGCAATTGGTGCAATCCTAACTACAGTTGGCGATTCAAGCACGTATGCATCGTTTGCTATGGCTACAGAAAATCCGGGCAAAGAATATCACGTAGTTGGTAAATTAGAAAAAGACAGTGCTTTAATTTACAATCCGCAGGAAAACGTAAACCTCTTTACCTTCTATATTAAAGACAATGAGGGCATAATAAAAAAAGTACTTTACCACGGAACAAAACCTCAGGATTTTGAACGTAGTGAACAAATTGTTCTGGTGGGAAAAATGAAAGATGAAGGTTTTCAGGCAAACACAATCCTGATGAAATGTCCTTCAAAATACAACGATGGCAAGCCTGAAATGCAGGAATACAAGGCTCAAAGCTGATGGATATAAATTATGTAGGTGAACACCTGTGGGCAGGTAATACTGGAAATTTCTTTATTGTTCTTTCGTTTTGCGGTGCACTTCTATCTTCTCTTAGTTATTTTATTTTTTCCACGAACGAAGTTCAGAATGCTTCCTGGAAATCATTGGGAAGAAGCGGTTATTTCATCCACGCTTCAGGTGTACTGGGAATAATAGGCACTTTGTTTTATATGCTGCTCAACCATATGTTTGAGTTCCATTATGTATGGCAGCATTCTAATACTGAAATGCCTATGCGCTATATTCTTTCCTGCTTTTGGGAAGGACAGGAAGGCAGTTTTTTGTTATGGACTTTCTGGCATGTTGTACTTGGAATAATTTTGATTTTTACTTCCGGAAAATGGGAAGGCCCTGTAATGACAATAGTTGCGCTTGTGCAAATTTTCCTAGCGTCAATGTTGCTGGGAATTTATGTTTTCGGCTACAAAATCGGAAGCAATCCTTTCTTGCTTTTGCGTCAAATACCGGATTTTGCAAACCTTCCATTCATTCAAAATGCAAACTACCTATCTAAATTAGACGGACGCGGGTTAAATCCTTTGTTGCAGAATTACTGGATGACTATACATCCTCCTACTTTGTTTTTGGGTTTTGCTTCTACTCTTGTTCCGTTTGCATATGCCATTGCAGGTCTCTGGAAAAAAGATTTTAACGGCTGGATGAAACCTGCGTTGCCATGGACTTTTTTCGGTGTTATGATTTTAGGAACAGGCATTCTGATGGGTGGTGCTTGGGCTTATGAAGCATTAAGTTTTGGCGGTTTCTGGGCCTGGGACCCTGTTGAAAATGCTTCCCTTGTTCCATGGCTCACCTTTGTGGGAGCAGCTCACGTAATGGTAATTCACAGAAATAAAGGACAATCATTATTGGTCACTTTCATACTTACAATTATCACTTTTATTCTAATTCTTTATTCTACTTTCCTTACCCGCAGCGGAATTTTAGGTGATACTTCTGTACATGCATTCACCGACTTGGGTATGAGTGGACAACTGCTGGTTTATCTTTTAACTTTTCTAGTTATAGCTGTTGTTTTGATTGTCATCAACTGGAAACATTTTCCAAAACCTGAAACAGAAGAAAGCGTTTGGAGCCGTGAATTCTGGATGTTTGTAGGCGCTATGGTGCTTGCTGTTTCAGCGTTTCAAATCATTTTTACTACTTCTATTCCGGTTATCAATAAAATTTTCAGTTCAAATATTGCGCCACCAACAAATCCAATTCAGCACTACAATTCTTTTCAGGTTTGGGTTGCGGTAATTGTTGCATTGCTAATTGGAGTTGGACAATATTTCAAATTCAAGAAAACAGAAATGAATATTTTCCTTAAAACTATTGCTGTCAGTTTTTTCGGAGCAATTGTTATTACAGGACTGTTGACAGCTATTCTTGATTTGTTAAGTATTCAGCAAATTCCTTACATCATTTTGTTGTTTAGTTCTGTGTTTGCCATTGTTGCAAATACAAGCTATTTTATTTCCGTTCTGAAAGGAAAAGTAAAACTATCAGGCGCTTCAGTGGCGCACATTGGATTTGGAATGATATTATTGGGTGCATTAATTTCCATGTCAAAAAGCGAAGTGATTTCACGCAACACTTCCGGTGTTGACCTTCAAAAATTAGGCGAAGATTTTCCGAATGCTGAAAATATCATGCTTGTAAAAAACGACACGCTGAGTATGGGCGGTTGGTTTGTTACTTACAACGGAAAGAAAAAAGAAGGTGTAAATATTTTTTACGAGATTGACTACTTTTCCAAAGATGAAAATGGAAAATATGTCAAAGATTTTACTCTAAATCCTCGTGTTCAGATAAATCCGCGCATGGGCAATGTTGCAGAACCTTCCACCAAACATTATATCGGGAAAGACATTTACACGCACGTGACCTATGCAGAACTTGACGAAGAAAAAGAAAAGAAACCCGATGAGTTCAAAAAAGCAAGAACTGTTACTCTTGCTCCGGGAGATACAGTTTTCGGAAGCAACAGCATCATAATTTTTGAAGGACTAGACAAAAATGTAGATAAAACAAAATACAATTTGGGTGAGAAAGACATTGCTGTTGCAGCACAGATGCGTGTGGTTGATGTAAAGAACAATTCTTTTACCGCTCGTCCTGTATATAGCATTCAAAGTGTTTATGCAGTTCCGTTTGCTGATGAAATAGCAGAGCTAGGGTTGAAATTTATCATCACCAAACTAATCCCCGAAAGCGGAAAAGTTGAAATTGAGGTTTATGAGAAAAATTCAAATCTGAAAGAATTTATTATACTAAAAGCGATAGTTTTTCCTGGCATCAATATTCTATGGGCTGGTTGCCTTATTATGATTATCGGAACGGTACTGGCAATAAGGCACAGGCTGAAACAAAGCAATTAAAATTAACACTGTGATGAACAGAAAAAATATTGTCATCATTGGTTCAGGAAATGTGGCAACTCATCTTGCTATTGCCTTTTTAAAAGCAGGTCATCGCATTACTGCAGTTATCAGCAGGAACGAAAACAATGCTGCTCAAATAGCAGAGAAAACAAAAAGTAAATATTCTTCCGATTTTAATGATATTCCTGCTGCATCAGATTTCATAATTCTTGCAGTAAAAGATGAAGCAGTGGCTGAGATTGCATCAAAACCGAATGCGGGAAACGCAATAGTGGCACACACTTCAGGAAGTGTTGAGATGAATGTATTTCAAAATCATGCTGCAAATTTTGGTGTGTTTTATCCTTTACAGACTTTTCACAAAGAGAAAGAACTGGAGATAAGAGAAGTTCCGTTTTGCATTGAAGGAAACAATGAAACAACTGCCAATGCATTGTCAGAACTGGCAAAAAGCATTTCATCAAACATTCATTTTGTAAGTTCTGAAAACAGAAAAGTGCTTCACGTTGCAGCAGTTTTTGCTTGCAATTTCACCAATCATTTTTAT
Source organism: Bacteroidota bacterium (assembly GCA_947478465.1). Lineage (GTDB taxonomy): Bacteria > Bacteroidota > Bacteroidia > SXHM01 > SXHM01 > SXHM01. Next base: position 16,595 of record CANJWH010000056.1, read on the forward strand.
ACAATTGCAGAAAATATTCTTGCAGAAAAAAATCTTTCTCTTGATATTCTTCGTCCATTAATAAAAGAAACTGCTTTGCAGGTAATGGACAAAAATCCTTCACAATTGCAGACTGGACCTGCGGTTCGTGGTGATGAAAAAATTATGCAACAGCATTTGAATTATCTTGCGGCAAAGCCTGAACTTGCCGAACTTTATAAAAAAATGAGTGTGAGCATTAAGAACTATAAACGATAATTATGTCGGCTAACGTTAAACAATTACTTAAAAATGTAAGCACCTTCATGTTTGATGTGGATGGTGTTTTTACCGATGGTTCGGTTTTTCTTTTTGAAAACGGACAACCTGTAAGGCGCATGAATATTAAGGATGGCTACGCAATACAACTCGCTGCCAAGAAAGGATATCGTATTGTTATTATTTCCGGTGGCCGGTCTGAAGCAGTGAAAACGCGATTGAAAGGTTTGGGAGCAACGGATGTTTTTCTGGGAATTGCAGACAAAATGGAAACCTATAATAATTATATCACAGAGAACAACATTGACCCTTCCACCATACTTTATATGGGTGATGACATTCCTGATTATTCAGTGATGAAAAAAGTAGGTGTGCCGGTTTGTCCATCAAATGCGGCAACTGAGATAAAAGAGATTTCAATTTACATTTCACCTATTGCAGGCGGACAAGGCTGCGTGCGCGATGTGGTAGAACAAACTTTGCGAGTTCAGGGTAAATGGATGGATGGTGATGCGCATCGATGGTAAAAACAAAAATGCTTATAAACAAAAAACCCCGCCAATGGCGGGGTTTTTTGTTAGTCGTAAGATGAACTATTTGTTCACTTTACCAGCAAGTTCAGCACCAGCTTTAAATTTCACAACTTTTTTAGCTGAGATTTTAATAGCTTTTCCTGTTTGTGGGTTACGTCCGGTTCTTGCAGCTCTTTTAGAAACTGAGAAAGATCCGAAACCTACCAACGCAACACGTCCACCTTTTTTCAAGGCTGCTGTTGTGCTGTCTACAAAAGCGTCCAATGCTTTTTTTGCATCAGCTTTTGAAATTTTTGCGCTTGCCGCGATTGCGTCAACTAATTCTGCTTTGTTCATTTTTTTTGGTTTTTAATGGTTTAACAATTAGCAAATGTTTTCGGGAGCAAATATGTATCAGATACCCTGTCCATGCAAGTTTTAAGCAAACAAAGTGCGCATTTTGTTGATAAATCGCATTTTTTGTTAATAACCACAACCGAAACACGCATAAACAGGGCTTAAACGAGGTGAATGCATGTTGGAACCTTTGTTATTGTTGAGTAAAACTCAAAGACATTTCCAGTTACCCTCTATTTTAAAGCCAAGCAGGAAATCTTTAACGGGCAGTTTCTTCTTACCTGAAAGTTGTAATTCTTTTACAGAAATAAAACCACCTGTTGCTGCTATATATATATAGTCACGATTATTGCCGGTGATGGTTCCGTTTGCAAGGGAATGTTCTTTTAACTCTTTTTCGCAGCGGAAGAGCTTTACTGAATACTTTTCACCTGCAGGAGAAACAAACTCAGTGAATGCAGTGGGATAAGGACTTAATCCGCGAATGTGGTTGTGAATATCATTGACATTGTTGTTCCAATTTATGCGGCAATCGTCTTTAAATATTTTGGGTGCAGCGTTTAAGAGCATTCCTTCTTTTACAAATTCACGCTGCTCTGTTTGTTTGTAATTGTTGGTTTCAATTGCGTGGAGCGTTTTTACAACCAGCTCCCCTCCTATCAGCATCAGGCGGTCGTGAACTTGGCCTGCGGTTTCGTTTTCCCCTATTTGTGTTTTTTCGCTGAAGATAATTTTACCGGTGTCAATTTCTTTTTCAATGAAGAAGGTGGTTACTCCCGTTTCTTTTTCTCCGTTCATTACTGCACGGTTGATGGGTGCAGCACCGCGGTACTGAGGAAGCAGGGAGCCGTGTAAATTAAATGTGCCTTGGGGTGGCATACTCCAAACTACTTCGGGGAGCATGCGGAAGGCAACAACAACAAACACATCGGCATTTAATTGTTTGAGCGCGGAAAGAAAATTTTCATCTTTCAGTTTTTCGGGTTGAAGTATGTTGAGATTATGAGCGAGTGCATATTCCTTTACTGCGGAAAGAGAAAGTTTTTGTCCGCGGCCTGCAGGCTTATCGGGGACGGTTACAACTGCTGCAACATCGTAATCTGCTTTTACGATTGCATCTAATGATGCTACTGCAAAATCGGGTGTGCCCATAAATACAATCTTCATTTTCTCCATCCTCCGTATTTTAAATATAGAAAGGCCATGCCTCCCATGAGTGCAAAATAAATGTATTCAACGCCCCAAACAACAGCGAGTGACATTTTCCATTCAACAGCGAGGTAATAGGTAGCTATTAAATAGAAGAGGACGGTGAATATTTCAATGATAAGGGTGACTAATGTATTGCCTGTACCCGAAACGCCTGAGAGCAGCATGTATGCAACGGAGAACAGGAGTAATGAGCCGGAGATCACATAGGATAATATGACAGCTTCATTTGCAATGTCGGGCATGTTGGTAAAGAGATAGATGGTCATATAAGGATAGATGGCATTGATGCCGACTACCAGAACAGACAGGGCAAGACTGAGGACAATGATGCGTTTGATAAGGGGAATTACTTCGTGCTTTTTGCCTTGTCCTATTATATTGCTTACAAGGGTATTGGTTGCTGAACCAAATCCTAACAAAGGAACCATGAGTATCATGTATACATTGCGGGTGATGTTGGAAACGGCTAACTCACGCTGGCCCATTTTTTCGATGATGAGGAAAAAGATAAACCAGGAGGTAACTGAGGCGCACATCTGAATCATGATGGGTGACCCGAGGCGGAATATTTCCATGAACTTATTAAAATCGGGAGGGGAGAGTTTTAAGAGGTTGAACTTTTCTACCTTCTTATTATATATGGTATAGAGTATCATGTAAATGGCTGCAAGTGCTTCGGAGATGGTAGAGGCAAGTGCGGAGCCTGCTATTCCCATTTCGGGGAAGCCGAGGTTGCCGAAGACAAGGCAGTAGTTAAGGATGATGTTTGCCAGAGCCATTACTATAGTAGTATAGGATATGATGCGGGTATCGGCAGTGCCGGAATAGAAGGAACGGAATGCGATGAGGATGAAGACGAAGAAGAAACCGAAGGAGCGGACATTGAGGTATTGTATGCAGGCTTGGAGGACTTCGGGGGACTGAACGAACCAGGAGAGAAAGATCTTGCCGGTGAAGAGGCAGATTGCGATGAGGACCAAGGAGAGGGCAACGAGGAAGTAAAGTGATTGGTGGGCGATGCCTCCTATCTCGCTTTGTCTTTGTTCGCCATCGAGGCGGGCGATGATGATTTGTGCGCCAATGCCAAAGCCAAAACCGAGCATGAGGAGGAGAATAAAGAATAGTCCTGAGATGGCGGAGGCGCCCATGGCTACTTCGCTTACGCGGCCAAGGAATGCGCTGTCGGTTACGTTAATAACGGCCTGGGCCATACCGCCTATGATGAGGGGGTAGGATACTTTCCAGATGTCTTTGTATGAATAGGTGCCCTGCATGGTTTTTTGAAGAGGGCAAAGATAGGTTTTAGAGCAGCGTTTTTACCGCAGAGGCTCAGAGGTACAAGATTTTTACCGCAAAGGGCGCAAAGATTTTTTACCGCAAAGGCGCAAAGTGCGCGAAGGTTTTTGTTTATAGATTCAAAATCACGAATTCAAGCATGTGTTGCATATCTTGGTTGATGGAGTTGTTGGGATCGTTGTGGAAGGTGGTGAAGTAGATGTTGCCGCTATTGCCTGTGGAGGTGCCGTTGGTGAAATCGCTTTTGCGGAGCATGAGTGCGGGGAGGCCGTTGGTGGATACTACTACTTCCCAGTAGGTATTATCAAAATTCTGGATGATTTCCCATTGATTGAGGTCGTAATAGATGTTCATCGTATTGGTTCCCATGAAGGTTTGGAAGTCGGGGGCTACGATGGTTCCGGGGAGGGTTACGGAGGAGCCGGCTTTTGAGCTGCAGAGTTTTGTATCGGGGATGAAGCCGAGGGGGCGGTTGCAATCGCCTGAGTGGATGCCGGTGAGGTAGCTTACTGACCAGTCGGATACGTAGATGCTTCCGCCATCGGTGATGTATTGTGCGAGGCTATCGTAGGCTGCGGGGTCGGTGAGGTCGGGGGCACCGCAGTTGATGAATATTGCATCGAACTGTTGCATGGCGGTGAGGGATGAGAGGGCACCGTTGCCAATGGGTGTGATGGTGTAGCCAAGTGAGTTGGTGATTATGTTTTGGATGGCATCGTAAGAGCCGGGTATAAAGGCTATTTGTCCGCTTTGGGTGAGTTTGCTCTGGAGGTTGGTAAGGGTTGTGGTTTGGTTGTGGGTGATGTCTATTTCAATGATGGTTTGAAAGAGTTTGCCATCGCCTGTTTGGATAATGAGCTGGTGGTGACCAATGGGAACTTCAAGGCTGAAGAAGCCAAGGGTATTGGATGTTGTTTCATACTTAACTCCTTCATAGTTTACAAATACGCTTGCGCCTGAAATGGTTTTGCCGGGGAGGTTGGCATATACGGTGCCTTCTACGGTGCCCATGAGTAAATCATTGGCGGGGTCTTCTTTAGTGCAGGAGGTTATGAGAGCTATATAGATTGTGATTAATAAGTAAAAGGCGTTTTTCATGGTGTGGTATTTAGATACAAACATGCAAAACTTTCTTCAATGATTCACTTTCACCTCTTCACCTTTATTATTCTGCATAGCCCACCAGCCGTAATAGGCTAAATAGGCAAAGCAAAAGGGAGTAATGATGTAGGATGTTTTGATGTCGGTAACATCGGCCAGCCAGCCCTGGAAAGGGGGAATAACGGCACCGCCCAAAATCATCATAATAAGGAAGGCTGATGCCTGTGAGGTGTAAGAACCGAGATTTTTAATAGCCTGTGCAAAAATGCAGGGCCACATTACGGAACACCACAAACCTCCGCTGAGGAAGAACATGAGGGAGAGGTTGCCTGTGGTGAGCATACCACCAACCATGCATAGAGCAGCAGCAAGAGAAAAGGCGAGCAGCATTTTTGCCGAACTTTCGATGGTAAAAAAGGTAACGGCTACCATTAATGCTACAAAACCAAGGTAGGGTAAAAACACGGTGTTGATATCCAGTCCGGGGATGCTGCCTGCCTTGAAATAGTTAACGGCATAGACAACACCGAATGCAATGAAAGGCAACACAGCCAGCAATATTTTTTTAGTGTTTTTATTTTCGGTCATAGCCTCGGCAGAGGCTGTCCAGCGGCCAATCATTAGGCTGCCCCAGTAAAGTGAGATGAAAGGAAACAACCATTCACCGGGAATACTTCCGTAATCGGGGGTTTTCAGTAATGCGCCCATGTTACTTTGTATGGTAACCTCTACTCCTACGTAGATAAAAATAGCAATCATGCCTAATACAAGCTGAGGATGTTTGAGTGCTGCAAAAGAAAAATTTGTTTCACCAACTTTGGTAACTTCTTCAATTTTCATAAAACGAAGAATAAGAGCCAGAGACAGGAATAGCACAATTAGAATAATGTACAGTGTATCTACATTTTTAAGTTCTATTACATGTTCGGGTGAGGCTGAGGCAAAAAATCCACCGAAAAGAAAATAGGCTACAATCAGTGGACCTATAGTAGTACCGAATGAGTTGATGCCACCTGCAAGGTTGAGGCGGTGTGCACCCGTGCGTTCATCTCCCAACAGAATTACAAAGGGATTGGCGGCAGTCTGCTGCAGACAAAAACCCAGAGCTATAATAAAGAAGGATGTAAGTATCAATCCATAGCTGCCTATATGCAGTGATGGTATCATGCAGAGTGCACCTACAGCAGAAATAATTAAACCGAGAGAGAATGATTTTGCATAGCCCTGCTCATTTACAAAATCTCTTTTTCTGATAAATGTATAAAGGAACATCAGCAGCGAACCTATGAAATAGCCACCATAAAAAGTGCTGTCAATCAACTGCGACTGGAACTGCGAAAGCTGAAAATGTTCTTTGCAGAAAGGAATGAAGATACCATTGCTGGCTGCCAGAAAACCCCAGAAAAAGAAGATGGAGATAACGGCATAAAAGGTGGATTGTTTTTGCATAGCTATAATTTTAGGAAAGCAAGAATATGCAAAAAAGAATATCCCGGATTAACCGGGCTAAGTAAAGTATAAACAGAAGATTGTTGGAGAAAAAGAAGTGATCCCAATTGGATTCGAACCAATGGCCGCAGGTTTAGAAAACCTGTGCTCTATCCAGCTGAGCTATGGGACCGGATATAAATGTTAAAAGTTTAAAATTTAAAGTTAGACAACCTTAAACTTTAAACTTTTAACTCAAAAAAGTCG
>CANJWH010000057.1 GCA_947478465.1 Bacteroidota bacterium
GTGCTTACCGCGCTTCAAATAAACGCATCAATGATTTGCTGCATACCAGACTGGAAGTAAATTTTAATTGGGAAAAACAACAGCTCAATGGCAAGGCAACACTATCATTTAAACCCTATTTCTATCCAACCGATTCACTTACATTGGATGCTAAAGGCTTTGATATACGCGAAATTTCTTTGTTAACCGCCACGGGAAAAACTCCCTTGAAGTATGAATACGATAGCCTGAAACTTCGTATTAAATTAGACAAGACGTATACCCGAACCGAAGAATACAAACTATTTATTGATTATACCGCCAAACCTGAAGATCTGAAAGAAGGTGGCAGCGCAGCAATTACTTCAGACAAAGGTTTGTATTTCATTAACCCGCTGGGCAAAGACAAAAACAAACCCCGTCAGGTATGGACTCAGGGTGAAACAGAATCAAGTTCATGCTGGTTTCCTACCATTGATTCGCCTAACGAGCGTATGACTCAGGAAATTTACATGACCATTGACACCGCTTTTGTAACACTCTCCAACGGTTTATTAATCTCTTCTGTAAATAATAAAAACGGAACCCGCACTGATTACTGGAAACAATCACTCGGTCATGCACCTTACCTTGCTATGATGGCAGCCGGGGATTTTGCAATTGTAAAAGATAAGTGGAAGAATATAGAAGTTAATTATTATGTAGAGCCTGAGTATGAGAAATATGCAAAAGCTATTTTCGGTCATACACCTGAAATGATTGAATTCTTTTCTTCTAAATTCGGGAACTATGCATGGGAAAAATATTCACAGATTGTGGCACGTGATTATGTTTCGGGAGCAATGGAAAATACAAGCGCAACCTTGCACGGAGAGTTTCTGCAACAAACTTCACGCGAAATGTTGGATGGCGATAACGAAGACATTATTTCACATGAATTGTTCCATCAGTGGTTTGGTGATTTGGTTACCTGCGAGTCATGGTCTAACCTTCCGCTAAATGAGTCATTTGCTACTTATGGCGAGTACTTGTGGCGCGAATACAAATATGGGCGTGATGCTGCCGATCATCATTTAGAGGGCGACCTGAGCAATTACCTGCGCGAAGCTGCTTATGATAAAAAAGACCTTATCCGTTTTGAGTATAATGATAGAGAAGATATGTTCGACAGTCACAGCTATGCAAAAGGCGATCGTGTACTGCACATGCTGCGCAAGGCTGTTGGTGACGATGCATTCTTTGCTTCTTTGAAATTGTACCTTGAAAAAAATAAATTCACTTCTGTTGAGATTCACAATCTGCGTCTTGCATTTGAAGAGGTAACAGGTGAAGACTTGAACTGGTTTTTCAATCAGTGGTTTCTTGACAAAGGACATCCTGAATTAGGAATCTCCTGGTATTATTACGATGAAACAGAATACCCGGATGAAAAAGACAGGCTCACCATAACCATTGAGCAACATCAGGATCTGGAAGCAACACCGCTTTACAAAATTCCAATGTATGTTGATGTCTATCACGGAAAAGAAAAAGTACGTCACCTCATTACACTGGAACAACAATTACAAACGTTTGCACTTCCCTGCAAAGGCAAACCAGATCTGGTAAATATTGATGCCGAAAAAATGCTGCTCTGCACCAAAGAAGAAGAAAAAGAGTTGTCAGAATACATTCACCAATATCACTTCGCACCGCTTTATTTAGACCGTCAGGAAGCATTGCTTAAATTATCAAGCTCAGGAGACTCTTTAGCCGAAACAGTTGTTCTTGAAGGCTTGAACGATAAATATTGGAAATTGCGTTCAAACACAATCAGTTATTTATCAGGACTTGATTTTGCTGATAAAGAACAATTGAAAACCAAACTTTCAGCAATGGCTCAGAATGATGAAAAAGCTGCAGTTCGTGCTGCTGCTTTAAAATATCTGCTTAAAAATCATCCCGGAAATGAATTGCTCAGCGTGTATGAAAAAGCATTGAAAGATTCTTCTTACAATGTTTCAGGAATGGCATTGACAGCAATTGCTAAACTGGATAAAGAAAAAGGATTAGCTTATGCCGAAGAACTTGAAAAGCGTGGTGACCTTAAAACCTTTTCCGATGTGGCAACCATTTATATGCAGTATGGTTCAAGAGAAAAGGAAACCTTCTTTACCAATAACTACAACCGTATTTCTGATGCAAATGATAAATACAGTTTTATATTGCTTTACAGTCGCTTTTTGCAACGTACAGACGATACTGAAATGACCAAACGCGCACTTCCGTTTTTTAAAGATATAGCTGAAAACGAAAATGCATGGTTTATGCGTCTTGGCGGAATTCAGGCACTTGCAGAACTGCGTGACGCCTTGACCAAAAAAGCTGATGACCTTAAGCCGTCTGCAGAAGAAAAGGATAAAATCCTGCTGGCAGAAACCAATACTTTGCGCGATTCAATTGCAACAATGGTTAGCGTTATTACTGCTAATGAAACTGACAGTAAAGTGTTAAGGTATCTGGGAATTGAGGTCGAGGACTAGTAGTAATATTTTTTCTACTTTCGTTCATTACTGATTTAATCAAAACCGTTTCTGCCGAAAAGTTATGTGGGAAAATTCAGCAAGAATCATTCTTCGCCAAAGGATAGCTATCCTTATTATCATTGGCTTGCTGACTGCACTCATGGGCTACTACGCCCGCTTTGCTGAGATACGTTACGATTTTGCTAAAATGCTGCCATCTGACGACAGCACTTTTATTGAATACGAAAACTTTAAAAAACTTTTTGGCGAAGACGGTAATGTTCTTTTTGTAGGCATTACCGATAATGAACTTTACAAACTCGACTACTTCAACGCCTGGTACGATTTAGGCGAAAAAATGAAACAGCTCGAAGGAGTGGAAGAAGTGGTTTCAGTTGCAAGGCTCTATAATCTAACCCGCAACGATAGCCTTAAAAAGTTTGATTTTCTTCCTATTCTTAACCGCAAACCTAGCTCACAGCAAGAACTCGACAGTCTTAAAAACATCATAACAGGCTTGCCTTTTTACAGCGATGTAATTTACAATCCAGAGACCGGCACCACCATCATGTTCATCACCATGAGCAAAAAAGTGCTCAATAATAAAAAGCGAAATAAGTTAGTGTTGCAGATTGAAGAAACAGCTAATGCATTTCAGCAAACACAAAAAACAGAAGTTCATTTTTCAGGCCTTCCCTTTATACGAAGTAAAGTGGCCATGAAGGTAGCCGATGAACTCACCATGTTTCTTTTCCTCGCTGCGTTCATCACTTCGCTGGTACTTTACCTCTTCTTCCGCTCTTTTAAAATAGTGTTTGTCTCCATGCTGGTGCTTGCCATTGGCGTAGTTTGGTGCATGGGCTTGCAGGGAATGCTCGGTTATAAAATCAGCATCCTTACCGGACTTATACCTCCACTGTTAATTGTCATCGGAATACCAAACAACATTTACCTTATTAATAAATACCATCGCGAATTCAAAACACATGGCAATCAGGCCCGTGCTTTAATGCGCACCATTTCAAAAGTGGGAAATGCCACCTTCCTTACCAATGCAAATACTGCCGTTGGTTTTGCTACTTTTCTGCTTGTTCAAAGCCAGATAATGAAAGAGTTTGGTGTTGTGGCAACCATCAGCGTAATGATTATTTTCTTCCTTTCGCTTGCGCTCATTCCAATCTTCTTCAGTTTTCTTGCACCGCCTTCAGTAAAACACACCAAGCATCTCGACAACCGATTTCTGAGCGGCTTTGTAGAAAAGCTCATTAACCTTGTTACAGATCACCGTAAACTGGTTTATGTCGTTACGCTGGTATTTACTATTGGTTCTATTTACGGTATCACCAAAATGAAAACCACCGGAAACATTCTTGACGATGTTCCCCGCAAAGACAAACTTTATACCGATCTTAAATACTTCGAAAAAAATTTCAATGGAGTAATGCCTTTTGAAATTGAAATTGATACTAAAAAGAAAGGCAAGGTGATGAGTCCTGTTATTTTTAAAAAGATTGATGAACTGCAACAGGTAATAGCTACGTATCCTGAATTTTCAAAGCCGCTTTCGGTGCTCGAAGTATTCAAATTTTCCAAGCAGGCTTTTTACCGTGGCGATGCAGAAAAATACAGCGTTCCAAACTCACAGGAGCAAGGCTTTATTCTTGATTATGTTCCTGAGCAAACACAAAACCGTAACCTGCTTCATTCCTTTATTGACAGCAATAAACAGATAACACGTGTTACCGCTCACATCGAAGATATTGGCACTCCGGAATTGAAGAGACTGAAAGAAAGCATTCAGCCAAAAATTGATTCCATCTTCCCGCCTGATAAATATAATGTAACACTTACCGGAACCAGTGTAGTTTTTCTCAAAGGCAATGAATACATGATAAGTAATTTGCTCTGGAGTTTGCTGCTTGCTATTTTTCTTATTTCGCTAATGATGGCAGGTATGTTCTCATCCTGGCGCATGGTCATGATTTCGCTAGTGCCGAATCTTATACCACAGCTATTCACAGCAGGTATGATGGGGTTTTTCGATATTCCAATAAAGATATCCACCATACTTGTCTTCAGTATTGCCTATGGAATTTCAGTTGATAATACTATTCACTTCCTGGCCAAATATCGTCAGGAATTAAAAATTCACAACTGGAACATTCGCAAATCAGCCATCCTCACTTTACGTGATACAGGCATCAGCATCATTTACACCTCCATTATTTTGTTTTTCGGTTTCGGAATATTTTGTGCTTCAACTTTTGGAGGAACACAGGCGCTGGGATTACTTACTGCTATAACCCTGATGGTTTCCATGTTTACTAATCTTATTATTCTTCCTGCATTAATTTTGTCATTGGATAAATCCATAACTACAAAAGCATTTACAGAACCCTTACTCGAAATCTATGACGAGGAAGAAGACATTGATCTTGAAAGTTTAAAAATCAGAAAACCAGAACCTGAATTATGAAGGGAATAATTTTAGCCGGAGGAAGCGGAACACGTCTGCATCCTTTAACACTTGCAGTAAGTAAACAACTAATGCCCGTTTACGACAAGCCGATGATTTATTATCCGTTGTCGGTTTTGATGATGGCAGGCATCCGTGAGATATTGATTATTTCAACTCCGCATGATTTACCAAATTTTAAAAAACTATTAGGCGATGGCGAATCATTAGGTTGTAAATTTTCTTACGAAGAGCAAAAAGTTCCCAACGGACTAGCACAAGCTTTTGTGATTGGCGAAAAATTTATCGGTAACGATAAAGTAGCGCTTATTCTTGGCGATAATATTTTTTATGGTTCCGGTTTGGTTGAATTGGTGCAGCATCATAATAATCCTGATGGGGGAGTAGTGTTTGCCTACCATGTTTCAGACCCCGAACGTTATGGTGTGGTGGATTTTGATGCAAACTTGACTGCACTTTCCATTGAAGAAAAACCAAAACAGCCCAAATCAAACTATGCTGTTCCCGGTCTGTATTTCTATGACAACAGCGTAGTGGAAGTTGCCAAAAACCTAAAACCAAGCGCACGTGGCGAATACGAGATTACCGATGTAAACAAACATTACCTCGCAGCTGGAAAATTGAAAGTTGCCTTGCTCGACCGCGGAACAGCCTGGTTAGATACAGGCACTTTTGCATCACTGATGCAGGCCGGACAATTTGTGCAGGTAATTGAAGAACGTCAAGGGTTGAAGATTGGTTGTATTGAAGAACTGGCCTGGCGTATGAAGTTTATTGATGATGCACAACTTCGCAAACTTGCTAAACCACTTTTAAAAAGTGGTTACGGTGATTATTTGATTAAACTTTTGCCGAAAAAATAATCGTTCGTCATTGAGGGTGAGGAACGAGCGAAGTAACTTAGCTTAGCGTTCTCTTTGCCAAAGGCAAAAATCTTTTATTTTAAAAACAAATTAATTAACTGGTTGCTTCACCCCCAAAATAACGGGTTCGCAATACTGTTAGCTTAGCTATTATGCTCTTCTTAAAAAAGAGAAAAAACAGAAACGTAAGAACAACATAAGGTACAGCCATCAAGTAAAGAATGGCACTGTTAAGGTTTGCGCCAAAATGCTGTTCGCCCTTTGCATTTTGATTTGATTCCGCCACCGCTTTGCACATGGCGCACTGCGCATCTGCAAAATCAGGAAGCGCCAAAATTAAAAACGCTGCTGTGATTAGTGTGAAAAATAGTTTGTGAGAGAATTTCATTTCGAATGCAAATATAGCTGAGATTTTTAAACCCAACTTAAATGAAATAAAAAAGCCCTGCAAATCTGCAGGGCTTTTTTATTTGTTAGCCAATTTATTTTATCTCAAACAACCATGATACATAGAACATTCGTCCTATGCTTGGTCCGCCATAAACCTCTTTGCGTTTTTCGTTCAAAAGATTAGATGAACCTAAACGAATAGTTGAGTAATAAGCAGGTAATTCATAGCTCAATTGAGCATCCAATATGCGGTAAGAATTAACTGGACCTATACCAAAAGTGCTTTGCCATAAATAATTATCAACCCATTGGAAGTTGGCTGAAAAACCTAGGTTTTTCCAAACTTTGCGCCCTTTAATACCTACGTTTACTTTGTGCTTTGGAGTGTTAAAACCAGGGATAATATCATCACTCAGATTTTTGGTGTTAAGGTCAGCATAAGTATAGTTCGCGTTAGCCGAGTATTTATTATTGAAATAATAAACTGCGCCTACTGTTCCTCCATAACTGGTAACATTTTGTGTTGCATTCATAGGAACCTGATAAACAGTATAAGTTGGGTTATCAGGTGAGTTGGTAAGTATAGCATCTTCACCGCTTTCCTCTCCAGCTTTAGCTGAACCGGTTGGGCGCACCACGCGTATTTCACCTATAAAATGTTTGTAAATGCTGTAATACGCATTAATGTCTAAGTACAGTTTTCCGCCAATTGAACCTCTATAGCCCACTTCAAGGGTTTGCACCTGCTCAGGACGAAGTTTTGGAATAGTGATTGTTTTCAACAAAGATGGTTGAATAGAACCAATGTAATTTCCATTAACATCGGTTGAATCATACATTGCTTTAAAATCCTGAACAGAGTTAAGTGTGTAAAGATTATCCCATCCATTCAGATTTCCTGCAATGGTAAGCGGACCTAAATCCAAAAGAATATATTGGTTTTGCAGCGTTGGTATCCTGAATGCCTGTTGTGCGCTGATACGGAAACTGCTGTTTTTATGTGTGTAAACCAAAGAGAAACGTGGCGAGAACTGTGGCAAAAAGTTTTTGTTCTTATCTGCTCTGAATGAAGCGGAGATATTCAGTTTGTTGTTAAGCACTTTTTTGCTCAGCTGCAAAAATCCTCCGTATTCGTGAGTTACAATATTCCTGAAGTTAGCTTTAAGGTTGGCGCTACCATTATCAAGTGTATCCCCAGGATTAAGAAGCGTATCACTGAAAATGCTTCCGAAACTTTGAGGGTCATACCTGCGGTAAGAAGCACCTGCCTGAACGTTCATCCATTTAATAAAGCTAAAGTTATACTGGCCCTCAATATGCTGTAGCGATGATTTGTCGGTGAATTTTGAACCTTTCTGCAAATCAGCATTTTTTCTCACACTGTTTAATAATGAATCATATTCAGAACTTCCAACCTTAGGCCAGCCTAATGAATCAGCAACATGGGTTGCCCATTGTGAAGCCTGTGCAACCTGATAATTCTGTGCATCGTTACTAAAGTCGTTGGTTAAAACTTTCAATGAATCAAAATAAGCTCCAAGGTATTGGCCTATATAATTAGAGACACCTGCGCGCGAAACTCCGATACCCGAGAAAACAATATCATATGAATCACCTGCATTTTCCATGGTAGTATAAGCACGTACTGCAAAATCTTTTCCTTTCAGTTCAAGCTTATGTTGTTGAAAAAGCAGATTGTTAATACTATAACGGTTAGCGCCCTGGTAAGTGGTGGTTCCGCTTCCTATTCTGTAGGTATAAGATAGTTCAAGACTATCTTTTATTTTATAATGTATTTCAGCTGCAGCTTTCATGCTCTTAGCTATTGGATCAACTAAGTCCTGCTCATAATAGCCTGGTGCTTTAATTGTGCGGTTTCCAAGTCCACCATATGCAACCGGATTAAATCCAAGGTAGTTGTTCAGAGCAATAAAATTATCACGCTCTTCCTGTGTAAGACTTTGATTATATTGTTGTTGTTCAACAATAGCACTCAGGTTTTGCTTTGTTTCAATGTTCCCATAAATGTTTCTGGTTGAATCATTAGCTACCCAGTTAGTAGCTCTGAAATAAGATCCTGTTAATTTAATGGCAAATTTTCTTTTTTTGTCAAGCACTTTTGCATAGCGTATTTGTCCATCAGCCATGTTGCGGCTTCCAGCTTTCAGTTGAATTGCAAGCCCTTCATTATCATAAGGATTTTTTGAAGTCATACTTACTACTCCCTGAAAAGCATTAGGTCCGTATAGTGCCGATGCTGCGCCTGTAATTACTTCTACGTTTTGCACGTCCAGGTCATTCAATCCAACCATGTTACCAACAGGGAAGTTAAGGCCGGGAGCCTGATTATCCATTCCATCAATAAACTGAACCATACGCACCGGAGCTGTTGTATTAAATCCGCGCATATTCAATGATTGAAATCCCATACTTGAAGTACTGATGTCAACACCTTTCATAGTGCTTAAGCCCTGATAAAAATCACCTGAAGCAATTTCTCGTATTTCCAAAGCGCTCATTTTTTGAATAGATGCCGAGGATTCCTGAATGGTTTCACTTACGCGCGAACCACTAATTACTACTTCTTTTCCTTGTATAATAATAGAAGGCAAATCAATATCTAAATTTGAAGTTGAATTGTTTACTTCTTTTTCTATTTTTTCATACCCTACATAAGAAATTTGCAGGGTAACAGGGTTGGTTACATCTACCTTGATGGAAAATTTTCCATCGGGGTCGGTGGTAACACCGGTGGTTGTGCCCTTAATACCAACGCTGGCACCTATAAGCGGTTGTTTTGTTTTATTATCGGTAACTTTACCCGTGATTGTTTTTTCCTGAGCAGATACGCTAAGGCTTAACAGCCCTGCAAAAATGAAAAACAATGAAAATTGTAACAGTCTTTTCATAGCGATTTGTTTGGTAATTTTATGGTTTGGTTAAGTAAATGTTATTTTTCTGACGCGGCTAAAAGTAGTAAAATTTTGATTCTTGCAACAATTGCCCAAATTTTATTTGGTATAACTAAACGAATACAAATGCGTTGCTTTTTTGCGGCAGTTTTGATCTGCCTTTTCTTCGCCTTTTCTTCGCAAGCCCAGATTGGTAAGAGGTTTAAATTTTCAACTGGCTACTCATCTTATCTGCTTGAGGCGGGAACCAAAGTTTCTCCTGTTCACGCGCTGGGAATTACTCCACAATTTAATCTCTGGCAGCCAAGGGGTAATTTTAGCCTTGCCTTTGTTTCGCCCATTACTGCGGGCATACATTTCCGCACCAAGGTATTGGGCAGCATGTTTTTCTTCAGCGATATACCCCTGATGGGCGAAATCAACTATGGGCATCTTGCCACCAAAGATTTTCGAAAATGGTGGGGTGTTTTTGCGGGAGGTGGTTACAGCTTTCAGTCGGTGGGCACGCGATGGCAATACGGAGCCAATGTAAGTGCAGGTTTCCGTTTCTGGCTCTTCAGACAATCTTTTACGATACGATATGCACGGTTTTTTGGTGAGAGTGTGGCTGATTATCTTTCGCATCGCCTTACTCTTGAAATTAACCTGGGCAGGTTTTTGAAAGATGTGGCTTCTAAAAATAAGCTACAAAAATTTGAGCGACCGTTTCAATAGGAGTAATCACGTCATTGCGAGCCATAGCGAAGCAATCTCATTAAGGGATTGTCTGTCGCGAAAAGCTCCATCGCAATGACGAAACAGGCTATTCAAAATCCAATACTTTTGTCAAAAATTATTCCGTGAAAAAAATACTTGTATCTCTTTCCTTTTGTGCTGTTTTATTGGCCTGCAAAACACCTAAACAATCAAGCCAGACAAGCCCTGAAAACTATACTCCTGCTGAAACCAAAACAGAAACAGTTGCAGCTCCTCCCTCTCAGGATTCGCTCTTTGTTTACCTTGAGCGTACACCTTGCTACGGAACCTGCCCTATGTATAAATTCAAAATTTTCAACTCGGGCTATGCGTTGTATGAAGGCAAACGCTTTGTAGATATGCTGGGCAGCTATGAGGCTCATATTGCTGCCTCGGTTCTGGAAGAAATAAAAACAAAAGCCAAAACAGTTAACTATTTCGAATTCAGAGATGAGTATCCTAAAAAAGCATCTGACTTTCCTTCTACCAAAACAACTATTATTATAAACGGTAAACGCAAAGATGTTATGAATGGCTCGGGAGCACCCGCTGCCTTAAAAGATTTTGAAGCCTACTTAGACTCGGTTAAAGACAGGGCGGTTTGGAAGCAAATGCATTGATAGCCTACTGCGCCCTCTCCAACACAATCGGCTTAATGGTAGTAGCCACCTCATGCGCACCAAGCGGCAGATCAATACTTAGTTTATAAGGTTTATAACCTTCGTAATCCACGGTTAGTTCGTAGGTGTTTTTGCCGGGCAGCATAATAAAGTAGTTGCCTTCTTCATCGCTTTGTATTTCGGTCTCGGCCTTGCCCGAGTTTTTGTTCGTTATTTTTATGGTAACCGAAAGTTTGGCTGCATCGTGCGCACTTATTACTTCACCTTTTAAAATGCTGAGGTTAGATTTTTCTTTTGCATCACCGGTTTTCAGTCCGTAGTTGCTCATGTCAATTTCGTAAATATCAAACTCGCCCTCGCCATCGGGACGTATGCTGCTGAAGTAAGCGCGACCTGTTTCGGTGTTCAGCACAAAGTCAATATCATCGCCCAGTGAGTTAATAGGGTAGCCCAAGTTTTCGGGCTGGCTCCATTCGCCTTTTTCATTTTTCACAGTCTTGAAAATATCGTAGCCGCCCATGTTCATGTGTCCTTTTGAACTGAAGAAAAGTGTTTTACCATCAGGATGTGCAAACACGCTTATCTCATCGTCATCTGAGTTTACAATTTCGCCCAGATTCACTGGTTTTTCCCATTCGTTCTTGCTTATTCTTTTTGATACCCAGATGTCGCCATTACCTTGTCCGCCCTTGCGCTCGCTGCAGAAGTAAAGTGATTTTCCGTCAGCGCTCAGGCTTGCATAACTTTCCCAATACGATGAGTTAACCCCTTCCATAGGTTTAGCGCTGCTCCATTTTTCGGAAGTGCTTTTTTTAGAAACATAAATGTCACCACCGTTCTCGTTTTTGTACATAAAAATCTGTTTCCCGTCAGGCGAAATGCTGAGGTTGGCATCGTGCTCAGGGCCATTGATAGCTCCAGGAGCCATAACTGCATCCACCCAATCATTGATACTATCGCTCCAGAAAGTGATGTACACATCTTCATAAAATCCCTGATCATTTATATCTACTCCAGTTACTTTTCCTTCTCCTCTGCGCGAAGTGAATACCATCACTTTTTGGTCAGCAGTAAGTGATGGATGGTAATCGTTGTATTTAGAATTGATAGGTGTCCCGGGATTGCTAACAACCACATTCACCGGTCTTGCCAATAATTCCTGCGCTGTTTTTACCTGTGCAATCAGGGTGTTTATTTCTTCAATCTGCGGCTTTTTCAGATCCTGTGAGCGGTATTTCTCGTATTGCTCCAAAGCTTTCTCCAGGTTGGCAAGCGCCTGATTTGTTTTTCCTAGAAAGAGGTATAAATCAACATCAACAGCGTTGTTTACTTTTTCGGCAGCATTAAATTTTTCAAGAGCCAGTTCATATTCTTTCAGTGCAAAATGTGCCTCTCCCATGCGAAAATTAAGCATGGCATCATCGGGCGCTTTTGCAAATTCTTCGCGGTAAATGCGCAATGCACCATTGAAATCTTTTTCATTGTATTTCAGGCGGGCAGCGGTCATTTTCAGTTTGTCGGCTGTGGCGGTTTGGGAGTATGCGGCAGGCAGCAGGCAATAAGTTGTAAGCAGCAGAGCGAAGAAATATTTCATCATGACGTTTTGTTTTAAATCCGTAGCTAAGGTAAATAGAATTTAGACCCGATAACTATCGGGCGCAGAATTAAGAATTAGAAATGATTTTGTTTGAAAGTTCGTTGAAAAGTTCCAATCCCTTTTTCTTCTGAGAATCAAAATTATAACTGATATTTTCGGTCAGATATTTTTTTGCTTCGGCAGTGCTTACAACCGATGGCGGAAATTCTTCCAGTGTTTTGTTAATGTTATCTAACCCATTCTTCAGTGCATGGTTAAACTCAGAAATAAAATCTATCGGCAGAGTTTTATTTGCTACCCAACAAGCAAAAACAAAAGGTAGTCCGGCAAATTTTTTCCATTCTTCAGCAAGATCAAATATATAAGGCGAGGCAAGGTTAAATGTTCTGTCGCCAATAACAATCGCAGCTGTTTTTCCCTTTATCTTGTTTTCAAATCCCGCTTCTGCATTTACAAACTCAGGGTTTATTTTCCAATATTCTTTGGCAAGAATTTTAACTAGCATAACTGAAGTGCGGCTTTGATAATCCAGTAAAATGGTATTTATTTCATGGAGCGGAACTTCACTGAAGAGGCAAACGGTTTTCACTTTTCCGTTTGCACCAATGCAATAATCACTGATAATTTGGGCATTGCTGACCTTAGGAATTGCAGCTACAGGAATTAATCCAATATCAACTTTTCCGCTGATTAATTTCTCTGCACACACCGAAGGTATATCTAGTGAAATATCACATCTGGTTTGGATAGCAGAGTGTTTCAACCCGTAAAAGAAAGGTAATGTATTAAGGTAAGAAACTGCTGAGATACGGATTTTTTCCATCGGGGGCAAAAGTAGTATTTTCGTCATGCTGAACTTGTTTCAGCATCTCAATAAGACCCTGAAACAAGTTCAGGGTGACGTTATTCAACCGGCTCCACCTCCATCAGTGCGCTCACTAAATAAGTGTGTCTGGTTTCTGCTTCTATACATTTAAATCGTGTGCGTTGTTTTTCTCCTTTAATAAAAATCTTTCCGTTTGAGATTTTAAACTTTGTACCGTGCGGTAATTCTTCCAGATGAACTGATTTTTTGTGCGTATCGTAACGTTTTAAAACCCTCATCAGGTGAAGATCTGAGCAGCTTGATGCAGCAGGGTTGCGCATGTATTTATCAATTGCATGATGCACATCATCAGGAAAAATATTTTGCTTTAATAAAGGCAGCATCAAATCCTGAAAATCTTTTTTCCATTCCGGACCATGCGGTTTTACGCGGTTTTTGTTTTTGTCCCAGTTAGTGAGGTGAGCAACTTCATGAACCAGTGTAATCAGAAATGCAAATTTATTCAGGTCGTGATTGATAGTGATAAAATGTCCGCGATCATCAAATGGAGGACGATAATCGCCCAGCTTAGTGTTGCGCTTACGCTTGATGCGCATACGGAATTTGTATTGCTCGATCCAAAGTAACACCATATCCACGGTTTGCTCGGGAATGTATTTGGCGATGATTTCGCGGTCGGTACGTTTGGGTTTTTGCATGGTGCAAAAATAACCACTAAGAACACTAAGTTCACAAGTTTGAGTGGGCCTCAGTGAACTTGTGTTCTTAGTGGTAAAATTATTTCATCAACTGGTAAACCAGAAGTGCAGAAAAGTAGGCAAGGAAACTCATGTATGCAAATTGCAGAGTTGGCCATTTCCAACTTTTGGTTTCGCTGAATACAATGGCAATGGTGCTCATGCACTGCATGGCAAAAGCATAAAATATCATTAGTGAAAATGCAACTGCCGTTGAGTAACGTTTTTCACCCGTTTCAGGATTTATTTCTGACATCATCTTTTCACGGATGGAAAGTGTGTTGTTCTCATCGCCTACGCTGTAAATAGTTGCCATTGTTCCCACAAAAACTTCACGTGCTGCAAAAGAGGTTACCAAAGCAATTCCTATTTTCCAGTCAAACCCAAGTGGACGAATTGCAGGTTCCATAAAGTGTCCCATTATACCGGCATAACTTTGTTCTAATTTTTCAGTAGCAATCAATTTTTCAATTTCGTCTGAAGAATGTGTTTGCGAAAATTCTTCAGCGCGAAAACGTTTTTCTATCTTTTCAAATCTGTCGCCCGGAGCAAATGACGATAGAACCCAGAGTACAATGGAAATAGCTACAATTACTTTCCCTGCTTCAAACACAAACACTTTTACTTTTTCTAAAATGCCTAAGCCAACTGAACTCCATCGCGGTGAGCGATACACCGGCAATTCCATAATGAAGAAACTACGTTCTCGTGCTTTGATAACGAATTTTAAAACCATAGCAACAATAATTGCAGCAACAAATCCAATGAGGTAAAGAGCCATAAGCACAAGCCCTTGCAAATTTAAAAACCCGAATATTTTTTCGGAAGGAATAACCAAAGAAATCAACAGCGTGTAAACCGGCAAGCGTGCCGAGCAACTCATCAGCGGAGTTACCATGATGGTGATGATTCGCTCTTTCCAGTTAGGAATAGTGCGTGTTGCCATAATAGCGGGAACTGCACACGCTACGCCACTAATAAGCGGAATAACAGAACGCCCGTTCAATCCGAATTTGCGCAGTAAGCGGTCGGTGATAAAGCTCACCCGCGCCATGTAACCCGTATCTTCCAGTATTCCAATGAAAGCAAAGAGCAATGCGATTTGTGGAATAAAAACCAATACGCCACTTATGCCGGCAAGAATCCCGTTCACCAATAGTTCAGTCAGCATTCCCTTTGGCAAATGGCTTAATGAAAATTGTTCCAGCGATGAAAAGAGCTTTTCAATAAGCTCCATCGGATAAGCCGACCAAGAAAAAATAGACTGGAAGACAAGAAAAAGCACTAGGAAAAAAATCAGGAACCCATAAATGCGGTGGGTGAGAATATCATCTAATTTATTGGTAACAGAAGAACCCAGTCCACTTGTTTTTTTGCTTACTGCCTTTTTTAGAATCTCTCTTATTGCTTTATAGCGTTCAATGGTTTCAAGCCTTTGTTTTTTTGCTTTGTCTGTTTCCTGAACTTCAACTGATAGAATTTTTTTATCGGGAATTGAAAATGAATCAGTAAGTGATTTTTTCAGTTCTTCAATTCCTTTTGCATCGCGCGCATTAACAGCAAGCACTTTTATTCCAAGTTCTTTTGAAAGTGATGCAATATCAATTTCCTCATCACTTTTTTCAAGCAAATCAATCATGTTCAGCACCAGGATTACAGGAATACCGCTGTCCATAATTTGTGTGCAGAGAAACAAACTACGTCTGAGATTGGTGGAATCAGCAACATAAACCACCACATCGGGATGCACCGGATTAGTTGTGTCACTCAGCACATCTGGCAGCACTTTTTCATCTTCCGAAAGTGCGTTAATGCTATAAGAACCAGGGAAATCGATAAACTCGATTGATGTGTTTTTTATTTTCGCAAAGCCTGATTTTTTGTCAACCGTAACGCCCGGAAAATTTCCAATCTTTTGATTAAGCCCTGTAAAAATATTAAACAACGTGCTTTTACCACTGTTGGGATTTCCTGCAAGCGCAACTTTTAAAGTTTTCTCAGTACCGGTAGCCACCTTATTTTCTTTCGGTTGTTGAAATCAAAATACTCTCTGCCTCTGAAAATCGCAAACAAAGTGAATAGCCTGAAACACGGATGGCAATCGGATCGCCCAATGGAGCTATGCGCTCCAGCATTATCTCTTCACCGGGAACACAACCCATTTCCAAAAATCGCAATGATAAATCATCATCGCTGAAATCTTTAATAATGGCTGATTGCCCGGGTTTTAATTCTGAGAGTTTCATTTTGCTTTTTCGTCACTCTGAACTTGTTTCAGGGTCTTTCTTGAGATGCTGAAATAAATTCAGCATGACGAATGAGGCGCGAAAATACCCAAAAAATCAGGAGGGCTTACTACCGCTTTTGAGGTATATAGATGCGGCAGGCTCAGTTGTTTTTTTCTCATGCAGCATTCCATGTCCACCAGGACAATCGCAGCCTCTACTAGGCATCCGTTTAGGATGGCACGAAGCCATTAGCCCACCAAAGATTAATAAAATAAAAATGTTTTTTAATGATCGCATCTAAAATAATAACGCCAATTATACAGTTTTATTTTCTTTTTTGTTTGCCAATTGTCCGCATGCAGCATCAATATCTTTTCCACGGCTCCTGCGAACATTTACGATGATATTCCGATTTTCAAGGTAGTTACAAAACTCGCGGATATTTTTATCGTCTGCTTTCTGAAACTCACCTCCTTCAATGGCATTGTATTCAATCACATTCACTTTGCAGGGAACAAGTCTGCAGAACTCAGCCAATTCGCGTGCATCTTCAACTTTATCGTTAAAGTCTTTTAAAATAATGTATTCAAAAGTAGGTCGCGTTCCTGTTTTTTCATAAAAATATTGCAGGGCTTCAGCCAACACTTCTAATGAATTCGTATCATTTATTGGCATAATCTGACTTCGCTTTTCATCATTAGCAGCGTGTAGTGAAAGTGCCAGATTAAATTTAACATCATCATCAGCCAGTTTCTTAATCATCTTGGCAATTCCGGCAGTAGAAACCGTAATGCGTTGCGGAGAAATATTCAGCCCGTCAGGTGATGTAATTCGTTCTATTGATTTAAGTACATTAGTATAATTCAGCAGCGGTTCGCCCATTCCCATATACACAATGTTGGAAAGTGGAATCTCGTATTTTTCAATCGCAAGATTTCTCAATTGTGCTACCTGATCGTAAATCTCATCAGCATTCAGGTTGCGCAGACGCTCTAGTTTTCCAGTTGCACAAAATTTGCAGGTAAGGCTGCAACCCACCTGCGAAGAAATACAGGCAGTCATGCGTGAAGTAGTTGGAATCAAAACACCTTCCACAACTTTGCCGTCAAATAATTTAAAAGCAGTTTTAATAGTGCGGTCGCTGCTTACCTGCATTAAATCTATCTCTGCTGCATTTATATCAAAATTTTCTTTCAGTAATTCACGCAGTGCAATTGACAAATTGCTCATATCGTCAAATGAACGAACTGATTTTTGCCACAGCCACTCATAAACCTGTTTTGCACGGAAGGTTTTTTCTCCGTTTTCAGACAAAAAGGCTTTGATCTCTTCAAGTGAAACCGCACGTATATCTCTCTTTTCAGCTATTTCAGGCATGGGGCAAAGGTAGGGATTTACCATAAGATTATTTTGTATTTCATCTGCATTACTTATCTTTGCCCCAGTTCTTTAACATTACTTATCAAGAAAGACTGAGGGAAAGGCCCTTTGACGTCTTGGCAACCCACCCGAAAGGATGAAGGTGCCAACTCCTTCCGCGAAGGCGGAACAGATAAGCAGAATAAGGTTATAAAAATTGATGAACCCTTCTGCTAAACAGAGGGGTTTTTTGTTTTCAGGGATTTAGGGAACAAACGAACAATTAGCTTATGGCAGATATTTATAAAGAATTAGAAAAACGAATATTAGTATTGGATGGTGCAATGGGCACCATGATTCAGCGTTATAAACTTTCTGAAGAAGATTTTCGTGGTGAGCAGTTTAAGAATCATTCACACTTACTGAAAGGTAATAATGATTTGCTTTCCATTACACGCCCGGATATTATTAAAGCTATTCATGCTGAATATTTTGAAGCAGGAGCTGACATTGCCGAAACCAATACATTTTCAGGAACATGGATTGCTCAGGCAGACTACAAATTAGAATCTGAAGTTTACGATATTAATTTCCAGAGCGCAAAAATTGCCCGTGAAGTGGCGGATGAATTCACAAAGAAAAATCCAGAAAAGCCTCGCTTTGTTGCTGGTGCAATGGGACCAACCAATCGCACAGCATCTATGTCACCGAATGTAAATGACCCCGGTTTTCGTGCCATTACATTTGATGAATTGGTGAATGCTTATACCGAACAGGTTCGCGGATTAATTGATGGCGGTGTTGATATGCTGCTGATTGAAACTGTTTTTGACACGCTCAATTGCAAAGCTGCACTATATGCTGTTGACCAATATTTTGAAACTATTGGAAAGAAACTTCCGGTTATGGTTTCAGGAACAATTACCGATGGCAGCGGCAGAACATTATCAGGGCAAACGGTTGAGGCTTTTTTGAATTCTGTCTCGCATATTCCTTTGCTGAGTATTGGTTTTAATTGTGCGTTGGGGGCAAAACAATTGCGTCCGCATATTCAGACATTATCCAAGAATTCAACGTTCAGAGTTAGTGCTTATCCAAACGCAGGTTTGCCAAATGCCTTTGGTGAATACGATGAAACTCCTGAAGAAACCGCAGCTCAGATTGAAGACTGGTTGAAAAATAATTTTGTGAATATTGTAGGCGGTTGTTGCGGTACAACTCCTGACCACATTCGTGCCATTGCAAAAGCTGCTGCAAAATATCCTCCGCGCCAGAAACCGCATATAGAGAAGCTTCCGCGATATAGCGGATTAGAACCACTCACGATTTTCAAGGAAAGCAATTTTGTGAATGTAGGTGAACGAACCAACGTAACAGGTTCACGAAAATTTGCGAAACTGATTATTGATGGCAAATACGAAGATGCACTTGTTGTTGCCCGGAGTCAGGTGGAAGGCGGTGCGCAGATGATTGATGTTAACATGGACGAAGGAATGCTGGACAGCGAAAAAGCGATGACTACATTTCTAAACTTGATTGCTTCGGAGCCTGATATTGCCAAGCTTCCGATTATGATTGACAGCAGCAAATGGAGTGTTATTGAAGCTGGTTTAAAATGTGTGCAGGGAAAATCAGTGGTGAATTCCATTTCACTGAAAGAAGGCGAAGAGAAATTTATTGCCGTTGCAAAAAAAGTAAAACGTTATGGTGCGGCTGTAATTGTAATGGCTTTTGATGAAAACGGACAAGCCGATTCTTATGAAAAAAGAATTTCGGTTTGTGAACGCGCATATAAAATACTAACAGAAAAAGTTGGCTTTGCACCTGAGGATATAATCTTTGACCCGAATATTTTAACCGTTGCCACAGGAATTGAAGACCATAATAATTATGCTGTAGATTTTATTCGTGCGACAAAATGGATAAAAGAACATTTAACCGGTGCGAAGGTAAGTGGTGGTGTTAGCAATATTTCTTTTTCGTTTCGAGGAAATGATTTGGTACGTGAGGCTATGCATTCTGCATTTTTATATCATGCCATCAAATCTGGGCTGGACATGGGAATTGTAAATGCCGGTCAACTGGAAGTGTATGAAGATATTCCTAAAGATTTGTTGGAACGAGTGGAGGATGTGTTGCTGAATCGCAGAGAAGATGCAACAGAACGATTGGTTGAGTTTGCTGAAACAATAAAAGCAAAAGGAAAAGTTCAGGTGAGGGATGATGCCTGGAGAAACACAACTGTTGAAGAACGGTTGAAACATTCATTGGTAAAAGGCATTGTGGAGTTCATTGATGTTGACATAGAAGAAGCACGCCAGCAATATCCGAAACCGCTGCACATTATTGAAGGTCCACTCATGGATGGAATGAATGTAGTAGGAGATTTATTTGGTGCAGGAAAAATGTTTCTGCCTCAGGTAGTTAAAAGTGCTCGTGTGATGAAAAAAGCAGTTGCTTATTTACTTCCGTTTATGGATGCAGAAAAGCAACAAGGTGCAAGTTCTTCTGCGGGTAAAGTTTTGATGGCAACAGTAAAAGGGGATGTTCACGATATTGGGAAAAATATTGTTGGCGTTGTGTTGGGTTGCAATAACTATGAAGTGATTGATTTAGGTGTGATGGTTCCCTGTGAGAAAATTCTGGAAACTGCTATCCGTGAAAAAGTAGATGTGATTGGTTTAAGCGGATTGATTACTCCTTCGCTTGATGAAATGGTTTTTGTGGCTAAAGAAATGGAACGTCAGGGCTTCAAAATCCCATTGTTAATTGGAGGAGCAACTACTTCGCGTGTACATACTGCTGTGAAAGTTCAACCGCATTACAGTGGGAACACTGTTCACGTATTGGATGCAAGCCGATCTGTTCCTGTTGTTGGAAGTTTGCTGAGCCCAGAACAGGAAAAGATTTATTCGCTAGCGATTAAAAACGAATACGAAGTGTTGCGTGAGCATCATCGTAAATCGCAATCTGCAAAAGAATTTGTTTCAATTGCAGACGCCAGAAAAAACAAATTCAACATTGATTGGAAAGCCGAAGATATTGTCAAGCCCACTTTCACAGGAATAAAAACATTTGAAAATTATCCGTTGGAAGAATTAGTTCCTTACATTGATTGGACGCCTTTCTTCCAAACGTGGGAATTAGCAGGGCGTTTCCCAAAAATATTAGAAGATGAAGTTGTTGGAGTAGAAGCCAAAAAACTTTACAACGATGCTCAGACATTGCTGAAAAAAGTTGTAGAAGAAAAATGGATTTCAGCAAATGGAGTAATTGGTTTTTGGAAAGCAAATTCAAATGGAGATGATATTGAATTAGAAAACGGAACAGTTCTTCACTCGCTTCGCCAGCAAACGAAAAAAACTGCGTCTGCACCCAATATTGCGTTGGCAGATTTTATTGCTCCCCAAGAAAGTGGCTTACAAGATTACATCGGAGCATTTGCAGTTACAGCCGGAATCGGAATTGAAAAATGGATTGAGAAATTTGAAAAAGACCATGACGATTACAACAGCATTATGCTGAAAGCACTTGCTGACAGGCTTGCTGAAGCATTTGCAGAACGCATGCACGAACGTGTGAGAAAAGAATTCTGGGCATATGATAAAAGCGAAACGCTGAGCAGCGAAGAGTTAATTTCAGAAAATTATCGTGGTATTCGTCCGGCTGCGGGTTATCCCGCTTGTCCTGACCACACCGAGAAGCCAATCATTTTCAATTTGCTTAATGCAGAACAAAATGCAGGAATAAAACTGACCGAAAGTTTTGCGATGTATCCAACAGCTGCTGTCAGCGGCTTGTATTTTGCGCATACCGAAAGCAAATACTTCGGCTTAGGAAAAATCACAAAAGACCAGGTGGAAGATTATGCCAAACGCAAAGGAATGAGCTTTGATGAAGCGGAGCGCTGGCTTAGTCCTAATCTTGGATATTAAAGTCCATATTCGCTTACTAAATAAACAAGCATGGTGAGCGTTATCGCTCCCAATTCCAACTCACGTTTATTTACTTGTTCAAAAACATCAAGCGCGGTATGATGAATTATAAAATAGCGTTGGTTGTCAGGCTCTAAACCCATTACAGGAACGCCTGCTTTTTCCAGTGGACCAATATCTGCACCGCCACCTTTTTGGGTAAAATCATAAACTCCGTAAGGAAAAAAATAATCTTTCCACTTCAATATAGCAGCTTTCTTTTCTTCACCCATACTCATTGAAAATCCGCGCGGAGTGAAGCCTCCGGCATCAGTTTCTATTGCCAGGATATGTTTTTCTCTATTCATCAAAGCTTGTTTGCCGTACTCATTTCCTCCCCGTAAACCGTTTTCTTCGTTCATAAACATTACAGCTCGAATGGTACGCTTGGGCTTGATACCAATTGTTTTCAGCGTGCGCAAAACTTCTATACTTTGCATTACACCCGTTCCGTCATCGTGCGCACCTTCGGCTAAATCCCATGAGTCAAGGTGTCCGCCAACAGTGATAATTTCTTCGGGACGTTCACTGCCACGCAGTTCTCCGATTACATTGTATGACTTTACATCGGGCAGCATCTCGCAACTCATCTTGAAATAAAACTTTGTTTCGCTTCCATTCTTCAATGCTGCTGAAAGTGCTTCGGCATCAAGCGTGCTGATAGCGCAGGCTGGAATTTTTGGAAAGGTGTCATTATATGCCATACCGCCCGTATGCGGATAATCATCAATGTAATTAGTCATGGAGCGAACGATGGAACCAATCGCACCGTAACGCGCTGCTTCCGCTGCTCCTTTGTATCGATACTTGCCCGCTTCACTATACATTGAAAAAGGAAGAATTATTTTTACATCAAACGGGTGATTGTAAAAAACTATTTTGCCTTTAATTTTTTCTGTGCCGAGTTTTTTCAACTCGTCAAAATCTTTTACTTCTATTATCTCAGCGGTTAGTCCCTTCTCAGGAGTTGCAATGCTTCCGCCAAGAGCAACAATGTCAACAGGGTTTTCTTTTTTTTCGCCCGGAGTGAAAAAATAAGCCGTTTCTTTTTCTCCTCTCACCCAATGCGGCACCATCACCTCCTGTAAATAAACCGTATCAAAATTATATTGCTCCATCAATTGCTTTGTCCACTTCACTGCTTTTTCAGCACCTTCTGAACCTGACAAGCGTGCACCAATTTTTTTGCAGAGGTATTCTTCATTGCGGTAAACTTCACCGCTTACAAAAATCTCGTCACTTATTTTTTTGATAATGACTGAATCCGGTAATGTTGCTGTTTGTGCTTTGAGTAAAACAGAAACCGGAATAAAAGCAA
>CANJWH010000058.1 GCA_947478465.1 Bacteroidota bacterium
ATATTGTTGTTTCTGGACTTACTACTGCACTTGTTGGACTTGCAACAGCAAATTTTTTAGGCATGGCCATTTCTTATTTTATTAAAGCATTTATCATTTGATTTTATGGAAAACGTATTTGATATAACTATTGTAGGTGGCGGAATTGTGGGCGCTGCAACGGCTTATAAAATTCAGGAATATTATCC
Organism: Bacteroidota bacterium; assembly: GCA_947478465.1. GTDB lineage: Bacteria > Bacteroidota > Bacteroidia > SXHM01 > SXHM01 > SXHM01. The sequence continues at coordinate 189 of CANJWH010000058.1, forward strand.
TGAATTGAAAATTCTGCTAATAGAAAAAGAAAATCATTTAGCAGGTCATCAAACCGGGCACAACTCGGGAGTTATCCACTCTGGTTTGTATTATAAACCAGGTTCACAAAAGGCTAAGAACTGTGTTGATGGCAGAAAAGAATTGGTAGCGTTTTCCAAAAAATATGGTGTTGCTCATGATGTGTGCGGCAAAATTGTAGTGGCTACAGAAGAGAAAGAACTTCCACACATGGAAAAGATTTTCAACAACGGTGTAGCAAACAACATTGAAGGAATAGAAAAAATAGGGGCAAATGAAATCCGTGATATTGAGCCTCATGTTGTCGGTATTGCCGGTATCAGGGTTCCTGTTACGGGTATTATTGATTTTGTGGGAGCCACCAATAAAATGGCAGAACTTTTTACGGCAAAACAATCAGCAAGCAAGGTTGTGTTAGGTGAAGAAGTAAAAGGAATTGAACGTGATGGAGAATTTTCAAAAGTGACTACCGATAAAAGCGTTTATAAAACACGTAGAATGATTTTCTGTGGAGGATTACAGGCAGACAGATTAGCCAAGAAAGATGGCTTAAATCCAGATATGAAAGTAGTTGGTTTCCGTGGTGATTATTATGATTTGACTCATGAAGCAGAGCATAAAGTTCGTAACCTCATTTACCCTGTTCCAAATCCAGAATTTCCTTTTCTGGGCGTACATTTTACGCGTATGGTGTTGGGGGGAGTTGAGTGCGGACCTAATGCGGTATTCACGTTTAAACGCGAAGGTTATGGCAAAACTGATTTTAATTTAACAGATACAATTGATGCTCTTACTTACGGAGGAACGATTAAGTTTTTCAGTAAACACTGGCGCTTTGGAATTGATGAATATCGCAGAGCTTTTTCAAAATCACTTTTCCTTAAAACACTTCAGCGTTTAATTCCTTCGCTTACCATAGAAGATTTAAAACCCGGCAGGGCAGGTGTTCGCGCTATGGCATTGGGTGATGAAGGTGCAATGATTGACGATTTTAAAATTGAATACAAGGAAAACAGTATTCACGTTCTTAATGCACCATCACCTGCAGCTACAGCCGGATTAGCAATCGGTAATGATATCCGCATAATGGCGGAGAAACATTTTGGGTTGAAATAAACGCAGGTCATGCTGAATTCATTTCAGCATCTATATGTAAGACCCTGAAACAAGTTCAGGGTGACGAAAGCCTATTCAGTAATTTTATATTTTTCCGAAAATAATTCCCAATCAATAATAAACTGAAAAACCACTTCATCCAAGTGTTTCAGAAAAATGGGATTTGGAGTATTCATGTTCTTGAAATACTCTTTTTGATGTTCATTCAGATTGTATTTAAAGAACACCGCTTTAGACATAGCGTAGTGTGTATTTTTTGAAGGGTAATTTACTTTAGCAAAAAAAGCATGATGGTCTTCAATGATGTATTTTAAACGTGCCACCGGCATTTCAAATACTTTGCTCAGCTTTTCGTAAACCATTTCTGTAATCCGTTCTTCGCGATTTTCTTCGCCAAAATATTTCCCAATAAATTTCATATTTCCGGCTATAACTATAAAAAGAAATTTATCGGAATCTTCTTCTGAAATTTTTGGGCGTGTAACAAACTCTGTATCGTTATTAATAATAGCAGCAACTTCAGGGAAGCCACGCTCTACCGATTTAAGGATAGTGTTTATAAATATATTGGCAACTTTATCTTCAGATATTTTTTTTCTGAATAAGGCTGTCAGCAGTTCCATTCGTTTTTAGGTTTTGTCAAAATTAGACCTAAATGAAGAGGGTCGGAATTGATATGTTAAGTAATTGTCAACAGATAAATGTTGATGAATCAAAGGTCTTTTTTGGTTGCTGATTAAAAAATTACCAACTTTTTATTTAATTGGCCTGACAAGGATACAATAGTTACGGTATATATTCCAGCAGAGAGAATTTCAGTGTTGAGTGTATGTATCTCTTGTCTTTTACAGTTTGAGAAAGAAACAATTTCACCGGCAGAATTATATATCCTGATCACATAGTCATTTTCTGCAGAAGGAAATTTGATATATGTTTTGTTCGTAGTTGGGTTAGGATACATCACTAAATTATCAGAGTCGTTTTCAGTTAACCCTGTTGGCAACGCTCCGCTTCTGATGTTGGATCGTGTAGTATTTACTGTAGTTCTTAAGGGTGAGCAACTGATGGGCCATACCGTTTTAACTCGCCAGTTTGCGTTGCTGCTGTGATTTATAAATCCAGGATCAGCCGCTGATTGTTGAGAAGGCCCAACAGTGTTGACAGCGACCCAAACGTTTGTATTAACTGTATCGCAAAGCAAAACATAATTAGTAACAGGGTTCAATTGTCCTTCAATTTCATAAAGAATTGCCCACGAAAATGTTCCTAAACCATCTTCTGTAATATGAATGGTGTTGTGATAAGGGCTCAGGGTCCCATAGTTTCCACAGTTATCCCGTATTTGCATTTTGTAGCGGTATGCAGCCAGATTAGGGTCGCCATTTGCAGGCCCCACGCTTCTGGTTGTATCTGTAAATTCACTTAGAGAATCAATATGAACAGCTCCAATTCTTTCGTAAACGTTAGCCGAAACTTCGCGGTGAATAATAAATGAATCTACATTGAGATAGGGCGTTTTATCCCAATATATAATATTGTTTATTGAGTTTGCATCCGTTGTTACCATGCAAATAGCAGGTGTTTCGGTTGTCATTAAATCCACAGTAACGCTTCCGATGCCTGTGCATCCATTAATATCTGTTGCAGTAACCGAATAATTATCTGCGGATAAACCTATAGCGGACTCTGAAGTCTGACTTCCTGAATTTAAACTCCATAAATAAGTGTAAGGCTCTGTTCCACCTGTAACGGTTACAATAGCTGAACCATCTGCATTTGATGAGCAAGTGGCATTTGTTACCGAGAATGAAAAATTAAATGTGGAACAAGGAATGCCTGCGAACGATTTTGTCGCAGCAAATAGGAGTACTCCAAGAAAGAAGATTTGCCAGTGTTTCATGTTTTTCTGTTTATCTAATTAATGTTACCATTCCTGTTTTCTTTTCTGTAACTCCGCTTAAGGTAGTTTGTACTACATAGAAATAGGTACCTGCTTTAACATCTGCTCCGCCCTTTGTTTTTCCATCCCAAATAAAATTTGGGTCTGACGATTCAAAAACTTCGCGCCCCCAGCGGTTATAAATCAGAACCACAAATTCGTCATATGCACCAGGAGTGAAAGAAGTAAAGACATCGTTATTACCATCACCATTTGGCGTAAAAACATTAGGCAGTTCAACGCTGCATGTTTTGCCTACCACATGAAAATGTTTGTAGTATTCACAAATGGCGGTGTCAACAAAAATGGTAACATCATACCAGCCGCTGTCGCTGGTGGTAATAGTTTGAGTGGTTTCGCCATTGCTCCAGAGGTAACCTGCTCCTGCAATAATTGCATCCAGAGTTATTTCATCTCCAAGGCATATGGTATCACTGTAATCATCTTCGGGTGATACTTCTACAAAAACCGTCATGCTGTCTTTTGATGCACAACCGCCACCGCCTGTAATTGTTGATGTGATAGTGTAGGTAGTAGTAGTGTCGGGTGAAACAGTTACTTCCGCAGTGTTACCAACACTGTTGTTGAAGTTGTCTTTCCAGTCATAAGAATAGGTGCCTGTAATAGTGCTTAATGTTACTGCTTCTGACTTGCAAATCGTAGTATCATTACCTGCTTCTACAAGCGGATAAGGTTTTACATTTATGTTTTTATGTCCGTCATTGGAACCACACATGTTCAAAACATGAAGGTCAATGCCAAATGTTCCAATGCTGTCCCATATCATGGTTAGAACGTTGTTCGATGTGTCAATTAAAACACCGCCATCGGTTGTCCAGCTGTAAAAAGTATTGTCGTTAAAGATGGCATTGAATTCAATGGTATCGCCTATGCAGACATTAGTAGGGCCAACAATTACCGAAGATGGATTGGACGGAAGCACATCTAACGTATCAGAAGTTACCACCGGGCCAAAGCAACCAAAATTATTTTCCTGCAAATGCATTACCCAGTCATTTACGGCATTGCCAAAACTGATGTTGATACCAACAGCTTCGTATGGACTGCCATTAAAATCTCCCGTCCATGTATAGGTAGAATTGAAGTTGTAAGGATTAGGATAATAGGTTACGGATTGATCTTCACACGCAACAGGGTCGGATGGAATCATTTGTATGCCCAGAAATTCATCAGGAGCTCCAATTGTTAAACGCACCAATGTTCCCAATGAGTTTTCAGGGTCAGAAGATTCAGTTGCAACGATGCGCATATAATACATGCCCGGCTGCAAGCCAAGTGTGCCAAGCAACAATGCATTTGGAACTGTAATTGTTACGGTAGTTCCTGTTTGCGATACCACAAAACCCAGTCCGCTGATGTTAACCTGCTGGAAAGTCATTCCATCTAAAAGCTCAACCTGAAATTCGTTGCCAGGTCCGTAAGTAACCCCTTGATTAAATTCATTTATGTCAATGGTAAGAATGGTGTCAAAGCCTGATGACTGTGATATACATGCCAGTACATCGGTTTGCTGATTGGTGTTAATATCACATTCCTGAATGCAGAAAGGTCCCCAGGCAGTTCCTGTTGCAGCAGGTGAATTTGAGATAACGCGAATAAAATATCCGCAACCCGGAGGCACATTAGGAATTAAACCCGAAACACTTCCCGGAGGAAATGCGTCAAAGGTTTCACCGCTGTTGAACTGACCTACAAATGAAGGTGGTGTTTGAAAAATTCCGTTGCTGTCCGATAGTTGTGCCACATAACTGTTGAACTGATTAAACACACCGAACGATGAAAACGGAACATCAATTACGCTGCCGATGCAGACTGCATTCGTGTCTAAGGTTACTGCCGGTTGTTGCGTATTGATGCTGTTAGGGCAAAACTGAATATCAATACAAACGCTTACATCACTGATAATAACAGGTGCAGGATCGGTGCGTATTACGCGCACTTTGTAGCACGTTCCGGGTGCAAGATTTTCGGGTAATGGTAAAGATACAGCGCTGTTGACCTGATTAGCAAGGTTTACACTGTATCCGAAATTAACAGGATTTGCAAAACTTCCGTTTGCATCTGAAATTTCAAACTGATAAGAACCGTAACAAAGTGGTGTTGAAAAATCAAAGAACATAATTAAATCATTTTCCTGACAAATAGGATTTGGAAAAACCTGACCCATTGTAATGGTTACAGGATTATTTATATCATCGTATGTAGCAACCGCAATAATATCATCAATACCAAAAGAAGCAGGTGTTGTATTAGTGCCGTTATCATTTTGCCAGCGCCATCCGAAACGCAGGTTGGCAACGTTTGCCCAGGCAGGGTCAGAGAATGTAACATACTTCCATTTGCGTTGGTTGTTGTACATGCTTTGTCCGTATTGTGTCCATGCGCCACCATCAATGCTGTAATACAATTCACCGTAAGCCGAGGCTGAACCTTCGCAGATGTAAAAGAAAGAGAGAATAACATCGGTTAAGCCCAATGTGCAAAAACCATCACTCATAGAAGTAAAGCGGTCAGATGCTGATGCAGGATTGTAATTAGCGTTGGCTATTCCGCTGGTTTGCGCTTCAGCAAAATCGTGAATGTGCAGGTAGGTGCTGAAAGGTGAAGAAGTAATAGTTCCGCTAACGGTACTGTCTTCGTTAATGGTATTGGGGTAGGTAGGCTGCCCGTCATAATCGGTATTAATTATCCATTGGTTCAGGCCCGAGCTGCTTCCCGGTCCGCCTGAGTTAAGCGTGAATGCTGCATCGTTGTTGTTAAAGTTTTCGGCATACAGCTGAATGTTTTGAGCGCGGGCAGAAGTAGCAAAAGTTATTGCTGCTATAAAAAAAGGTAACAGTTTCTTCATAATACGATAATGTTTAGAGCGTATAAATATAGAATGATATTTTATACATTTATTCAAAATATTTTACTTTTACAAAACCAAACTGAGCTGGCCTACATTTTTAGCATTTGAAAATATAGTCTTCTTCTAAAAAAAACAAACTATGCAAAAAAAACTACAACGTTCTAATGACAGCAAAATACTTGGTGTTTGCGGAGGATTGGGTGAGTATTTTGATATTGACCCTACCATTATCCGAATTGGTTTTCTGGTGGCACTAATTACTTTTGGAACAGGTTTATTACTGTATCTGGTACTTGCATTAGTGATGCCGAAACACTAAGGAATGTTCCTTAACTTCTTTTTTCTTTTAAAGCAAAAAGGACTTCCGGTAAGTCTGTACGAATTGCTTGCGCTATTGGGTGCTATGAAAAAAGAGGTGATTACCTATAATGTAGACGATTTCTACGCCCTGTGCAAAACCATTCTTGTAAAGCGCGAAGAGCACCTTGATTTATTTGATCGTGTGTTTGGTGAATATTTTCAGGGGATGGAAGCCATCAGCACCGAGCAATTGATGAAAGTGCCGGAAGACTGGCTGGAGAAAAACCGCAAACGCCATCTTACCGAACAAGAAAAAGCATTGATTGAAGCTTTTGGCGGACCTGAAGAATTGCGCAAGCGTTTTCAGGAACTACTTAAAGAACAGAAAGAGCGCCATGAAGGCGGCAACCGCTGGATTGGCACAGGCGGCACCAGTCCTTTTGGTAACAATGGTTTTAACCCGCAGGGCTACAGAGTTGGGGGTGAGGCCAGCGGAAACCGCAGGGGACTGAAGGTATGGGATAACCGCGACTTTGCCAACCTTGACTACAAGCGCGAGTTAGATACCCGTAACTTAAAACTTGCTCTCAAACGCCTGCGCCATTTTACCCGCGAAGGTGCCGAAGAAGAATTAGATATGGATACCACCATCAGCAAAACTTCGCGCAATGCAGGTTTTCTGGATATAGCTATGCAGCCCAGTAAAGAGAACAGAGTAAAAGTGTTGATGTTCCTTGACATTGGCGGCAGCATGGATGACCATGTTGATTTATGTTCCCGCCTTTTTTCGGCAGCCAAGCATGAATTCAAGCATCTGGAATATTTTTATTTCCACAACTGCATTTACGATTATGTGTGGAAAGACAACGAAATGCGCTGGAACGACCGCACATCAACTTATGATTTGCTGCATAAATACAATCGCGATTATAAAGTGATTATTGTGGGTGATGCTGCCATGTCGCCTTACGAGATTATGAGTGATAGTGGTTCAGTGGAATATAGTAATGCTGAATCGGGTTATTCCTGGCTTAACAGGGTGAAAGAACATTTTCCGCAAATTGCATGGCTTAATCCTAATGCCGAAAGCTCATGGGATTTTTTTCAGAGCACCGTTATTATTAAAGATATTTTTACCGACCGCATGTTTCCTGCTACCATTGAGGGCATTGAGAAGATGATGAAGAAATTGAGGAGTGGGGTGAAGGTGATGTAAGAAACGTCATTGCGAGCGTGAGCGAAGCAATCTCATAATGATGTAGAATGAATTCAATAATAAGATTGCTTCGTTTCGCGAAAAGCGGATCTCGCAATGACGTTAAACAAAAAATAAAATCACATGGCCTCCGCCTTCTCCCACGCAATAGCCTCAGCAGCACTTGGTAAAGTTTATTCGGGTGCAAAGCAGCCTTTGAAATTCTGGTTGCTGGCAGCATTCTGTGCCGTAGTTCCTGATGCCGATGTAATCGGTTTCAGATTTGGAGTTGCTTATGAGAGTATTTTTGGCCACCGCGGGTTTACACATTCCATTGTGTTTGCACTGTTGCTGGCTTTATTGGTGGTGTTGCTATTTTTCAGAGATGCCGAAACAAACAGCAGGCATTTTTATTTGCTGGTATTTTTCTTTTTCTGCTGCACCGTTTCGCATCCTCTTTTAGATGCTATGACTACAGGTGGTTTGGGTGTTGCCTTCTTTTCGCCTTTCAGTAATGTTCGTTATTTCTTTCCGTTTAGACCTATTAAAGTTTCGCCTCTTACCATTCAACAGTTTTTTGGCGAGTGGGGGTGGCGTGTTATAAAAAGTGAATTGCTTTGGGTATGGCTGCCTTCTGGGATGGTGATGGGCGTAGCTTGGCTTGTGAGGAGGTTTGAAAACTGATTCATTAAATCTAAAAAAACTACGTTTTATAAACAGGCAGTTCATTAAAATCCTTTGCCTCTTTTTCGTCCAGCAAAAAATCTTTTACAGCCATCAGCATGGCTTTGTTAGAGGTAAACAATTCGCGGTTAAAATTGATGGCAATGGTAATGTCCATATCCTCAATGGCTGCATGCTGCGCCTTTTTATAAAAGTCATTAAGCGCTGAAGTGTAGTTGTTTTGTATGCGGTCAAAAACAGATTGAAGATTTTCAAAACTCACATTTTTTTGTTCAGCTATAAACGTGTTCAGTTGTGCATATAAAAACTCGGTTTCTTTTTTGTGTCTGATAAAAAAATCAAATTTTATATCCTTTGAAGATTGTTTAAGGTTGGTAATATTACTGCTGATATCTGTTACGCTTTTTACACCGTGCATGCAACTACGCACAGCTGCAATCAACTGATTTAATTCAGCATTTGGTTCTCCTGCCAACTGCGGCCGCAATGCTAAATAAAAGGCCTGCAATTCGCCCTGCAACTGTTTCAGAAATTCATATTTTTCTTCCGCTGTTTTTTTTGTAAATTTCCTTTCCTCGTTCAGGGCTTTGTACTCCGGATTTTCTTCCAGTGTGCTGGTATCAATTTCAAAGTGTTGCAGATTAAAGAGCATGGAATTGTGAATAAACCAGGCTGTTTCTCTGCGGAATAAATCCAATGCTGTTTCAGGCTCTTTACTGTCGGCATGAATTATAAAAGCAGCAGCTGAGGCATCGGTTTGTTTAAAGAATTTTTCAAGCAGCTTTGCAAAGGGATCAAGAAAGGGCAGGAAAACAACAATGCTGAAAAAATTTACAAGGCTTGAAAAAGTAACCAGCCCAATCAGCGGATCTTTGATGTTGAAAATATCTGTTATCAGCAGCAGTATTGGTTTCAGTAACGCAAAAGCAGCAACGGTAAGAAATACATTGAAAATGAAATTGCCCAATGCCACTCTTTTTTTTGATGCATTTCCCCCTACAGAGCCAACCAGTATTTTAATGGTGGTGCCGGTTTCAGACCCAAGCACAAGTGCTGCTGCCATGGGAAACCCGATTGCTCCGGCATGAATGGCGCTGAGCGTTAGCGCCATGGTTACCGAACTGGATTGCACCAGCATTGTGATGATAAAACCGATGAGCAGAAAAACAGCAAGGGGCATATCAGCATAATGCGTAAAATCAAAAGATTTTACCTGTACCTCCATAGCTGTTTTCATAAACGAAAGCCCTATAAAAAGCAAACCAAACCCGAGCAGAAAATAAGATAAGTATTTTGGCGTTTTTCTGTTGCCTAAGAAAATAAGCAGTAAGCCGCCAACAAATACTGCTGGATATGCAGCCACTTCTATATTCATTTTAAAACCGAGTGTGGCTACTACCCAGCTATCCAGTGTGGTGCCCAGATTAGCGCCCAGTATAATAGCCATTGCATTTTTCATGGTAAACACACCAGCACCCACAAAGGCCAGCACCATTAATGAAACCATTGAACTGCTTTGTAAAACACCTGTAACCAGCGCACCACCGGCAACAGCGCCAATTCTGTTTTTTGTGATGCGTTGCAGAAACAGTTTGAAATTGCGCCCCGAAAGATTTTTAACAGCCTCTTCCAGCAGGTACATGGCAAAGAGAAACAAACCAATTCCGGCTAAAAGTTTAAATACGTTGTTAAGAATTTCCATTTCCTTTACTGTAACAAAAGGTATGGGCTATGCCGTTGTTTGTTTTTCAAACCAGCTTTTTATTTTTTTTATAAAAACCGAATCGCTTTTGGTAGTTTCTATTTCGCCTATTAAATATCCATAGGGTTTAAGTTCATCCACATGGTCGCATACAATTTTAAAAATGGCAGTAAGTGGTATGGCCAGAATAATGCCGGGAATGCCCCACACCAGTTCGCCAATAACTAAAGCAATAATGGTAAACAGCGGATTTATTTTTACCTGCCTGCCCACAATAAGCGGCTCCAGTATCCATCCCTGAATAAACTGCACGCTGCCATAGGTAAGCGCAATGCCTAAAAGCATAGGTAACCCCGCACCGTGCACAGCTGCAACAAGAAGTGTAAGAGAGGAGCCAGTAAAATTTCCTACAAAAGGAATTATTTCCAGCAATCCGCACATAACAGCAAACAATATCGGATTTTGAACACCTGCAATTGAAAAACCTATGGAATACATAATCCAGAGACAAAAAATCATTTTGCTGAGGCCAACAACATATTGCTGCGAAACATGTGCAGCGCTGTCAACCACTTCTTCCATTACCTCTTGTTGTTCAGCCGGAAAAAGTTTAACAAAGAATTTACGCAAATGACCTTTGTAATAAAGCAACAGAAAAATATAAGCCAGCACCAGAATAAAACTTGTAAAAATGTAACTAAGCGAACCAGCCATACTCTGCATTAGTCCGGCAAAAGAATGTTCCTCGTTTTTAATAAACTGCAGCTGCCGTTCGGTAGAAATTCCTAAATGAATAACAAGATACTGCTGAGCATTGATTAATGTTTCCAGTGCTTTCCTGCGAATGAGTTCAACGTCATTGGCAAGGTCAGAAATCTGCCATACCAGCAGCGAAGCGATGACGGAAATAAACAGCAATAAAGTCAGCAGACATAACAATGCAGCAAGCCCTTTTGGGATTTTTTTGCCTTCCAGCCATTTGCTCATTGGCAGAAAAAGAGTGGCAAGCACTGTGCCTATAGATAAGGGAATTAAAAAGTCTTTTGCAAAGTACAAACCTGCAAAAACCAAAAACAAGATGAGTAGTTTTTTTAATACAGATGGAGTAGTGTTAATCATGATGTTGCTGTAAATCTAACTTATTCCTTTTTACCGTAAATATCTTCGAGCAAAATAGTGTCACCGTCTTTGCTGGGTATTTTTAAGTCATAACGAAAAATAACTTTTGTTCCCAGCGGGGCACTGTAATAGACCCGCCATGCATCGCTTTCATTAAGTCCTATACAGCCGTGCGAATAGGGTTTGCCCAACGTTTCAGGATTAGTGGTGGGGTGTATTAAATTGCCGTATCGTATCCCGTTTATGCTGGGTTCCATCCAGGGAATTAGCGGCATCATGGTATAGCGTCCGTCATCTCTTCGGGTGCCATAATAGCGTTTGCCGGTGGCTGGGTTTAAGTAATAGGGATTACGTTCCAGTCTTACTATTTCGCCTTGTCCAGTATGTGTTATTAATTTGACAATTCGCCCGGCTGTTTCCAGATACTTTTCTTCATTAGCACCAACCCTTACTATGAATGTGTAAATGGTATCCGCACCTTCTATAATTCGCAATTTGTATTCGGGGATGTTTACATCAATCACAATACTGCTTAGTTTTTGGTCAATAGCTTTGGTTTTTTCCTGATCAGGAATTAATAAACTGTCGCCTTTGTGAAAAACAACCAATTCTTTCTGGTCATAAACAAAAATGCTCTCCTGCATTTTCAGGTAATAATCAAAACTTGCCAGCGTATCAATAATGCGCGGGTTGGCATTTATCAGCGAATGTTCGGTTAGATTATAACAAGCTGTTTTGCATTCAAATTCTACAATGCTGTCAACGGTAGCAAAGTAATCTTTCATCTTTACATCTTTGGCAAAGGGACGGGTATATTTCTGTTTTTTTAGTTCCTCTTTTTTTGCAATGGTGTCAATAATTGCGCTGTCGTGTTTTACAACGGGCAATTTGGGTTCATGTTTTTTGGGTACACAACCGTAAAACAATAGCAGAATTACAACATTTTGTATGACAGACTTCATTCTGCAACTTGGCTTTTTGCTGGTGTAAAGCTATCTCCCTGATTGAAATCAATAATATGACATATATCAGTAGTTTCCATGATATAGTTCACAATAGAAGGAAATGAACTTAGCCATCTTTACAAAAAAAATAATCCGCATTGAAAAATAATTCCTTCAAATCCTTCCTTGCTGAAGTAGGTGATATTTCTGCTTTTGCCTGGCGCTTTTTTACAGAGGGTTTTAAGCCACGATTTGAGTTTAATGAATTGTTGCGTCAGTGTTATTTCATCGGATATAAATCATTGTCACTGGTAGGTATTACTGCCTTTATTATGGGATTGGTACTCACCATTCAATCGCGACCAACATTGGTTGAATTTGGAGCCGAAGCATGGCTGCCCGGAATGGTTTCGGTTTCATTAGTAAGAGAAATTGCTCCCGTTATTTCTGCACTTATCTGTGCAGGAAAAATAGGTTCAGGAATAGGAGCGGAGCTTGGCTCCATGAAGGTTACTGAACAGATTGATGCCATGGAAGTATCGGGAACCAACCCATTTAAGTTTTTAGTTGTTACCCGTGTTATGGCTTGCACACTCATGATTCCGGTTCTGGCTATTCTTGCTGATATTATATCATTGTATGGAGGCTACATGGGTGCCAATATCCGAGGAGTCGTAAATTGGGATTTATATTGGTATCAGGCTTTTGATGCACTTTCGTTCAGCGATTTGTTGCCTGCCATAGTTAAAACATTTTTTTTCGGTTACGCCATTGGTGTGGTGGGTTGTTATAAAGGCTATTTCAGCAACAAAGGCACAGAAGGAGTAGGGCAAAGTGCCAATTCTGCTGTTGTGGTGGCATCATTGCTGGTGTTTGTTATTGATTTGGTTGCAGTTCAGATAACTGATATTTTTCAACTTACATGAGTACGTTATCACAAACAGTTGAAATGGAAAAACCAACAGCAAAGGGAAACGCAGTTGTCAGTATTCAGCATCTTTCAAAGTCGTTTGGCGAAAATCATGTGCTTCGTGATTTCAGTTTTGATTTAAAGCAGGGAGAAAATGCCGTAGTGCTTGGGAAATCAGGTTCAGGAAAATCGGTACTCATTAAATGCATTATTGGTTTGCTTAGTCCCGACAAAGGAAGTATCAATGTATTAGGACAAAATGTTCCTGACCTTAGTCAGGAAGAACTTGACCGCATGCGCGTGAAGGTGGGTTTCCTTTTTCAGAGCAACGCTCTTTATGATTCTATGACAGTGCGCGAAAATCTGGAGTTTCCTTTACGCAGACATTGGATGAAATCTACATTAGACGATGTTGATGGAATGGTGATGGAAGCACTTGAAAATGTTGGTCTCGGACATACTGTAGATATGATGCCTGCTGAACTTTCAGGTGGAATGCGTAAACGCATTGCCCTTGCACGCACGCTCATCCTCAAACCGGAAATCATTTTGTATGACGAGCCAACAACGGGTCTTGACCCCATCACCGGAAAAGAAATAAGCAATCTGATGCTGGATGTGCAGAAGAAGTACAATACCTCGGCTATTGTAATTTCGCACGATATGAATTGCGTGAAAATTGTTGCTAACCGCATTGTGGTGCTCATTGAAGGAACCTGTTATGCAGTGGGAACTTATGACGAATTAAAAAACTCAAACGATAAAAAAGTAAAACAATTTTTTGAATAAAATGGCTAACACAGGTTTAAGAAATATAAAACTAGGATTGTTTGTGGTGATAGGTACCATCGCTTTCATTGTATCGCTCTACCTCATTGGCGACAAGCAAAGCCTCTTTGGTTCTACCTTCAAAATAAGTGCAGAATTCCGCAATGTAAACGGATTAATGGCAGGAAACAATGTACGCTTTGCCGGAATAGATGTTGGCACAGTTGAAAGTGTTGAAATTATCAACGACTCAAGTGTTAAAGTGTTGATGCGTATTGAAGATAAATCAAGAGAATACATTCATAAGAATGCTCTGGCCAGCATTGGCAGCGATGGACTTATGGGCAATAAATTAGTCAACATAAATTCAGTTAAAGAGAATTCCATTCCTGTTGACGATGGTGATGTGATAAAAACGCTTGCACCCATTGAAACCGATGAGATGCTGCGCACCCTTAATACCACCAACGAAAATATAGAGATCATTTCCGGTGACCTTAAAAAGATAACCGGAAAAATAAACAACAGCAACGCGCTCTGGACATTGCTTGCTGATACTGTTGCTGCCAACAATATTAGGCAAGCCATTGTAAACATTAAGCTCACGGGTAATCGCACAGCTGTTATCACAGGAGATCTGAGCCGGATTATGCAGGATGTAAAGGCAGGAAAAGGTTCTATTGGTGCGTTGCTTACCGATTCGTCCTTTTCTACAAATCTTAATCAGGCAGTTATTGATATCAATGTAGTATCTAATAACCTGGCCCTTGTTTCGGGCGACCTCAGAGGTCTTTCTGAACAAATTAAAAGTGGTAAAGGTGCAGTAGGAACATTGTTGATGGATACCAATTTTGTACATAACCTTAATCAAAGCCTTGAAAATATACGTAAAGGTGCCGATGGCTTTAACCAGAATATGGAAGCACTGAAACACAGTTTTCTCTTGAAGAAATATTTTAAAAAACAAGAAAAAGAAAAATTAAAAACTAATCAATAACTTTATCACCATGCGCGCAAAAACAATTATAGAACTGGCATCGCTATCTGCTACTCTCTATTCCATTGCTAAAGACAAAGAATTCTTTGAACGCCTTCATTCCATGGCCGAAAAAGGAAAAGAATTTGTTGATGAATTCTCGGAAGAAGATGAAGAAGGCGAAACACAGATTATTCAAAAACTGATTGAAAAAGCAGGACAGGCAAAAGAAGAAATTGAAAAAAAAATGGAGGAAGTTGCAATAGCCGTTTATGGCAAAATGCACATTGCCCATACCGATGAAATAGCAAAACTTGAAGAACAGATAAAAGCCCTGCACACCGCACTTTCTTTGGCTGAAGCACGCATTGTAAATCTTGAAACACCCAAAGCCCCCAACCCATAATTACAAACTATAAAATGGGTTTATTCTCCAACATAGAAAAACGTTACAGGCATCTTCAGCGCTACAACCGCATCATCAGCGTATTGCTTAAATATGGCTTTGAAGATGCTGTGGCTTACATGGAAGAAAACAAACGTTTTACGTTCCTGAAAAAGTTGATACCCAAAGCAACCTACGTTCACGCTATGAACCTCACTAAGTGGGAGAAAATGCGAATGGTTTGTGTGGAGCTTGGACCTACGTTTGTTAAATTCGGACAAATACTCTCTAATCGCCCTGATCTTCTGCCCGCCCCGCTCATCACAGAACTTGAAAAGTTGCAGGACAGTGTTCCTCCTGTTCCTGGAGAACAGGCAATATTGGTTGTGGAAACTGAACTAAAAGGAAAGGTTGCCGACCTTTTTCAGGATTTTGATATACATGCTTTTGCCTCAGCATCTATGGCTCAGGTTCACAAAGCAACATTGAAAACAGGTGAGAAAGTAGTTCTTAAAATCCAGCGTCCAGGTATTCAACATGTAATTGAAGAAGATATCAAAGTAATGTATTACCTGGCAGATCTTTTTAGCAGAAGAATTCCTTCTCTTAAAGTATTTGATCCGGTTGGTTTGGTTCGCAATTTTGAAGAAAGTATTTTAAAAGAACTTGACTTTGTTCACGAATCAGTAAACATTCAGCGCTTCAATAATAATTTTGTAAGCGACCCTACTAACAAAGGTTATATCCACGCACCACTGGTTTATAGGAAGTATACAACCAGACGGGTACTCACTCTTGAATTTATTGAAGGCATAAAGATTTCAGACATCACTAAGATTGAAGCTGCAGGGCTGAACCGAAAATTAATTGCCCGCAGGTTGGCAGCATCTTATTTCAGGCAGGTTTTCAATTATGGTTTCTTTCATGCCGATCCGCATCCCGGAAATATTTTCGTTATGCCCGATAACATCATTTGCTTTCTTGATTTTGGCATGATGGGAAATATTTTGCATAAAGATGTAGAGCAATTAGGTAATCTTTTTCTTTCGGTTACTTCCATGGATGTACGAAAAATAATCCGGGCTTTTCAGTTGCTTTCAGATAATCCTACTATTAAAGACTTTCGTGCATTAGAGACTGACCTTACAGAGTTTGTGCAGAATTATGCAGTCAGAGATATTAATGAAAGCGAAGTTAGTTCATTGCTTATTTCATTGAAAGATATTATAGTAAAACATGGAATGAAAGTGCCTACTCATTTCTATCTGCTGGCACGTTCACTCGTTTCGGTTGAAGGTGTTATCCGTCAGCTCGACCCGGATTTGGATCTTGAAAAAATGATGCGCCCTTATCTTGTGCGCACTATTTGGAAGCATTACGACCCAATGAAATTTGTAACCAGCATAGCAAACTCTGTTTACGATATGGGTATTTACATGGAGGAACTTCCACGTGATATTAAAACAGCTATACGCAAACTTAATACAGGAGAAGTAAAAGTTGATCTCCGACACCAGGGAATTGACCCTTTGGTGCATACTATTAATCGGGTAACTAAACAAATTGTAACCGGTATTCTGGTTGCGGGAATAATTGTTGGCTCTGCTCAAATGACTATTCATGATGTAAAACCATTATGGGGCGAAACATCAGCCTTTGGTATTATTGGTTTTATTCTTGCCGGAATTTTAGCATACGGAATGGTTAAAGATCTCCGTAAAGGCGACCACGATGAGTGGAGTGGTTGGAAGAAAGATTGAAAAATCTTCGTCCCAGCAGGAAGGTATGACCGAAGCAACCTTATGAAAAAAACAAAGCAATCCCATTTATGAGATTGCTTTGTTTTAACTCACAATGTTAGAAACTACTTTGTAAACGACTTTTTCAAATGCACAAACGCATCAGTTACTTCGCTTCTGAAATTATCCCACCGCTCCTCTGCTTTTTTCTCTTCACCTGAAAAACGCGATTTTATTTCGTTCAGCTTATCCGCAAACTCTTTTTTCTTTTCCTCAAAATCCATTTTCTTGTCCAGCTTATTAAGTTCAAAACGCAGACGCATGATTTCAAGTTTAATCTTGAATTTTTCTACTTCGGGAAGCAATTTCAGATATACTTCATTTGCTGTTTCGTTCTTGCGGATAATGCGTTCTACTTCAGCAAGAGCAGCAGTTATTTTCTTGCTTTGCTCTTCAAACAACTCTTTAGTTTCAGCTTTTCCTAAAGCCAATTGAAGCTGCAAAATTTCAAATGCAGTTTTTAATTCATCAGTTTTTTCTTTTCCTTTTTCAACTTGCTGGCGTGCTTCGTTCAGGTAGGAATTGAAAAGTGTTTTAGCTTCTTCGTATTTTTCTTTTGCTTCGGCAGCGCCAAGGTTGGCCTGCACACGAAATTCTTCTAATTCGTTTACTGCTTTTTTCATATTGCCGATAAGTGCATCGGCAAAGTTGGAGATGGTTTTATTTTCCATGGCTTTATAGTTTTTGGGTTATAGCAAAGTTATACTCACAATCATTTTGCAAACAAGACGATTGTCAGCTAAAGTAATGATTATTGTCAGTTATTAAAACTTCAGGTTAAGCCCAGCCAGAAAATTAAAGCCTGCCATTGGGTAATAATAGTTTTCGGTTGTTTTTGCTCCACCATACAAATAACTAAAGGTATAGCCATTTGCTTCATACATTCGGTTAAACACATTATTCAGCAATAAACTAATACTTATTTCTCTTACCACTTTAGTTTTGATGCTGTAATTAATACGCACATTTTCTGTGAAATAAGCTGCAATGCTGCGGCTATTGTCAGAGGTGTTGTCAAGGTATTGTTTGCCAACATACTTACTGATAAAACTGATGCTCAGATTTTTTATTGGCTCCACACCTAATGTTCCTGATGAAATAATATTGGGCGAGAAAGCGATGTCGGTATTTTTATGTTCAATGGTTTGCTGCACCCCGCTGTCATAATCATCCACAAATTCGGTAAAGTTTTTTATTTTGTTCATGCTGTAAGTAAAGTTCCCGCCAATGGTTATAATTTTTGCAAACAGCACTTCAAATTCCGGTTCTATTCCGGTGCGGTAGCTCTTGTCAATATTCGTGCGTGTGTAAGCGCCTACATCATTTATTTGCCCGGTTAATACCAATTGATTTTTATAATCCATCAGGTAATAGGTAATACCAAAACGAAAGTTTTTTCCATTCAGCTTGTAACCCGCTTCTATATTATTTAGTGTTTCGTGTTTTGGACGACTATCGGGTGTTGATTGTGTAAAATCATCGCGCACAGGCTCGCGGTTGCCACGGCTGTATGAGGCATAAATATGCTGGCTTCCGTTTATCTCATAAACCAGACCTGCTTTAGGATTAAAGAAGTTAAATGTTACCTGTTGTTCTACATTTTGTAACAAGTTGTTATATCCTAGGAACGAATACTGAATATTACGGTATTGCAGATCAATAAATGCATTCAGTTTTTTGCCGATGCGGTAGTTTGCTTTAAAATAAGCGTTCACATCAGTTTTGTTTGCGTTATCATCATAATATTTATGATTGATAGCTGCGTTGGAGGCATACTGCGCCCAAATGATAGTCCCGAAATGACCGCCTTCGTATTTATTGGCAGCACCACCCAGTATGGCTGAAAAACGTTTGCCGCTGTTGTATTCAAACGAATAGGTAACACCGTAAAAATTATTGTCTAACCAGCGCTGACGGATAAAGTCAGATGAAGTAATAGTGTCGCTTCCAATAACAACATTTTGTAAGCCATAATCTGAAAATGAATCACCAGCACGATACTGTTCATAATATCCACGTCCTTTTGTATAATGTAAAGCAGCATTCATTTTCCATGCACGACTGAATTCCTGTGAAAATAATAACTGATAATGGTCCTGCTGATAGTTATCGGTTTCGTTATCGTAGGTATAATAATTATAGGTGCGGTTAGTTGCTAATGAATCCTGCGGAACACCATACCAGCTCTGGTAAGTTTTTTCTTTTCCTGAAAAATTGACAAACCGCAACATGGTATTTTTGCCATAATAAGCTGCAGATAAGTAATAGGATTTCAAATCAGAACTAGCCCTGTCCATATAACCGTCTGAACTTATTTTTGATAAACGGGCATCTACCGTAAAGTGGTCGGCAAGTAAACCTGAACCGGCTTTAATAGTATGTTTCCAGGTATTGAACGAGCCGTAAGAATTGCTGATTTCGGCATAGGGCTTTACATTCAGTTGAGCGGTTTGTACATTTATACTCGCACCAAAAGCTGCAGCACCGTTGGTGGAAGTTCCCACACCACGCTGCACCTGTATATTCTCTACCGATGAAGCTAAGTCAGGTGTATTTACCCACCATGTTCCATGTGATTCAGAATCATTAACAGGAATTCCGTTTACTGTAACGTTGATACGTGTTGCATCACTGCCACGAATATTAATACCGGTATACCCAACTCCCGCCCCTGCATCAGAGTTTACAATCACAGAGGGTGTATTTTGAAGTAAGAAAGGAATATCCTGACCAAGATTATTCTTTGCAATTTCTTCTTTGTTTACTTCGCTATACGTTGTGGCAGTTGTTTTGGCAGCACGTGTTGCTGAAACAACTACTTCATCAGATATAACTGTGCGTTTGCTCAGTGTTATGTTTTGTTCAAAATCGGCAGTTAGTTGTAGTGTAATTTCCTTTGTTTCGTACCCGATAAAACTGACCATAATAGTGTATTCGCCACGTTTCAGGTTGTTTAAAACATAATTACCATTTGCATTGGTTGTAGTTGCTTTATAGGTGTTTTTGATAGCCACATTAGCACCTGCAAGGGTTTGAAATTCGTCAGATACTGTTCCGCTTATTTTGAATTGCGCAGAGGCAGAAAAAGAAGCAAGAGCTAAGAAGCAAGAAACAAGAATTGAGTTTAGAAAAAATGATTTCATGTCCCGGATTTAAATGGTTTAAACATTTAAGAAAACCAGGAGCAGGCCTTCCTTTTAATAAAAATTGTTTTTACTCTTTCCCTTCGCAGGCATTATCCTGAGCAGGTTATTCGGGTATAATCTCAGCCCTTCGGTAATCTGAAGAACACCCCTTGAGACGGGGCAAATGTAGAAAAAAGAATGTTGTATCGATAAACTGCCAAACTAAATTCTGTTCATATGCGTTTTGCAATTAAATTAAAAGTTCATGAGAATTGTCTTGGTTATTTCTTTCATTATTATTTCATCGGCATTGCAGGCTCAGAACTACCTTGCCTTTGATGCTAAGAAAGCCGGTGAAGAAAAACGTGCAGCATTGATAGTTGCCGAGAAAAGTAAATCAATGACGGTTAAATATATTAAGCCTTATGACATTGGTATAAAAAGTAATACTCTTAGCAGTAGTGCTGTCATTAATATTGAACTGGCGCAGGCCACTGATTCGCTTAGCCTTGAGTTGTATGATTCAAAAGGCGATAATATTGAAGTGATTTTTGAGGGGACTTTGCCACGCGGCAGACATCAATTTGAGTTTATTCCCAAGATAAATATCAACCGTCCGTTTATTGCTGTTTTTAAAATGGCCGATAAAATTGAATCCATGCGGGTGGTTAAGTTCAACTCGTTCTGAGTTTATTCGAACTCCTGCAACTATTAAAACATAATTCCTTTCAACTTATTAGGTTAGCCAAATGTGTTGTTCGTCTATTTTGTTTGACGTTTATCGTTAAATTGTAGACAAAGGCTTGCTTTTTATCTACGAATAATGTATTATTGTAGTCGAATTAATTATCTGACTATGCGTATTCTTAAAATAAATGAAACACAGCAAACACCCAAAGTTGAATTTAATGCTGCTGACAACACCCTGACATTTATGGGTAGAATAATGTGCGAAGATGCACCTGATTTTTTTGAACCTATTAATAACTGGTTGAAGGAATACGAGATGGAAGCACCCGATAAAACTTCACTAAACATAAGTCTGGAGTACATTAATACCAGTTCTTCAAAGTGTCTTCTCAATATGCTGAAAAGACTTGAGACCCTTAATCACAATGGAAAAGACGTAGAGGTTAACTGGATTTTCGAATCAGATGATGAAGATATGGAAGAGGCCGGGCATGATTTTCACCTGATGGTTGACATGCCATTCAATTTTGTGAGGAAGGATTAATCTTTACCGGCAAAACTTTACACAAACTTTTCCTTCACAGGAAGCACATCAATTTTACGGTTATCAATATTAAACCTGTCGCCATTGGCAAGAATGTGCGTTACCAGATTTGACATAGACATAGGCGTACCTGTTCTCAGAATTGCGTGATTGTTATGCGTCAAATGACTGGGGTCAAACAGCACCACCATTCCCGAACCTATCACTTTAAACTCGTTGCAGTGTTTTATAATAAGACCTGTATCATCGGCTAATCCCACACCAATCAGGTTAGGAAACATGGCAACAGCTTCGGCCATTCTTCCAAATCTTCCGCGCTTGATAAAATGGGTATCAATAATCAGTTCGGGAATAAAGCCCATTCCTTTTTTCATAATCACAGCGCCTTTCTGCAAGGCTTCTGAACTGCTTCCGCCACCAATCATTTCACTGGCCATGGCCATAGCTCCTGCGCTGGTGCCCGCAACCACAAAACCTTCTTCGTTTTCAAAACGCTGCTGAATTATTTTGTGCATTGTAGAATCGCCAATGTAGGTAACAATGCGGCTCTGGTCGCCACCCGAAAACATAATGCAATTGGCTTCGCGTATGTGTTTCAGGTTTTCTTCGGCCTCGGCTTCATGGCGTTCAAGAATATTTAAAACCACCACTTCTTTGCAGCCAAGCGTAGTAAAAGCGTTGCGGTAAATCTCGCCAACTTCAACCGGAATGCTGGATGCGGTGGGTATTACCACAATCTTTGCTTCGTTGCCTCCGCTTTCTCTTACAACGTGCGCCAGTATTCCTTTTTCAATGAAGTCAATACCCTTATACTCGTTCTCCCCCTTATCTTCATGCCCCCCGATTGGAATCAATGTTCCTTTAATTTCCGTTTTGCCAAGCATAATTACTTTTACTTTAGGCGGCAAAATTGTGGATTATTAATTTAAGCCTATTAACAATTTAGTAAAGTTATCAAGACATTA
>CANJWH010000059.1 GCA_947478465.1 Bacteroidota bacterium
AGTTGTAACACACCCATTGTGCTTTTAAATCCTTTTTATAGCTTTCAATGCCTCCGCATTTTTCATCTGAAAAATAAATAGTATTACCAACCGAGTCTTTTACCTTGCAGGTCTGGCATGTGTTGCAGGAAGAGAGGAGGCAGAAGGCAGCTAGCAGAAAGCAATAAAATGAAGTTGGAAGCAGCTTTTTTTTCATCAACTAATAACGAATTTGTTACGAATATACGAATTACAAATAGTGATTAATACACATTCGTATATTCGTAATTGATTAGTCATTCGTTGATACTTTAATTAATCTTCATCGCCCATCCATGTGCATCCGCAGCCTTTCCAAAACGGATAGCCTCTAACTGTGCATGTATTTTGGTAGATAGTTTACGTTCGCTAACAGGAGGCAACATATAATCTTCACCTTCAAAACCAATTAACTCAATAGGCGCAATGGTTGCGGCTGTACCTGTTCCAAAAGCATCTAACAATTGACCTTTTCTGTGGGCTTCTACCAACTCGGTAATGCTTATTTTACGTTCTTCAACGGTAACTCCCATATCACGTGCAAGTGTTAGAACACTGTCGCGGGTAACACCCGGAAGAATAGTATTGCTTACAGGAGGTGTAATCAGTTTATCGCCCACCTGAAAAATAACATTCATTGTTCCCGATTCTTCAATGTATTTATGTTCAAAGGCATCGGTCCAGATTAATTGCTGATACCCTTTTTCATGAGCAATTTTTGAAGGATACAGTGAGCGACCATAATTACCTGAAGCTTTTACATAACCTGTTCCTCCTTCAAATGCACGTGCAAATTTACTTTCAACCAAAACTTTAATAGGTTGTGAATAGTAGGCAGCAGAGGGTGAAGTAATAACCATAAACTTATAAGTGTCAGAAGGCCGAACACCTAAAAACTCATCAGAAGCAAACATAACAGGACGAATGTAAAGTGAGCAACCTGCTGCAGTTGGAATCCATTCTTTGTCTAACAACACCAGTTGACGGATACTTTCCATAAATATTTCTTCGCTAACCTCAGGCATACACATGCGTTTGGCAGACCTGTTGAAACGCTCAAAATTTTCTAAAGGACGAAACAGGAAAATTTCTCCCTTTTCGTTTTTGTATGCCTTCATTCCTTCAAAAATACTTTGTCCATAATGGATAACAGCTAAAGAAGGAGACATCTGTAACTTCTCGTAAGGAATTATTTTAGCGTTCTTCCATTGCTCGTCTTCATAATCCATCTGAAACATGTGGTCGGCAAATGTTTTACCAAAATGAAGATCACTGAAATCGGTTTCAGCAAGGCGTGAATGTGTTGTTTTCTGTATTTTAATATTTAAAGTTTCTGCAATCATTTGTTGTATTTTTTGTGCAATGTAGAAATATCTTTTTACCCGCCTCTTTAATAGCCCTGTTAATTTTTAATCAGTTTTTCAACAATACAAACTTTGCCGGTCTTGTCGCTGAGTTTAATGAAATACAGACCTTGCGATAGTGTTGAAATATCCACTGTTGAAATTTGTTGTGAAAGCCCTGAACTAAAAATCAGTTGCCCTGTTGCATTAAAAATTTCAATAGTTGATAATGTATTATTTAATTGCTGAATAGTTATGATTCCATTTGTAGGATTTGGGTAAATTCTGATTGCATTTGTGTTATTTTCAGTTATTCCGTTTGGATTGTATTCTTCCACATAAAATTTGTCTAGCCCGCCTTCCACAATATGACCCGGTGTATAATCGGTTGCAGTTAATTTTACTGTCATTGTAGCAGTAGGTGTGAGGTAGTCAGAAATTTTATATGATTTATCTACCCAAGATGATAAGCCCGGAGTTTCTTTTGAAATATGCTCAATAGCAACAGTTTGTTGTCCATTACTTAACTCAATTATCATTGAATCTATTGGGTTTGTGCCGTTTCCGCCACCGTTATAAAACCAGCGTGAGTAATATAGATAGGGATCTGTAAATGTTGTCGCATCAAATTCAGGAGAAGTTAAAACCGCATTTCCGTCATCTATATCATCATCACCGGCACTGCCGCCTCCGTTTCCAGTAACATAAGCAAGGTCAAGACAATCGCTGTTTACATCATGTCCGGGATTGCTTTCTTCACCTTCATAGTCTGTGCCAACAGGTGCAGCGCGTTCCCATTGCCCGCTTGGCGATGTATTAGTTTCTGTCCAACCGAAATTGAAACTGAAATCATCGTAAATACCTTTATCTAATTCAACAACTGTTGTTCCAGAAGTTGATGTAATATCATAGTCAATGCATTTGGTTTTGTAACCCCATTTTCCTGCAACAATTTCGTAGTTGCCGGCATAAAATCCTGAAACGCTGAACATGCCGTCTATATCGGATGTAAGGGTATAGTTAAACCAATCATTGTAAAGTTTAACAGAAGCTCCTGCAATAGGATTTCCTGTTTCTGACTCTACTA
Source organism: Bacteroidota bacterium (assembly GCA_947478465.1). GTDB lineage: Bacteria > Bacteroidota > Bacteroidia > SXHM01 > SXHM01 > SXHM01. The sequence continues at coordinate 2,449 of CANJWH010000059.1, forward strand.
CTTTTCCTGTAAAGTCGAAAGGAACATCAGGTATTAACTGAACATCCAGTGTTGTAATGTTGCCGCTGGTTAAAACAACATTGTTAATGATTTGGGTAATGTATCCGCCTTTTGAAAACTGAACGGAATAAGTGTTTGCGTTTGCAAATCCTGTAGCATATTCACCAACAAGGTTTGTAGTTGTTATTCCTGAGGTAGTCAGTATTTCTATACTTGCTCCGTTAATAGGATTGCCAGTTGAAAAATCTGTTACAGTACCTTCCAGGTAGCAACTGCGTGTTCCGTTAAAGCCAAGCACCCAAAGTCCTGTATTCATATCCGATGCTATAATGTTACCGGATGGCAAATAAGGATAAACTCCCCAACAGCCATTGAATCCATTGCCCGAAAAATTAGGTGCGGTATCGTAAAAGCCAGCTTCAACAAGGTTGCCTGGATTGCTGACATCAATAACTACTATGCCATCAGTATAATAAGAAGTGAATGCATAGTTATTAAGAAAGTGTGTGTTATGTGGAATGGAATTGGTACCCGGATTATGTTGAAAACGGTCTAATTCAGTGATATTGCTGAAATCAGAAACATCGTAAGAACCAACATAGGCATTGCTTACTTCATCAGTTGTAAATAAGTAATTGTTGTTGTCATTTGGCCACGAGTTGTGAGTGAAATTGCTGGGCGTATTAAACGATGTTACCTCAAATGCATTGGCTTTATCGCTTACATCCACTATTCCAAGAAAGCCATCATAAATGCTGGATGCCCACAAAGTATCGCCACGTACAAAACCATCGTGGATATAATAGTCATCAAACACGCCCAACTCAATAGGAGCAGATGGGTCAGCATTTAAATCATACATAAGCGCCCCCCCCTGTCCATAGTCTGAACCAAAGATGTAGAGAATTCCGTTTTCATCAATAAATAAGGTGTGCGATGAAGTAAACTGGTGAGTTGTGCCTGTAAAATTTACACTGCTAAGGTTGGTGTTTTGTGGTAATGGGGTCATATCTACAATCTGAATTCCGCCTCCTGCTTCAGTTGAAATATAAGCGTGGTCATTAAATACTTTAATCTCGCGCCAGATTGAATTAGGTCCGGGCTTAAAAAATACTTCTGTAGGATTTGCTGGGTCAGTTACTTCAACTATTGACATACCGTTGCCCGTTCCTACTAAAGCATATTCATGTCCTTCAGTTGCATAACCCCAGAGATTACTTAACTGAACAGGGTAAGTGAGGTGGCCCAGTTTGGTTATGTTTAATGAGTCTTGGCTATATGCAGTGTGAAGTGTGCAATAAGCAGACAATAGAAGAATAAGTTTTTTCATTTAATTAGATTTTTTGTCAAAGGTATTGGAATAGTTATCAGTTCAAAAACTTAGTAATTAAGCCTACATTTGCTGCCATTTAACTGAATTATCGTGCAATCAAAAGCTACCACACCACAAGAATATATTGACAGTCTTCCGGAAGACAGGATGAAAGCAATGACTGAATTAAGAAAAGTAATTCTGTCAAACCTCCCCAAAGGATTTAAAGAAGTAATGGGTTATGGAATGTTGGGCTATGTTGTTCCGCACACCTTGTACCCAGATGGTTATCACTGCGACCCGAAACTGCCATTACCTTTTATTAATCTTGCTTCGCAAAAGAATTTTATTGCAGTTTATCATATGGGTATTTACTCTGATCCAAAGCTGCTGAAATGGTTTACAGATGAATTTTCAAAACACAGTAAAAATAAATTAGACATGGGTAAAAGCTGTATGCGCTTTAAAAAACCTGAACAAATTCCCTTTAAGCTTATTGGCGAGCTTGCCTCAAAAATGTCACCGCAAGATTGGATTGATCAATACGAATCAGTAATTAAAAACAGAAAATAAATTGAGCAACTACAGAGAAAGCCAGATTGAAATAAAAGTTCGCGGATATCATCTGGATGTATATCAGCACGTGAATAATGCACGTTATCTTGAACTATTGGAAGAAGGCAGGTGGGCGCATTACGAAGGAAGACTGGAGAGTGATTTCTTTACTCAGAATAAACTGGGTATGGTAGTAGTAAATAACAACATCAATTACCATTACCCTGCAACACTGGGTGAGGTGCTGATTGTAAAAACAAAAATTGAACACGTAGGCAATAAAAGCGTGCGGTTTCGTCAGCAATTGTTTTTGAAAGGCACAGATAAATTAGTTATTGATGCCAGCGTTACCTTTGTTATTCTGGATATGAAAGCAACCAAGTCTGTACCTATTGAAGGGAAGGTAAAAGAATTGCTTGAAGGATAAAATTTGTCTTATATTTAAAAAAAATTTACTTTTGGGCTATCAGGCTAAAAATAAAAAGGCTGTTATGCATAAATGCTAACAGGCTAAGATAAGTTCCAGCCATGGTACTTATTGGTGTCAGAGTCACAACTAGGAACACCCACAAATCAGTCGCAAGACCGGTTTTTCTGCAGCAATGCAGAACTAATGATGACGAAGCCGAAATAAAATAAACCTGACGGTTCCGTTACTATGGTAAAGGGATTTGAAGAAAACGCGATCTTGCGAGGGTCGCGTTTTCTTGTTTATAGAGGAATCTTTATTGCGAAAGGAGGAACGATTGAAGCAATTTCTATTAAATTAAAAGATTGCTTCGCTGGGATCTCAATGACGTAAGAGAAATTACTTCTTCACCACCTCTGTCAGTGTAGCCGAAGAAGTCATTGAAACTGCTGATTTATCAATTTTCAGGCGGTTGTTGCCTTCCACTTCAATGATAAACGAGTCGTCACGGATTTCATTTATTTTTCCGTGAATACCACCGATGGTAACAATACGGTCTCCTTTTTTTAACTCCTCGCGGAATTTCTTTTCGTCTTTTGCTTTTTTCATTTGCGGGCGCAGCATAAAAAAGTAAATAACAATCATTACCAATCCCATCATTATCAGGGGTTGTACAGCTTCAAGACTTATCAGAATTACGTTTAACATTTTATTTATTTAGATATTTAGAAATTAGAGGTTAGGCAAATAGGTGCTAGCAAAATCTTTAGAATTTATTTTTTCTCACTTTCAAGATTAGGAACTTCCACTTCACCGGTAATGCGCAGAACTACTGTGTTAGGGTTTGTGTTTGCCATCAGCGTAACAGTTTTATCCTGATGTCCTTTTTTGCCATCGCTGTCAAAAATAACATCAATTTTTCCGGTTTGTCCAGGTTTTACTGGCTCTTTAGAATATTCAGGAACAGTGCAACCGCAACTTCCTTTGGCATCAGAAATAACCAGATCGCTTTTTCCTGTGTTTGTAAAACGGAAGGCATAAGCCACTCGTTCACCCTGCACAATTTTACCAAAATCATGCACTTCTTTTTCCCACTGAAATTTAGGAAGGTTGCTAGTATCACCAGGTGCACTTGCAGTTGCGGGGTTATTAAGCACTTCATTAGAAGTTGCTTTTTCATCATTGTTGCAAGAATAAATAAAAGGGATAATTGCGATGCTTAAAGCAAAAATGTAGTTTTTATTCATATTGTTTTTGATTTAAATTTGATTTTTTTTGAGGCGACAAAAATAATAAAATTCACACATCGATTTTTTCTACTTTCGTTTTTCAATTTACACGTATGAAACTAAAGAAAATATTTCTCTACCTGCTGCTTTTTGTGGTGTTGGCTTTTGGTGTTTTTATTGTAAACCTTATCTGGTTTAAACCATTCAGCATTAATCATTTTTATGAGCGTGTTTTTATTGAATATGCGTTGGAAGATCCGGAAATTCTAAGTCAGTTAAGAATACTGGAAGGCATGGGAATTAATTTTCATAACGATGATTTAACTGACATCTCGGATGCACGTTTTCAGAAACTAAAAAAGAAACTTAACAGCAATTACGAAACATTGTTGGATTATGACCGCGAAAAATTGAGCAAAGAGCAACAACTTTCGTATGATATTTTGAAATGGTTTTTAGATGATGCAGTTAGGCGGGAAAGCTTCATGTATCATGATTATATAATTACCCAACTTCAGGGTGTGCACATGGATTTGCCTGACTTTATGGTAAATGTGCACCAGATTAATACTAAGAAAGATGCTGAAAATTATATTGCAAGACTTTCGAAATTTGATACAAAATTTGAACAGTTGCTGGAACAACTTAAAATGCGTGAAGATCGTGAGATTATTCCTCCACGCTTTGCAGTTGAAAAAGCTCTGAAACAAACACAAGAGTTTATTCAAGACAGTGCGCAGAAGAATATTCTTTATACTTCATTCAAAGAAAAAACGGATAGTATAAAAGAGCTAAGTGCAGAAGAAAGAACTGCTCTGCAGAAAAAGGCATTGGACGAAGTAAGCAAAACAGTTTATCCTTCTTACCGCAGATTAGAAAAGTATCTTGACCAGTTGGTTCAAAAATCAACAGGTGTTGATGGAGTTTGGAAACTGCCTGACGGTGATAAATGGTATGCCTTTCAATTGCGCAGTAACACTACAACGGATATGACACCCGAAGAAGTTTATCAATTGGGTGTTTCGGAAGTGGAGCGCATTGAAAAAGAAATGCGCACCATCCTCAACGGCATTGGTGTTCCTGATACAGGTTCAGTTGGAAGTATATTGTCCCACTTTGCAAAAGATCCACAATTTCTTTATACAGATGATGCAAACGGAAAGGCACAATGCCTTAAAGATTATCAAATTATTATTGAAGAGATTGATAATAATATGGGCGATATTTTTGACATGCGCCCCAAGATAGGAGTAAAGGTAGAAGCAGTTCCTGAATTCAAGCAACAGGGTGCTCCCGGTGCTTATTACAATCCGCCTGCTATGGATGGTACCCGCCCGGGAATTTTTTATGCCAACATGCGCAGCATGGCAGAAATTCCAAAGTTTGGAATGAGAACACTGAGCTATCACGAAGCGATTCCCGGTCACCATTTTCAGATTGCACTGCAACAGGAATTAACAGGTGTTCCAACGTTCCGCAAAGTGCTTCCCTTTACTGCTTATGCAGAAGGCTGGGCTTTGTATGCCGAGCGTTTGGCCTGGGAATACGGTTTTCAAAAAGATCCTTACAGTGATTTGGGGCGTTTACAAGCCGAAATTTTCCGTGCAGTTCGTTTAGTAGTAGATGTTGGTATTCACCACAAACGTTGGACACGCGAGCAGGCTATTGATTACATGATTGAAAAAACCGGTATGCCCGAAGGCGATGTGGTAGCTGAAATTGAGCGTTACATTGTTTGGCCAGGACAAGCCTGTGCCTATAAAGTTGGTCAACTTAAGATACTGCAACTGCGCGATTATGCGCGCAAAGAGTTAGGCGATAAATTCAATATCAAAGAGTTTCACAACGTGGTGCTGATGAATGGCTCTATGCCACTCAGCATACTGGAAGAGTTGATTAAACAGTATGTGAAAGAGAAGAAGTAATTATTTTTCTTCGTTTAGTCCCAGCATTTTGCTGATGCGGGTCCAGGCTTCATTACGGTTGTCTTCGTATTTTTTGGTGTCTTTATCTGAGCCTGATTCTACAAAGGCTTTTAGATAGGTAGCCTCATTTTTCAGATACCCAAAGGTTAGAACTATTTCAGTAACAAAAGCTTTATCATCCTTATCTGTTAAAAATCCGCTTTCCAGTAATAAGTTGTATTGGTTTGCCAGTAATTCGGCTGTGTTTATTTGCTCCTGTGCAAGTTGAGTGGTAACATCAGCTTTATAACACTGTCCTGCATAGGCATCTGATACTGTTCCAATAGCAAGGTAAGTATTGTAAAGAAGAAGTCCTGAGGCTGCGCCAATAGTTTCGAGGGCTACATCCTTTTCTTTTTGTGCAAAGGCAACATTGAAAACAAGAACGGAAGAGAGCAGGAGTGAGGCGATTTTTTTCATGATAGATTATTAAGTGAAACGGCAATAATACGATTAACCTTTAAACAACATTCCCGACATGGCTGTAGCTAATTCCTGAGGGGCAAGTTTTGCACTTACGGCTCCTACCTTGTTGAAGAACCCCGGAATAATAACGGCTTTCCGTTTCATCGTTCCGTCAAGGGCTATGCGGGCTACGCTTTCTGCTGTCATCATGTATTTTTTGTTTTTGTGCCATATCTCGTCCATTTTAGCAGGCTCAAAAAACTGGCTTTCGGTAGGCCCTGGACATAGAGCTGATACGGAGATATTACTCCTGCGCAACTCAAACCGTATGCCCTGCGAAAAGAAGAGCATAAAGGCTTTACTGGCTGCATAAATGGTCATTTTGGGTACAGGCTGGTACGAGGCTGTGCTGGCTGTGTTCAATAAATAGCAGCGGTGTTCTTTGCCTTTGTTGCGAATTATAAATTCGTGGGCCATGCGCACCATTACTTCGTTGTTAAGGCGCATGGTAATTAAATGGTCTTCGAGGGGCAGATTGTAAAACTTACCGTAGTTACCCATGCCTGCATTGTTAATTAAGATGTTTACACTTAGTCCGCGCTTTTCTATTTCATTAAAAAGTTCGGTGTGGCTGCTCTCTTTAAGCAAATCAATGGTTATTGTTTGCACATCTATTCCTGTTACCGAAAGCTCGGTTGCCATTTCGTTCAATAGGTTTTGAGTTCGGGCTGCCAGTATCAGATTTTGTTTGCGCATTGCCGCTTCGCGGGCTATGGCTTTGCCAATCCCTTTGCTGGCTCCGGTTATGAGGGTGTAGTGTTTCATAATATCTAATTTTAAGCAAAACTAAATATTTAGTTCGGCTTAAAAATGTTTCTCAAATATGTCAAACACTTTCCAACTCTATTATGTTAATATTATTTCATCGAATACCTCTTGCACACCTCTGAAAAAATGTTGAAATTGCAACAGTTTTAATAAAGTAATAGTTTTTCAGCAGCAATGTTCAAGTTTAATTTACGTTTTCTTCTCACCCCTGCGCTGCTTGTTTGTTTCCAGTTACCTATAACATCTTATTTAGCATCCGCTCAGGAATGTGGAGTTATTTATGTAACACCCAACGGAGTATCAGTAGGAGCGGCAGGCACTAAAACAAACCCGGCAAGTCTGGTTTACGGATTAACACTTGCTAATCCCGCAAACAAACGCATCTGGCTTCAGTCAGGAACCTATACACTTTCAAATGCTATCAATATACCCTCGGGAGTTGACATTGATGGCGGTTACAATACCAGCTGGCAAAAAAGCAATGGCGCAGCCAGCATTATTTTGCGCAATACATCTAATGTTGAAATCAATCCATCACGCCTAGTTGCGGTGTATTGCAACAGCGTAAATAATTTTCGACTGCAGGATTTAACAATACGTGTTACCAATGCCTTTGGTAACGGCACATCAACATACGGACTATACATGAATAACTGCAGTAACTACAAAGTTGTTCGTTGCAAAGTAATTGCAGGAAATGCAGGAGCAGGCAATAACGGTAGCGCAGGAACACCCGGTATGAATGGTATTGGTGGTATAGTGGGTGAAAATGGTGACGAAGATGGGCCATGCTGCCGTGCAGGCGGTGCTGGTGGCTCAGGTTCTTATCCCGGAAGCTTTGCAGGAGGGCATGGAGGCGATGGAGGAGAGCGTGGTGAATACTACGAATGGACAGCAGATGGCGCAACTTATCCAGGGTATCCCGGATTAAATGGTGCGGGTCTTGGTGGTGGCTTTGGTGGCAGTGGAGGTATTGGAATCTTTACAACAATTATTTCACTTGAATGTGACCGTTCTGAGGCAAATGATGGCTCGCCCGGAGCAAATGGTGCAGATGGAACTCAAGGCTCATACGGAATGCCCGGAACAGATGCCTTTAGCGCTGGTTACTATACTCCAGGAAATGGTTCCACAGGCGACCCGGGAACCAATGGCTACGGTGGTGGCGGTGGTGGCGGTGGAGGCTCGCAGGGTGGTCTTTTTTACGAAACTATTTTTAATCTTATAACTAACACTAACGGTTCAGGTGCAGGAGGCGGAGGTGGTGGCGAAGGCGGTCAGGGAGCGCAAGGCGGTTCAGGTGGTTCAGGCGGTGGTGGGTCATTTGCTGTTTACTTAAACAACAATGGAGCAGGAGGAATTATTCAGGATTGCAGCTTTCAGTCAGCTAATGGTGGTATTGGCGGCTTAGGAGGACAAGGAGGAAGCGGTGGTTTAGGCGGACAAGGTGGTGGTGCTGGCGGTACGCTCAATTGTGATGTTGGTGCCGGTGGTGATGGTGGTGATGGTGGTAATGGCGGTAACGGTGGAGTAGGAGGCAAAGGCTCTGATGGTGTTTCTTACGATTTGTATCAGGACCCTGCAGGAACTGCGGTAACAGAAATGAACGTAAACAGCTTGTTGCAACCTGTTGTAAGAGTTAGATATAGCGGCTGTACCAGCGCACCTGTTGATTTTTCTACCAACGCAACAGGAACGGTGCAATGGTATTTTGGTGCAGGCTCTTCGCCAACCAACTACATCGGCCTTACAGCGCAATGTTCTTATTCTACACAAGGCCGTAAAACCTTTACCATGGTGGCGAATGGAATAGCTTATACCTTCACAGGCTTCATTGATATTTTCCGCAACGGACCTACAGCATTGCCCCACATCAACTCCAACAGCGATTCCCTCTGCGAAGGCGAAACAGGTAGTTTCAGCGCATCCATTCTTGCTGACAGTTATATCTGGACCGTTTATAACGAAACCGATACACAATCCATTTCAGGTGCTGCTTTCCAGAGTTTTAGCAATGTGCCCTTTGACAGTGCAGGAAATTATACTGTGGTAATGAACACTTATACCCAATGCTGCGGCATCTCTTTCCCTGATACCTTTACCGTAGTGGTTGATTCTATTGTGATGCCAATCATTTCTATTCAATCAACTGCACAGGATTCGGCTAACACTATTTGCGATCAAACTAATGTAACATTTGTAGCCACTTCAGATTATGTCGGACTTTCACCAACTTACCAGTGGCAGATAAACGGAAGCAATGCATCGGGCGGAACTAATAGTCCTGCTTACACCACATCAACATTAGCTAATGGAGATGCGGTTACCTGCATTGTCACTTCCACTCTTGCCTGCGCTGTTGGTGAGAAAGATACTTCAAATGTCATTGTAGTTACCGTGATTGATATTCCCCTACTGAGTTGTGCAGCTGATTCATTTGTAACGGATGCGCCAACATATTTTAATTCACAAGTGGTTTCTGGCGGTCTTGCTCCTTATACATTTAACTGGGATTTTGGCGATCAAACTCAAGGCACAGGAGATAGTGTTGCTCACATTTATATTGCAGATGGAACCTATATGGTAAACCTTGAAGTAACCGATGCAAACGGATGCGCTTCAACGTGTTCAACAGTTGTGGTAACTTCAAGTAATTTGAATGCAGCCTTCACAGCATCTAAGTTTAGCGGCTGTTCTCCGTTTGTAGTTCAGTTCTTTAATCAAAGTACTAATGCGGTAACTTATTTCTGGCAGTTTGGTGATGGAACAACTTCGGCAGCCTTTGAACCGCAACACATTTACAACACCCCCGGAACTTATGATGTAAATATGTGGGCCTTTGGCGGAAACGGAAATGACTCGGTGCTGGTAACTTCACAGATTGCCGTATTTCCTGACCCTGAAGCCAATTTCCAGAGTTTTCCGTCTAATGTAACCGAAGCAGGTGATACGGTTTTCTTTGCAGATAACTCTTCTTCTGCAGCCAACTCATGGAGCTGGAGCTTTGGTGATGGCGGTACTTCAACTGAACAAAACCCTTATCACGTTTATGCCAACAATGGCTTGTATGATGTTACTCTGGTTGTAACCAATATATACGGTTGCCATGATAGTCTTACAATTCCAGCATTTGTTTATATGAACGTTGGCGTGAATGAAAATAATGCAGTAAAAGATTTTACCCTCATAAATGTTTACCCTGTTCCGTTCTCAGCCAACCTTAATATAGAATTCTACGTTCCTTCAAGTGGGCAGCTTGATATGTATCTGGAAGATGTGCGTGGCAGAAAAGTAGAGACACTTTATTCAGGTGAAGCATTGGCAGGAGTTCATAGATTAAATCATGTTTTCAGCACAATAGAATCAGGAGTTTACTTATTGAGAACAAACTATGCAGGACAGGTGTTCTATCACAAATTAATTGCTAATCCTAAATGAGAGAGTTTTCGGGAATATTAAATAAACTCTTCGTTTTCTGCGTTTTCTCTGCGTTCTCTGCGGTAAGTTTCGCTCAGGAATGCAATATTGTTTTCGTTACTCCTAACGGTGCTAATGCAGGAGCGGCAGGAACCAAAGCAACACCGGCAAGTTTAACTTACGCATTGACACTTGTTAGTCCAACCGACAATCAGATATGGCTGGCAGCAGGTAATTACAATATTTCAACTACCATAGATTTAGTAAGCGGGGTAACTATTGAAGGTGGCTTTAACCCTGCAACCTGGGTAAAATCAAACAGCACGCCCAGTATTATCAACCGCGATAATTTAAACGTATTGCCTGCACCCAACCGTTTGGTTGCTATTTCATGCGTTGGTATTTCAAACTTTAATGTAAATGATTTAACAGTAAATGTTGCCAATGCAGTGGGCAGTGGAGTAACTACTTATGGTATTTACCTGAGCGGCTGCTCTGATTACAAACTAACACGCCTTAAAGTAAATGCAGGCGATGCTACAGATGGCGATGATGGTGTTCCCGGTGTAGATGGTATAGACGGTGCAGACGGAGCAGACGGTTCAGCAGGAAATGAATGTAATGCAGGAAACACAGGCGGTGGACCGGGGGGCAATACCCCTGCTGGTTTTCCTGGTGGTAATGGTGGCGATGGCGCTCCTCAAGGTGACCCGTTAGTTTTATGGCCTCCATGGAATTTTGATGCAGGTGAAGGTTTTGATGCTAATCCCGGTTTAGTAGGGAATGGTCTATGTGGAGGAGCAGGTGGAACAGGTGGACAAGGCAATACAAATGCATTACCTTCTTCAGTTTGTTTTTTTATTGGAGCCTGCACTGCCGGTGTTATTCATCAGGGAGGAGCAGGAGCTGACGGTGGTGATGGTTTAGATGGAGCAAACGGAATTGATGGAATTCCCGCACATACAGGTGGTTTTTTTGTTCCGGGTGATGGGCAGAATGGTTTTGATGGTGAGCATGGCTGCGGAGGCGGAGGAGGGGGTGGTGGTGGCTCACACGGAGGTGCATTAATTGGCGGAAATGGGGCCGGTTCAGGTGGCGGTGGCGGTGGTGAAGGCGGTCAGGGTGGAACAGGTGCTACCGGTGGTTTAGGTGGAGGTGGTTCATTCGGAATATATGTAGATGCCAACGGTGCTAACGGAGAGATAAGTGATTGTCTTGTTACAACAGGCGCGCCAGGCATGGGAGGCTTGGGAGGAATACCTGGTGGTTACGGAGGTTTTGGAGGTTTTGGAGGACAGGGTGGAGGTAGTGGTTGTACTATTGGTCGAGGTGGTAATGGAGGCGATGGCGGTAACGCAGGTCGTGGTGGAACAGGAGGAAACGGTGCACCCGGTGTCAGTCAGGAAGTGTATGAAGACCCTAACGGAATTGCTGTTTCGCAAACTAATATGAATGCACCAGTTGAACCAAATGTATTTCTTGCCAATACAGGTTGCACTTGGCATGATATAGATTACAGCACCAATGCCAGCGGAATTATTCAATGGTATTTTGATGGCGGTAGCATTCCGCTGAGTGCATTCGGACAAAATGTTACCACGCAATACAACACATTCGGAAGACATGATATTACATTGGTAAGCAATGGAGTTCCTTTTATGCTGAGTGACTTTGAAGGTATTTTTGCTGACGGCACTCCTTTTCTTCCTGAGATAGTTGCTCCTGACAGTGCCTGTCCCGGACAGGCTGTAAACTTCTCGGCAATTTTCCCTTCCGTATTTAATGTTTTGGTTTACGACTGGAATTTTGGTGACCCAACTTCAGGCGCAAACAATTCATCTGCGGCTGCCGCACCTGCACATACATTTGCTAACGTTGGCAATTATTGGGTAACACTGCAAACCACTTCTGCATGCTGTGGTCGTTCAAAGGTTGACAGTTTCTTAATTCACATTGTTCCTTTCCGTTTGCCCGAAGTATTTATTTCTGCGGATCAGGATAATATCTGCTTTGGTGATGTGGTGGAGTTTGCCGCAGTTCCTGTTTGGGGTGGCTATACTCCGGCATTTGAGTGGTTTGTAAATGGAGTTAGTTCAGGAACCAATCCAACTATTACACTTCCCGGCCTTAACAATGGTGATTTGGTTTATTGCGAACTGACCAGTTCTTATACCTGTCCTACACAGAACCCTGTTCAATCACCAACCATAAATATTACAGTAAATCCTTTGCCAACGCCTGTTTGCAGTAGCACTTTAAATTATCTGGGAGCAAATACCCAATTTGATGTTACCAGTGTGGTAGGCACACAACCATTCACATATGCATGGGATTTTGGTGATGGCGGAACTGCTGCAACCCAAAACCCACAACATACCTTTGGCGGCACAGGTGTTTACAATACTTCGGTATTACTTACCGATGCCAACGGATGTGAAGCCCTATGCAATCTGCCGGTTGACATTATTATTCCTCCGGTAGTGAATGCAGAGTTTACTGCTGTAATCAATCAGACCTGTGCCAATACCACTGTTGATTTTACTGACATCAGCACCGGAAATGTGATAGAATGGTATTGGGATTTTGGTGACCCTGCTTCGGGTGTCAACAATACTTCTAATCTGCAAAACCCTACGCACGTTTATACTATTCCTGGTTTTTATAACGTAACCTTTGCTCCCGGAAACGGTGTGCTTACCGATACCATCGTTTTACCCAATTATGTAGAAGTGCTGGAAAATCCGGTAGCTGATTTTATGAGTTATGAAACAACCTATTGCGAACCTGCCGATGTTAAATTTTATGATGTATCAGACGGGGCTGTAGCATGGGCATGGGATTTTGGTGACGGAGGAACATCGGATTTACAAAACCCATGGCATACCTATGATGCCGATGGTGTTTACACCGTTTCTCTGACTATTACTTCGGCTGACGGCTGCACCAATACAACAACTTACAACAACTACATCACCATACTTCCTTCGCCTGAAGCAGAGTTTGAAGCTGACAGTATAGTATGTACAACTGTTCCTATTCCGTTTACTGATTTATCCATTGATGCCAACAACTGGAGCTGGGATTTTGGTGATGGTGGCGGTTTTACCGATAGCATTCAATTTCCTTCACGTGCTTATCAGAACCCGGGCGAGTTTACCGTTACCCTTGCCGTTACCAATGCGCTGGGCTGTACCGACACGCTGATAAAACCTTTGTACATGGATGTTGTTCCATATCCTAATGCTGATTTTGCACCCGACAGTATTGCCCTGCAACTGCCCGATACAATTGTGCAGATATTTAACTATAGCACCGATTACGATACCTGGGAATGGGAGTTTGGCAATGGCGACACCATTACCGACCTGAACCCCGAAGTGCATTATCCCTTGCCGGGCGATTATAACATGATACTTTATGTATCTAACCGTTTGGGTTGTGTGGATACCTTAATTATTCCGTTCAGTGTATTTGAGATGGAAACCTTTTTTGCGCCCAACAGCTTTACTGCCGATGGTGACGGACTGAACGAATACTGGAAAGGCTACGGCAAAGGAATAACGCAATACACCCTGCGAGTTTTTAACCGCTGGGGCGAAATGGTTTTCTTCAGTGATTATATTGACCAGCCCTGGGACGGCACCGACCTGAAAGGGGTTGCCGTTCCACAAGGAGTTTATACCTACACTGTATCGGTGCAATGGTACACAGGCAAAACGTACTCACGTTCGGGTACAGTTACACTGATAAGATAAATTAAATTGCATTTTGATTATTACGTTCCAGAAAATGGGTTAATATTTGTTAATCTATTTTTGTATCCTGATAATAATCCCACTTTTACGGCATCAATAAATGAGAAAGAGTTTAATTCTGTTGCTTCTTCTGTTTCCTGGCATAGCTGCCTTTGCGCAGTTCAATGCCTATAAACCTGTAAAAATTTCGGGTAAGGTAATTGACGCAGAAACGCCTTCTCTTCAGTTCTATAATCTGTTGGTGGTAAACAAAACCACTGCAGAGGGTGTCTTTGGCAATCAAAGCGGAGAGTTTGTTATATATGCCCGCACCAGCGATACTATACTTATTAATTCGGTTGGTTACAATACCATTAAATTCTGTCTCCGCGATTCAGCACCGCAGCCCGAATATAACGTAACACTTTACCTGAAAAAGGTTTCGGTTGAATTGAGAAGCGTTACCATACTTAGCCCCCGCGACCTGAACGAAATACAACGCGACATTGAAAAGTTGGGTGTAAAGAAAGATGAAACCATGTTGCAAGGTGTAGATGCTATCAGCAGCCCTATCACTGCACTATATCAGATGTTCAGCCGCAGAGAACGCTCGCGCAAACTTGTAGCAGAACTGGAAAATGAAGACCGTATGCGTTCGCTGCTGAAAGAGTTACTTACCAAATATGTAGAGGCCGATATCATCAGTCTGCATGACGAAGCATTTGATGATTTTATTGATTTTTGTGCCGTTTCGGATGATATGATTAAACAGTCATCGCAATACGATTTTGCCATGTATATCAAGTCGCGCTATCAGGTATATGATAAGTATGGCAGCGGCAGGCGATACTGATATTTGTCACACTTAGCGTAGTCGAAGTATTAGTAATTAAAGTCTTTTATACTTTTGAAAAAAAATACACCATGAAAAAACTACTTGCACTTATTTTAATTGCTAATTGTTCATTGTCAGATATCAATACCAACGCACAAGGCGTTTATGTTGAGTATAAACTATCTTCAGATAAAGCTGAAAAGTCTATGAGCGGCAACAATAAAACCTGGCATCAGGATGGTAATAGCCGCAGTGAAATGGAAATGAATATCCCTGGATTGCCAGTGGGTGCAATGAATACTATCACCATTACCCGCAAGGACAAACCCAACACCATTATTAAATTAACTCCTTCCAATAAAACATACACTGAAATAAGCTATGAAGAATATGAGCCTCAGGAAAAGAAGAGCACCGAACCATTTGAGGTTACTGTTGTAGGTAAAGAAACTGTTAATGGTTATAACTGCACTCATGTTATTGCAAAGTTTAAAAACTCAGGTAAGGTTCGTAACGAATGGTGGACATCAAAAGATGTTGCAGGCTTTCCGGGCTTTTCAGGATTGAAAGGCACAAAATATCTTGACGATGATAGTTTCTTCAGTAAAATGGCGGAGAAAGGTGCAGACGGTTTTCCTGTGCGGATGAAAATGAGTGAAGCTGGTACTGGTGGAATACAGATGGATCTTGTTAAAGCTGAGAAAAAAACAGTTCCCTCATCTATGTTTGAAATACCGGCAGGATATACAAAAGCTGCAGCTATGGATATGAGCAATATGCCTAAGAGCATGCAGGATCTGAAAAATATGACTCCCGAGGAGCAGAAGAAAATGATGGAAGACCTTATGAAGATGTATGGCGGACAGCAGCCTCCTACAAAACCATAAACATTAAGAAACAATCATCCCGTCACGCATAGTAAGCACACGGTCAGTCATTCCGGCAAGTTCATTATTGTGTGTTACAATCACAAATGTTTGCCCGAATTTTTCGCGAAGCGTAAAAAACAGTTGATGCAATTCCTTTGCGGAAGAGGAATCTAAATTTCCTGAAGGTTCATCAGCCAGCACCACATCTGGATTATTAATTAAAGCACGCGCAACCGCAATGCGTTGCTGCTCGCCACCCGAAAGTTCAGAAGGTTTGTGATTTTTGCGTTCTTCCAGACCAAGAAAGGAGAGGAGTTCTAATGCTTTTTTCTCCGCTTCGGCTTTTTCTTTTTTAGCTATAAAAGCCGGAATGCAGATATTTTCCAAAGCCGTAAACTCAGGTAACAGGTGATGAAACTGAAAAACAAAGCCAATATGTTTATTTCTGAATGCCGAAAGTTGTTTGTCTTTAAGGCTGTTGATGTCGGTGTCATTTACCCTAACCAAACCTGAATCGGGTTTGTCTAATGTGCCAATAATATGCAACAGCGTTGATTTCCCTGCACCTGATGGGCCAACAATGCTTACTACTTCCTTGCGCTGAATTTCAATACTAACACCTTTCAGCACATTTAATGCACCGTAAGATTTATGAATGTTTTGGGCTTGGATAAGCATGGGTGCAAATGTATTTTATTTATCTTTTGTATAATTCTGTTCATTCATGTATGTTTGCACCCCCTAAAAAAATATGGCGAGGTAGCTCAGGTGGTTAGAGCGCAGGATTCATAACCCTGAGGTCGGGGGTTCAATTCCCCCTCTCGCTACTCAATAACTTCCTGAAAAGCTTATTATATTAGCGTTTCAGGATTTTTTATGTTCTCGAAGTAACAACAGAGTAACAAGGATTGAAATAAAAATCTATTTCGGAGCATTATAGCTCTCAACCAATTCTGCACTAACAGAAAAAATGTTATCAGATTCGTCTAATCTGACATTATTAACTTTTAATAGTATTAAATCAGGATAATTGGATTTGCTGAATTTAGAAGAGTTGCCCTTTTGTGTTTTTATTGTGATAATTAAACGATGGACTTTTATTATGATATAACAATAATCTTCATCAAAATAAACATCCCTTATTTTGTAATCGTCAATCAATATTAGATTGTTGTGGACTTCCAATTCCTTTTGTATATCAGAGGAAAACTTCATCTTATAAATGTTTTTTACAGTCTCATTGAAATATGGATTTTGTTCTTTTGCAATCTGAATACCATACTCTTTCTTTCTTGCCTTCATTAAATCTATACTATCAGTCCGGTGTTTTGCAATGTTCTGTTCATGAACATAATTTTTCTGTTCTTGCTCTCTTTTCTGCTTTGTTTCTGAGGATTCATAAAAAACAAAGTAGTAGAAAAATAACACATGCCCTAAGCATACAACAAGAAATGCCAACAATGCTAAAATTTCTTCCTTAGGTTTTTTCAAAAAGGTATCTAAGGATTGCTTTTCAACTATAGCATCGAGATATAGTCCAAGGCTTTTGTTTTCTGTTACGTTCTTTTTAATTTCATAATTTAAGAACCTCTTTGCAGCCTTCAATTCCCCTTCTCCTGTTAACTCATATGTCCCATCGATATTAAATTTAACATCAATGTCAAAATTATTCTTTACCTTTTTGGTAAGTTCCTGTTGGTTCACTGTCGCCCCATTTTCTTCAAGTATCCTATAAACGACCTTAGATATAAAATCAACTTTAATTGAGTTTCTTTTAAATTCAGCCCTCTGCTTTCTTTCTTTACTTAAAAAAAATTCAAGAATTCCTTTTTTTGTTTTCTTTTTTAACTCAGATTTTTGTTTAGACGTAGCGTATATGTCAAATAGTTCTTTTTCTTTCTTAAGAACCATTTCCAATTCCTTAAAGAGCCTATATTGATATTCTTCTGTGTAATCACCCAACCCTTCATCAAAATTTTCTATTATTGCCAGACGCTCTTGTGCGAATGAAAACAAGTCTGCCTTTTCCTTTTGCTCTTCGTTTTTTTCTGCTTTCTTGTTTCTCATTTTTCTCAATATGGAATCATTACCAAAAACTAAGTTTTACATTTGAGCTATTTGCTCCTGTTAAGTTGGCATTTATGTCAAAAGTATTAAAATAAAAATCATTTTTATTAGAAGAGTTATGCCCTCAAAAGCGATTTTATTTAGCCCTTGTTACCATAAAGGTTTATCAATCGGGGTTGAAATGGTTTAGGAAAAAAGGGAAAATTACATTCTGTTTAAATACAGGATATTGCAAAAAAATAATAACAGAAAATGAAAAGCCGGGGGGGGGATTTTTTTAAAGGGTTTTCTTTTCTTATTATAGGGTATAACTATTCTGCTCTACTTGGCATTTGAAAATTTAATCCCCACTTCTTTATATCAGCACTTCCATCATACTTTACATCCAATCCGATTGAGAGCATAGCAATCATTTGTAAGCCCCAATAATCGCATAATATGGACAAGAACATTGTATTGATGCGGTCATAAGAACCGCGTTTTAAAGCATAGTATGTGTTTTCAATTATCACCAAGCCTCTATCCTTTAATTCTCTTTCCTGTTGCCTACGAGATATTCCTTTAACCATTAAAAGATAATCGTTAGCCACTATAATCTCCCTGATAAATTGGCTTGAAATCTTAGCAGCACCCTCCCTTTGCCTTCTAATAACTTCATTAGTTTTAGGCATAGCGTGAATTTTGGTGTTGTAAAGGGTAATTCTCTCTCTCTGTTTCATTTATGCAAAAATAAAAAATTGATGTCGGAATTATCTGATTTCAGAAACTCAGTTTGAAAATATTTTTGGAAATAATAAAGACACTTTATACATTTGTTTTGTCTAACATCAAGATTCTTATTCTGATTTCCAGAGAGAGAAACCAACCGAGACGCGAGTCCACGGTGGTAAAGAGATGAGGGTTTAACACCAAAATAAAGAGCAATTACAATCTCTTTTTTTGGTGAACGAATTTTGTTTAGGACAATAATTCATTGGAATTATTTGTTAATGTTCAAAAAGGCAGATAGATAATTCACGTTTAATTGATAAATTAAAAAGCTATGACAGTAAAGGAATTAGAAGCATTGCAAGCAAAGAGGGCTCACTCAGGCTCTACGAAGTCAAACGCAACACATCAAAGAAACACCAAAGAACTTACGAGCGGGTTAGGCGTGAGGTTCATCCCTCGCCTGCCATCGGAGAAGACCACATCAAAAGAAGAAAAAGATATTGGCGAGGAGGAAAACCTTTCACCTGAGAAGGTAAATAAACTAAGGTTGTTTTATAAATCGCTGAAAGGGAGATTTTATAATTTATTTCGGAAAAAGGAGTGAGGTAGTTTATTATTGAAATCCCATTTATTAGTGGAGGAGAAAAAACCGTAGAAATGGTAACCAATGGTCTTATCGTCAACTTTAATATACTGGGGTAAATTTGATAAACTGTTTTCTTCGGGGCGAATATCAATAAAGTTAGCAGGAGGCTCAGTGAACCGACCATTTGTTATTTTGTTTTTAGGAACATGGACATTAGAAATCGAATATCCATCATCAATAGCAGCTTGTTCCAACACGACCAATGAATTTAGTTCTTCATCATTTTCAAAACCTGATTTAGAAACTAACAAATTGAATTTTTTATTCAGAGCTTTGATATGGTGTTCTATCGGTTTCATTTTTAAATGCACATGAAATGAAAAAATTGTATGAGTTGTTCAGTGAGAATACGAAAGTAAGATTTCTATTTTTATTGGCATGAAATAGAAGGAAACGCTGGTAAATAATGAAAAGTAAATAATAAATTTGCTAATAACCAACAAACCCAAAACCCATGAAATATGTTCTCATTCTATTCTTAGCGTTAAGCTTTTCAGGTTGCACCGTCATTCAGGTTGTGAAACTTGATACAACTAATTGCAAAGAATTCAACAATCAATATTATTTTTCAAATGATAAAGTAAGCATTACCTATTCGTTTTGGGAAATGTTCGGGAGAATATCGTTTACCATCCACAATAAAACGGATAAGCCGATTTACATTAATTGGAGAAACTCTTCATTAATAGTAAATGGAAA
>CANJWH010000060.1 GCA_947478465.1 Bacteroidota bacterium
GCTAAATATTTTTCTTCGCCCTGAAATAAGGCCTCCTGCATTTTTCCGTCCAACTCTTTTATCTTCTCCTGCATCAATGCAAGATTGCTTTTATAGCTATCAGAATTGCGGTTTATTTTGGTTTTAAAGACTGACATATTTTATGAAATCAGGGGTGTGAAATTACTGCTTTTTCAATACAGACTTTATCCTGTTGTGGTATTTTTTGAAAGCCACAGGATTCAAGATTTTGATGCGATGTTCACTATTCAATTCTTTTAAAGTATCAAACTTTCGTTTGGTTTCAACAACATAAAGCAACTTGCCTATGTGATAAGCAAACTTAACCTGAAAGAAAAACAAAGACAATGTTCCAACCAAAGCAAAACTCGTAAGCATCATCAGTGGAATATCACTCAACTTTGGACTTCCGGGCAAATTGAGTAAAACGGGAACCAGAAAAATTTCAGCTGCGCCAAGCACAGCAATGCTGAAACGCGTAACTCTGAACAGTTTTTTAATCACTTCAATTTCAAGTCCGCTTTCTGTTTTCAATTTTGTAAGCAACTCGGCATGTACAATTTCAAGCCACAGATTTTTTATCAGCAAATACACATACGGAAAAAAGAAAAGTGTTACCCAAATAGCCTGCTGGTCGCCCCTCACAGCCATAAATGAATAAATAAGAGCCACCAGAAAAGGAGCTTTCATAATCAGCCATGCAGTTATTGCATCGCCTTCTATCATGTATTTTTTTATCAGGTCACGCATCGTTTAAAAGTCATACCAGTCGCGTTTGCGCGAAAGTTTTAAATCCTGTAGAATGGATGATTTAACATTAATGTCAATACTATAACTTTGAATAGTTCCAAACGGAACCCAGGTAAATGTTGCCTGCCAGCAATGCAAATCACGGTAAATATTAAGGTTGGTTTGTGTCAACTTTTTTGAAATAAAATCATAACCTGAATTAAAACCTAATTTCCACTTTGGCGTCAGGTTAATATTACCATTAAAACTCAGGGCTTGTGTAATATTTTTTTCTTTCAGTAGTGCATTATAAGTAATATTATAATTGGAGGAAAACTGCCACGGAATATTAAAATCTATAAACTGGTTAGGATACGCATTTACCATATTTTGCTCGGCCTCTGTACCTTTTGTGCTTTGCTTTTGCTGATTCCCCTGTCTGTTCAAACTAAACCCAACAGCCAGCGATGCATTAGTCAGTTTTAACCAACCTTGTTTTGCATTCCAGCGATAGGTATCAATTTTCCTGTTCAGCGAATCCAAAACATAAGGAGTAAGTGTAGATGAGAACACAATATTTATTGCCTTTAGAATGGTTGTTCTTGCGCTTAACGAGAAGTCGGAAAGCTTTAAAGAGTCTGCAAAGAAATTGTAAGAACCACCAATGGAAAGCACATCAAAAATCGGAACTTTTTTGGTTGAACTTACCGTATCTTTTGGTGTTTTTACTTTCATCTCCAGATTGTTGTTAAGACTAAAACTGATTGAACCCGTTTCGCCCGAAGGAGGTGCACCATAACCAATATTATAAATAGAATAGGAAGTGAGCGAACCACCCGATCCGTAATAACCATATTGGTTTGTTCCAAAATCAGGACGATAAGTGAAACCAACATTGGGAGTCATCACATGACGAATGGCCTGTACCTTTCCTTTCTTGAATTTAAACATACCATAAATAATAGTGTTAATGTTGGCGTTTACACTGTAATCACCATTTACGCGTATGTCTTGTAAAGTATCGGCAACAGCTGTTTGAGTTTCATTATTCCAATATTTGCGAATAGTCTGAAAATAGAGTCTTGCATTGCTGCTGAAAGTTGGCGTGATATTAAAATACTTAAGCACTTTAAATTGGGTTGTTACAGGAAGAGATAGCTGAGCTCCGTTTACCATATTATTAAAGGTCTGCGTTCTGAAGAACAGCGAATCGGCTGTATGAACCGAATTTTTCAAATCCAGCGTTGCACTTGTTCCTATCTTCTCATACCAGCGTGATTTCCCGACTGCAATTTTTCTTTTTAACGGGTAAATCCTGTTTACCGTAAATGCTACCTGCGGCAGGGTTAAATCAACCGTTTTATTCAGCGTATTCTGGCTATGCGCCATACTTGCCGAAAGATTAAACGGTGTTCCCGCCCATGATTTACTCCAAGAAATATTACTTTGAAACGTATTGGTCAAAAAGTTTTGCGCATTACTGGTTGTTCCATTCTTAAAGTTGTTTCTGCTACCTGCATTCACATCTGCAGAAAACGTACTGTTCGGTCGCGCCTTCGGATCCTGAATATGCTTCCATCGCACAAAGAAATTATTGTTTACCGAATAATTCGGGAACTCTTTATAACCTTCCTTTACGCTTGCATAACTCAATTGAATATTACCCGAATATTTATAGCGTTGTTTATAGTTAGAAATAACTTTCGCACCATAACTGCCTTTCGAATAAATATCACCCAGTAAGAGTAAATCCGCTTTTTGACCCAGCGTAAAATAATAACCACCTTCTTTAAGAAAAAAACCAAGTGAGGGCGATTCCCCGTAAGCAGGCAGCTTCATTCCCGTTGTCCTGTCTTTCTTATTTGGGAAAAAGCCAAAAGGAAGCACCAAAGGCATAGGCACATCTTCTATCATAAGGTAAGCTGGCCCTGTAACCACTTTATCGTTGGGAATGACTTTCAGCTTGTTGGCTGCAATCAAAAAGTGAGGATCATCTAAATCGCAGGTGGTATATCCCCCCTTACGGATAAAGTAATTATCATCCTCCATCTTCTTTACTATTTCTCCATGAATATGTCCCTCTCCCTCAGTAGTAATAACCTCTTTAATTTTCCCTTTCTTGGTTTCAAAGTTGTATGTAATTTCTTTAGTTCTGAAACTCTGCGCTCCTTCAGTAAAAACAGGTTCGCCCTGCATTTTTCCGGTGCTGTCGGGCGCACCTGTTGCATAAACAGCATTTGTATTCCAGTCAATAACTACTCTGGCAGCTTTCAGGTTAATCTCTTCATAGGTAATATCCGCATTACCATAGAGGTAAACCTTCTTTTCCTTCACATCAAAACGAATGGAATCATCAGCAGTATAATGCACTTTAGATTTCAGGAAACCTTCGCCTGCTGGCTTTATTATAATAACTGTATCTTTTTTGGCGGGAATAGTATCCGGAATTGAAAAAACAACCGGAAGCAAACTATCGGCCTTTATACTGTCAGATTCAACAATATCTTTTCGTTTGTTTATCTGAGCCTGAACCGCATCACTGAATAAACCAAGCGCTGTTGATAAAACTAAAAATATGAGAGGTTTAGTCAAGCGCAATTTATACTATTTTTGCAGGAATAACGTTGTTTTCAGAAGAGGGCAAAACTACATATTTTTATGAACGGTAACAGGGTCTTTGGCCTGCACAATTATCTCAATTAATTATCTCTGTGAATAAACGACTTATCAGTATTATTATTGTTTTTGCTGCTTATTTCTCCTGCGCATGGACATTTCTCCCGGGTGGTGGTTACAAAATAAAAACCATTGTAATTGATGCCGGCCATGGTGGTAAAGATCCCGGAAACACAGGAACAGGAAGATATAAAGTCACTGAAAAAACTGTTGCATTGGAAGTTGCTTTAAAAGTAGGAGAACTGATTAAAGCAGAATTTCCGGAAATAAAAGTGATTTATACCCGTGATAAAGATGTGTTTATCGGTCTGGATGAGCGCGCCAAAATTGCCAACGATGCCAATGCCGATTTATTTATTTCCATTCATTGTAACGCAGCAAAAAATCTTGGAGCTAACGGCACAGAGACATTTGTACTTGGTTTGCACAAAACCGAAGAAAATCTGTTAATTGCCCAACAAGAGAACTCAGTTATCTTTATGGAAGATGATTACGAAACTAAATACGAAGGTTTTGACCCTAACTCTGCCGAAAGCATAATTGCACTTACTATGATGCAAAGCGCTTTTCTAAACCAAAGCATTGAGCTTTCGTCAAATATTCAGGATGATTTTGTAAAATCAATTCACCGCGAAGACCGCGGTGTAAAACAAGCCGGATTTCTGGTGCTTCGCAAAACCACCATGCCGGCTATTCTTATTGAATTAGGCTTTCTAACCAATAAAGAAGATGAAGATTTTCTGCTTTCTGCAAACGGAAAAGTTAAAATGGCAACATCCATTTTTGCTGCATTAAAAAAATATAAAGCAAAGCATGAAACAGTTGATGCAGGAGTATCAAATTCAGAATTCGAAAGCAAAAAAACTCCTGAACAACTAAAAGCTGAAGCTGATACAAAAGCTAAAACTGAGGCTGATAAGAAACTAAAAGAAGAAGCCGAACTGAAGGCAAAACTGGAAGCAGAAACTAAACGGTTATTGGAAGAAAACGCTGCTTTAAAAGCAAAGCAGGCAGAAATTAAAGCAAAGGAAGAAGCCGAACTAAAAACCAAACAGGAGGCTGAAAACAGGCTAAAAACTGAGGCTGATGCTAAAGCGCTTGCAGACAAAAAAGCAAAAGAAGAAGCTGCACTCAAAGCTAAACAGGAGGCAGAAGCTAAGGCAAATGAAGAACGTGAATTAACATTAAAGAAAGAAGCCGAAGCAAAAGCACTTGAAGAGAAAAAAGCAAAAGAAGATGCTGCACTCAAAGCTAAACAGGAAGCAGAAGCTAAAGCAAAAGCGGAAAATGAATTAAAAGCAAAGAAGGAAGAAGAAGAAAAAGCACTTGAGGCTAAAAAAGCAAAAGAAGATGCCGCCCTTAAAGCCAAACAGGAAACAGAAAATAAAACTCTTGCTGAGAAAAAATTCAAAGAACAGGCAGAACTAAAAGCTAAGGAATCAGCAGACGCCAAAGCAAAGGCTTTTGAAGAACTAACAGCTAAACTTCAGGCTGAAAAAAAAGCAAAAGAACAAGCCGAACTAAAAGCTAAACAAGAAACTGAAGAAAATACTAAAGAACTAAAAGCTAAAGAAGAGTCTGAACGAATAGCAACATTAAAAGCCATTAAAGAGCAGGATATAAAAGAACAGGAAGCCGAAAAAAATGCAACTCAAAAAGCCGAAGCACAAAAACTATTGGAAGAAGAAAAAAAGAACCAGGAGAAAGCACAGTTGCTAGCAGAATTTAACCAGCGTATAAAAGAAAAAGAAGAACTGGAAGCCATAAAAAAAGAACAGGAAGAAGCATTAAAAAAGATAGAAATTGCAGCAGATGAAAATGCAAGACTTGGCGAAAAAGTAGAAGCAACAATAGATGCTGAGTTGTTTGAAAAATCAAAGAAAAATGACACAGAAGATAAAAAGGCTGAAGCTTTAGCAGAACAAAAAGCCAAAGATGAAGCCGCTATAAAAGCAAAACAGGAAGCGGAAGCTAAAAAGCTGGCTGAGGCAGCTAAGAAAAAAGCTGACGCAGAAGCCAAAGCAAAACTGGAGTCCGAGCAAAAAGAAAAGCAACTGGCAGAACAAAAGGCTAAACAAGAAGCAGAAATAAAAGCAAAAGCGGATGCCGAACAAAAAATAAAACAGGAGGCAGAAGCCAAATCAAAAATTGAAGCCGAGAACATAAATAAAGAACAAGCAGAATTAGAAGAAAAAGCAAAACAGGAAGCCATTGCCAGAAAAAAAGCTGATGAAGTGGCAGAACTGGAACGGGAAGTAATGCTGGCTAAAAAAGAAGAGCTCTTACGTAAAATAAGAGAATCACTTGATAGACCGGCTGAGCAAACACCTGTAAAAGTTGAGGCAAAAAAAGAAGAACCTAAGAAAACAGAAGTGAAAGAGCAGATAAAAGCCCAGCTTCCTGATGAAACCAAACCTAAAGAAGCAGTCGCATCAGGAAAATTAGTTTTCAGAGTACAATTTTTTAGTTCACCTACTTCGTTTCCATTATCTTCGCCAAAATTTTCGGGTATTGATAATATTTTCGAATATCAGGCAAGTGGATTACATAAATACGCTTCAGGAAATTTTGATAGTATTGAAGCCGCAACGACACATCAGGCTAAAGTGCGCAAGCAGGGTTTTGCTGATGCATTTGTGGTGGCATTCTTAAACGGTGAGCGCATTGACATGTTAAAGGCAAGAGAAATTTTGAACAAGTAAAGCATGAAATATTCAAAAGAAATAAAAATAGGTGCTATTATCGTTTTAACCATTGCCTTCTCTTATTGGGGCTTTAACTTCCTGAAAGGCTTTAATATTTTCGGCACACAGCGCCACTTTTATGCAGTTTACCCCAAGGTGGAAGGCTTGACCATTTCAAGTCCGGTATTAATTAACGGCTACAAGATTGGGTTTGTACAAACGATGTATTTCCATCCCGATAATTCAGGAAACGTAATTGTTAAAATGCAACTTACCAATACCGAATTCAATGTTCCCATTCAATCAACTGCCCGTATTATCAGTTCAGATTTATTGGGTTCTAAAGCAATTGAACTGATAATGAAAGATACGCTTGTCTATGCCGAAAGTGGTGACACTTTACGTTCTGATATAAAAGCAACCCTTACTGACGAACTTAACAAAACGGTTGAGCCGCTGAAAGCACGCGCCATATCAATTTTCGCACAGTTAGACTCTGTAATGGGCGATATCCGACACATTGTGAACAAAGAAAACCGCGACAACCTCTCCAAAAGCGTGGCAAGTTTAAAATCAACGCTTGCTAATCTGGAAAGCGCAACAGGCGGTCTTGATACACTCGTTAGCGAGGAAAAAGGAAAGCTTGCCAAGATTTTTGATAATCTTGAATCCATCACAGGAAACATCAAAAACAATAACGATAAGATTCAAAATATCCTTACCAACTTTTCATCGTTGAGCGATACACTTGCAAAATCAAATTTCAAATCAGCAATTGAAAGCGCTGATAAAGCGTTGACTGAAGCAGCAGATGTTTTCAAAAAAATCAACAGTGGCGAAGGTTCAATTGGTATGCTGGTGAATAACGACAGCCTTTATAATAACCTTAACAACGCTTCTAAAAACCTCGACAACCTGTTCATTGATATCAAAGAACATCCGGGCCGTTATGTAACCATTTCGGTTTTTGGTAGCAAGGAAAAGAAAGCTAATAAATAATTCTAACGTTTAACCCGATTACTGAATCCACAATGGGTATATCCAACATAATCTTCTTACTTCTGTTTATTGGCGCCTTCGTTTTGTTTGCGCTTAGAATCAAAACCATTGTCCGCAACATAAGACTGGGTACTGATAAAAACCTGAACGACAACTTTGCTGAAAGGCTTAAAGTGATGTCGCTCGTTGCCATCGGACAATCAAAAATGGTGGTGCGCCCCGTTGCCGGTATCATGCACATTTTTATTTACATCGGTTTTGTGATTATGAATATCGAGTTACTCGAAATCGTTATTGACGGAGTTGCAGGCACTCACCGTGTCTTTGCTTTTCTTGGAGGTTTTTATGATTTTGTAATCGGTTCATTTGAGTTCCTCGGACTGGGTGTGTTAGTCGCCTGTATCGTATTTCTTGTCCGCAGAAACATCCTTAAACTAAAACGTTTCTGGTCGGCCGAAATGACTTCGTGGCCGCGCAGCGATGCTAATTTGATTCTTACCATCGAGATATTATTAATGACCGCATTCTTCACCATGAATGCAACCGATCAGGTATTGCAAAGCCGCGGTGTTGAGCATTACATTCAGGCAGGTGCTTATCCGTTTTCACAATACTACTCAGCCCTGTTCACAGGCCTTAACAGCGAAACACTCATTATGATTGAACGCTCTGTATGGTGGTTTCACATTTGCGGAATTTTGTTTTTCCTAAACTACGTTCCGTATTCAAAACACTTCCACATTCTGTTGGCTTTTCCGAATGTATTCTATTCTAACCTGAATGCAAAAGGAAAATTCACCAATATGGAATCAGTTACCAATGAGGTGAAGCTGATGTTTGATCCTTCTGCCACTCCCCCAACCGCTGACGCTGCTCCCGTTAAATTCGGAGCAAAAGATGTAACCGATTTAACATGGGTACAACTGATGAATGCCTATTCCTGTACCGAGTGCGGACGCTGCACATCCAATTGCCCTGCAAACATCACAGGCAAAAAACTTTCACCGCGCAAGATCATGATGGATACCCGCGACCGTTTGGAAGAGTATGGAAAAAACCTGGACAAAAACACTCCCGACACCAAGTCTTTACTGCACGATTACATAACACCTGAAGAGTTATGGGCCTGCACTTCATGCAACGCCTGCGTAGAGGCATGTCCGGTCAATATTGACCCTTTGAGCATCATTGTTGACCTGCGCAGAAACCTGGTAATGGAAGAATCAAACGCCCCTGCTGCATTGGCAGGTATGTTTACCAATGTGGAGAACAACGGTGCGCCCTGGCAATTCGCTCAGGCCGATAGACTGAACTGGGCAAACGAAGCATAATATTAATTATCTAAAGAATTAGAATATGGAAATGAAAGTTCCTACAATGGCTGAATGTATTGCCAATGGCGAAGTTCCCGAAATACTGTTCTGGGTAGGTTGTGCCGGAAGTTTTGACGACCGCGCAAAGAAAATAACCAAGGCTATTGTAAAAATTCTGAATAAAGCAGAAGTAAAATTCGCTGTTCTTGGCACCGAAGAATCATGCACAGGTGATCCAGCAAAACGTGCCGGAAACGAATTCCTTTTCCAGATGCAGGCTTTCACCAATATCCAGGTTTTGAATGGTTATGAAGTAAAGAAAATTGTAACCGGCTGCCCTCATTGCTTCAACACATTAAAAAACGAATACCCCGATTTAGGCGGCAACTACGAAGTAATACACCATACCCAGCTTATTCAGCAATTAATTGATAGCGGCAAACTGAAAGTAGAAGGCGGTTCATTTAAAGGCAAAAAAATCACCTTTCACGACCCCTGCTACTTGGGCCGTGCCAACAATGAATACGAAGCTCCACGAAGTGTTATTGAAAAACTCGACAGCGAATTAACCGAAATGAAACGCAGTCGCGCCAACGGATTGTGTTGCGGTGCAGGCGGTGCACAAATGTTTAAAGAAGCCGAGCATGGTGATAAAGAAGTAAACGTAGAGCGTGCCGAGGAAGCCCTTGCTTTAAACCCCAACGTAATTGCAACCGGCTGCCCCTTCTGCATGACCATGATGACCGATGGAGTAAAACACTTCAACAAAGAAGCCGAAGTAAAAGTGTATGATGTTGCTGAGTTAATTGCAAACGCGCAGGATTTATAAATGACAACACTATCCCAACTCTCCCCCAATTCACGCATCTGGATTTACCAAAGCAGCAAAGAATTTACTGCGGATGAAATTCAGAAAATAAATGCACTCGCAACTGAATTTGTAAACACATGGTCAGCACACGGTGCTGCCCTTAAAGCTGCTGCCGAAGTGCTGCACAAACGCTTTTTACTAATTGGCGTTGACGAACAACAAGCAGCAGCCAGCGGTTGCTCTATTGATAAATCAGTAGCATTAGTTAAAAAGATAGAAGCCGATTTCAATACCGATTTGTTAGACCGTATGCAGGTTGCTTACCGCAGCGGAAACGAAATAAAAACTTTTAAACTTCCGCAGGCTTCATCTTTACTGGAGAAAGCAGAGCTAACCGAGAACACTGTTATTTTCAATAACCTTGTTACCACCAAAAAAGACTGGGACGAAAAGTGGGAAGTAACGCTGAAAGACAGCTGGATTTTACAAACGGTTAATTAATTATCCGACACCCTGATCCCGATAATTATCGGGATGTTTCAGGGTCTCAAGCAAACAGATGCTGAAACAAGTTCAGCATGACGAACGCAACAATGAAAAAACACTTTCCTTTTTTCTTATTTCTCCTACTCATTGCCTTCTTTTCCTGCGGACAAAAATCAACAACCATAACAAGCCCTGCTCCCCCAATCCAATACACAGGTGGAAAAACCTACAACGAAAACAACTACACCCTTTACCTTCCAACAAATTACGACACCACAAAAACATTCCCTGTAATTTACTTCTTCGATCCGCACGGAAAAGGAAATCTGCCCACAGAGAAATACACATCAATAGCAGATAGTCTGGAAATTATTTTCGTTGGTAGCAATGCAACCAAAAACGGAATGCAATGGGCCGAACTAAGCACCGCAGCCAATCAGATATTTACCGCTATTAAACAAAAACTAAAAATTAATCAACAGAAAATCTTCACCTGCGGCTTTTCGGGCGGAGCAAGAATTGCCTCCAAACTTGCACTGCAGGATAACAGCATTGCATCAGTCATCTCCTGCTCAGCGGGACTTCCTGCTCAACCTTCACAACTAAGAACTGATTTAATTTTTGTAGGCATTGCCGGAAAAGAAGACATGAACCTGACCGAAATTTACGATGCTGGTGAGGCGCTGAAAAATTCAGAAATAAAATACATGATTAACTACTTTGATGGTCCACATGAATGGCCGCCAATAGAAACCATGAGCGAAGCAATTCAATTCTGCCTTACTCCTACAGAAGTAAATAACGAAAATACAATCAGCAAAAAAATAATTGAAACCGAAAAACAGCAAAAGCAATTCTACTCCGAAGCCTTTGTAAAAAATGATTCCAACTGGTGGAAAAATGAATTCAAAAACCTTGAACATACGATTGCAAAATCAAATGGAGATGAAAAATTCATGAACATCAGGCTAAAGAATTTCCTCAGCCTTGCAGCGTTCAGTTATTCCAACTCTGCATTGAACAATCGCAGGCTACCGGAAGCAGATAAGTTTCTGAGCATTTACAAACTGGTTGACCCTGATAACGCTGAACATGCCTATCTGCGCACAAAATATTTCATGCTGATGAACAATACTACCGAAGCAGAAAAGACCTTGAATGAAGCAGCAACACTTGGTTTCTCAGATGCAGAAAGACTTAGAACAGAAACCTTATTTATCACGCTTCAAAACTCTGAAGGCTACAAAAAAATCACAGGGCAATAATGGCGGCACTCACCAAAGAACAGCTGCATGATTTCTTGGAAGCCGCCCACGATCAATAC
This sequence comes from Bacteroidota bacterium, assembly GCA_947478465.1. GTDB lineage: Bacteria > Bacteroidota > Bacteroidia > SXHM01 > SXHM01 > SXHM01. The sequence continues at coordinate 11,023 of CANJWH010000060.1, forward strand.
AACCATCCCGACTTCATCACTACCGATCCAATAAGTATTCCGCATCTGTTCACCAAAAAAGAAGACATTGAGATCAGCGCGTTTCTTGCTGCCACCATCGCCTGGGGACAACGCACCACCATTATCAATAATGCAAAAAAGCTGGTGGAAGCAATGGATTACGCTCCTCACAATTTTGTAATGCATGCAAGCCACAATGAATTACAAAGTTTTCAAAACTTTAAACACCGTACCTTCAATGCAGTTGATTTAGACTTTTTCATTTTATCGTTGCGCAACATGTATACTCAGCACGGTGGAATGGAAAAAGTCTTCAGCAAAGAAGACAACATAAAAGACGCATTAATTCATTTTAACACCGTATTCTTTTCTGTTCCGCATCCAAAGAGAACAGAGAAGCATGTTTCCAATCCAGCAGCTGGTTCTGCTTCTAAAAGGCTGAACATGTTTCTTCGCTGGATGGTGCGAAAAGACAAGCGCGGTGTTGATTTCGGAATCTGGAAAAGTATCTCTCCTGCCCTGCTCTATTGCCCGTTAGATGTGCACTCCGGTAATGTTGCACGAAAACTAAAAATGTTGAAACGCAAACAAAACGACTGGCAGGCTGCAGAAGAACTCACAAAAAATCTAAGAAAGTTCGATGCTTCCGATCCTGTAAAATATGACTTTGCGCTGTTTGGATTAGGAGTGTTTGAGAAGTTCTAAAGTTCCCCGTTTTCAATCCTCACCACAATTTCATCAATCATGGCATCATCAGCGCTTTCTTTAGGATTGAAATCACTCTTTAAGTCTGCATCAAACAACACTGCAATTCCCTGCCAGAAGTTGGCTGAAAACCAGCCCCGCAAACTCTCCACCAATTCATAAGATGTATGTCCCGTTTCACGGTCTATCAGTTTCAAGAGAATACGTCCTTGTGTAATGGTTAATCCTTTCAACTCATCCGAATACTCTGCAAGCAGTTCCTGTTCTACCTTTTTCATAATCAGTTTGCGTTCACGCTTTTGCTTTCCGTCTAATTGCGTTTCGTATTTATCTAATTTCTCTTTCGCAATTTTTGCATAAGGCAAGGCCTTCTTCACATTACGCACCATTCTCCAGTACTTCTTTTCTTCCTTTTTTGTTTTAAAAGTACGCTCACCGCCAATGCTCACAACTGGCAGATTGTATACAGCTAAGGTGTCACCATTAATTACGGTTCGTTCCTGCTCTTTTTTAGAAGGCTTATTCTTTTTCTTTAATCCCGTTTGAGCAGGAATAGTATCCTGCGCAAAAAGAGTAGTAATGAAGAAAAAACTACAAAAAACTGCTATTAAAATTGATTTCGTTTTCATCGCTGATTTATTAATCCCGCATAGAGGATTTTCAAAAAGCGTGCCGCGCATTAAACACGGTTCTTTTTCCACGCTGATGTTTTAACAGTTGAACCGTTAGAATTAGTGTGGTGCTCCTGTTTCTCTGCAAGCAGTTTTGAAGCAAGAATAGCTGCAATCTCAGCTTCTTCAGCATTATTATTTTCAAGCATAGAAGGCTCGTAATGATGCTTGATAAAATTGGTATCAAACTTACCTGAAGTAAAACTATCATGCTGCAATACAAAACGACAAAACGGCAGCGTGGTTTCTATTCCGGATATAGCGTATTCGTCAATAGCACGAATCATTTTATCAATTGCCGCCTGGCGGTTATCTGAATGAACAGTAAGCTTTGCAATCATCGGATCGTAATAAATAGGAATATCCATGCCTTCTTCAAAACCATCATCCACGCGAATACCAGGTCCCTGCGGTCTGCGATATGTCAATAGCTTTCCGATATCGGGCAGGAAATTATTAGTTGGGTCTTCGGCATAAACACGCACTTCAATGGCATGTCCGTTAATTTTCAAATCTTCCTGCGTAAAAGAAAGTTTTTCATTCCTCGCCACTTTTATCTGCTCTTTCACTAGGTCAATTCCTGTTATCATTTCAGTAACGGGATGCTCCACCTGTAAGCGTGTATTCATTTCCAGAAAATAGAAATTCAGTTTATCATCAACCAGAAACTCCACCGTTCCCGCTCCTGAATAATTGCAGGCACGTGCCACATCTTTGGCACATTCACCCATCTTCTGTCTTATTTCAGGCGTAAGCACTGATGAAGGTGCTTCTTCAATCACTTTTTGATGCCTGCGCTGAATAGAACATTCGCGTTCAAACAAGTGAACCACATTTCCATGATTATCAGCCAGCACCTGAATTTCAACATGTCGCGGTGAAGTAACAAAACGCTCAATAAACACCGAGCCATCACCAAAAGCAGATACAGCTTCACTGATGGCCAGTTTCATTTGCTCTTCCAGATTTTCTTCACTTTCAACCAAACGCATTCCTTTTCCTCCTCCGCCTGCACTGGCTTTTATAAGCACAGGAAATCCTGTTTGTTTTGCAATTTTCTTTGCTTCTTCAACATCCTCTATTGCTTTATCTGTTCCCGGTACAAGCGGAATATTGTATTTCTTTGCCGCTGCTTTTGCCTGTAGTTTGCTTCCCATCATTTCCATCGCCTCGGGCGATGGGCCAATGAATGTTATCTTTTCTTTCTTCAATCGCTCAGCAAACTTTGCATTCTCAGATAAGAAACCATAACCGGGGTGGACTGCATCAGCTCCCGTTTTGCGGCAGGCATCTACAATCTTATCAATATCCAGATAGGATTTTGCACTTTGAGGTGGACCAATGCAAACTGCTTCATCAGCATAACGCACATGCAAAGCATTACGGTCTGCTTCGGAAAAAACGGCAACGGTTTTAATTCCCATCTCTTTTGCCGAACGCATAATGCGAAGAGCAATTTCGCCACGATTGGCAACTAATATTTTCTTCATCAACTAAATAGTGTCGGTAAATTTATAAAGCCTCTCTTTAAAAACAACGAACTCTTTTTTTAGTGAGGCGGTATTCTTCGCCAGTTTCTCATGGCGTAACTTATAAGTATATTCTTCTGAAAAAGCTTTTTTATCCAGCACTTCAGAAAGGTATTCTTCATGTAGATGAATATCTTTTTTGAGATTATCCATTACATGTTCAATGTATTGTTTTAATTTTTCTTCAAAACTTGAAAAAGCAAGGCGGTCGTCATCATTGGAAATTTTAAGCGAATAAATGTCTAATAAACGCTTAAAAAAAAGCCCTTCTACTTTCCAGAAATCAATTTCACTTTGCCAACGTTTTGTTTCGTGACGAAAATTCTCAAGCATTTCATGCTGTGCCTGATTGGAAAGTATGCTTGATTTTGCTTTAGCCATTGAATTATTCAGAGGCGACTAAGGTAAAAAGATTTTACAGTCAAACTATTTATCTCTGGTTAGAAATGGATGAAGTGAAAAATAATTCCGCCCAACGGAAACCTTATCTCCTTTAGTTGCGTTCAAATTCACACTTTAAAAATCGGTGACTATATATAATGCGTTTATAGCTTTAATAATAACATCGGTCTAAAAATCAAAAACACTTACACTAACAAAAAATAATTTTAACCCTCGCAAAAAATGAAAACAGAACAACGTAACTGGTCTTCAAACAAAGGATGGCAACAGGCATCTGACAAAGGACTTAATGGCTCGGCTAATTTTGTAACCGTATTTGGTTCACGCGATGCATTGACTGACCCGGCTCGTTATAACGAAATAAAAGCCTTTTATCCCAATGCTCAAATTATGTCGGGGACAACATCAGGTGAGATATTTAACGATTCGGTGTATGATGATTCTATTGTAGTATCGGCTGTTGAATTTGAAAAAACAAAACTTAAAACAGTTAAAGCTACTATTAGCGAACATAATGGCGACAGTTATGCAACCGGAGTTGCTATTGCAAAACAACTGATTGCTGATGATTTAAAACACGTTTTTATTTTATCAGACGGATTAAAAGTAAACGGTAGTGAATTATCCCGTGGTTTAAATGACACCTTAGAAAATAAAGTTACCGTAACCGGAGGACTGGCAGGTGATGCGGCCAAGTTTGAAAAAACTTTGGTAGGCTTGAACGAAACTCCTTCAGAAGGAAATATTGTAGCCATTGGTTTCTACGGAAATGATTTAAAAGTTGGTTTTGGTTCAGTTGGAGGTTGGGATGTATTTGGTGTAGAACGTCAGGTTACAAAATCAGTAGGTAACGTTTTATATGAGTTAGACGGACAACCCGCTCTTGATTTATACAAAATGTATCTTGGTGATAAAGCAAAAGACCTTCCAGGTTCTGCCCTTCTCTTCCCATTGGGTATGAAAATAAACGAAGATTCTGAATCGCTTGTAAGAACGGTATTGGCTGTTAGCGAAGAAAACAAGTCAATGACTTTTGCCGGTGATATTCCACAAGGTGCAACTGTTAGATTAATGAAAGCAAATTTTGATAAACTAATTGACGGAGCTGGAAATGCTGCTGAAAACAGCTACCAGTCTTTGGGTGCGGAATCAGATTTCGCAATTTTAATCAGCTGCGTAGGTCGTAAACTTGTACTTGACCAGCGTATTGAAGAGGAAGTAGAAGCTGTGCGCGATATATTGGGAAGCAATCCTACCATCACTGGTTTTTATTCTTACGGTGAAATATCTCCTCTCTTTTCAACTGTAAAATGTGAGTTGCATAATCAGACAATGACCATTACAACATTCACTGAAGCTTGATATTATTAAGACTGAAACATCCTTTAAGCCTGTCCGTTTCAGCGGACAGGTTTTTGGATTTATTAAGAACTAGAAAATTAAAGTGAACAACGGACTTTTAGACCGACAGCTAAAGCGTTACCTAAGAAATAACCCTCCTCTTCCACCAGAAGCAGAAGAGTTGCTTAAAGCTGTTAGTCATGCTTACGACCATTATGAGGAAGACCGCCTGATGCTTGAACGCACCGTGGAGTTGAATTCTATTGAGCTGACACAAGCAAACAAAAAGCTAATGACGCTTTTTAAAGATCTGGAAGAAAAAAATAATGACCTTCTGGGCAGTATCCGTTACGCTAAAATGATTCAGGAAGCTATTCTTCCGCCAGATACAGCATTTAAAAAACTAGTTCCCGACCACTTTATTTTCTTCAAACCGCGCGACCTTGTAAGCGGAGACTTTTATTGGCTTGAAGAACACGATGGCAAAGCCATGATTGCAGCTGTTGACTGCACAGGACATGGTGTTCCCGGTGCATTCATGTCTATTGTTGGTTATAATTTATTGACTACAGCGGTAAAACAAAATCAATTAACACAGCCAAACCTGGTTCTTGACCAATTGAATCAGGGAGTAAATAAAACTTTACGACAAAATAAAGAGGATATGTCTATCAAAGACGGCATGGATATAGCCTTTTGCACCATTGATCCTATTAAAATGCAATTGCAATATTCAGGTGCGTATAATCCGCTTTACCATTTCCGTGATGGCCAATTAATGGAAACTAAAGGCGATAAATTTCCTATTGGTATTTCATTTAAAGATAACTTCAACAAATTCAGTAACCACACAGTTGATATTCAACCAGGTGATATGTTCTACATTTTTACTGATGGTTTTCCCGACCAGTTCGGTGGGCCCAAAGGAAAAAAATTCAAGTATGATCAATACAAAAGTATGCTCAAAAGCATGAGTAGCCTGCCTTGCAGCGAACAATTACCAATGCTGGAGAACACATTCAATGAATGGAAAGGCGACTTGCTTCAGATTGATGATGTGCTTGTAATTGGATTTAAGTTTTAAGTAATGAAAAAGAGAAATTCAGTTCATACTACAATGGAAGGGCTTTCAGGCTCACTTATTCCTGCTAAAGAATTGAAAATATTTATTGTGGACGATGATGAATTCTTTCTCAAACTGATTACTTCCTGCCTTTCAAAGTTTACAGACTTTACTATTTACCAGTTTTCAAATTACACTGATTGTCTTAACAGCAAGATAAAACCTGATATTGCTATTCTTGACTATTATATCGGAACAGACAATAATGATAAAACCAATGGAATTAAGATTTTATCAAAGTTGCGCGAAAAATATCCAGCATTAATTGGTTTTGTGCTTTCCGGAAAAGCAGAACTTCCTTCTGAGAATGATAAACTTAAGAATTTATTGGATTCGAACTTCAGCGAAATGAGAAAGAAATTTCGTGAAGGCTCCTATTTTTACTTCTACAAAAACAAAGCATCCTGTTTTGAAATATTTGATATTCTTTCACATATTTCGTGGAAGAGTTCAGGCGAATAATTTCTATTTTAACACTACTTTTCCTCTTGCCTGAATTTTTGTTTTGCTGTTACGCAATTCAAAGAAATACATTCCTGCAGTAAGATTTTTCTTTTCAATAAATATTCTACCTGTATTAATATTGCTGTAGTTCTGCACAATCCTACCCTGCATATCAAGAATATTAAGAATATAAATTTCATTTGCAGAGGGAGTAAATTCAAGAACTGTAAAATCAGTAAAAGGATTTGGATAAACACTAACATTCATTATTTCATCTAAATTATTTATAACGTTAGTGGTATCGTGTTCGATAATTTCAACACAATAGTCTTCAACCTCACCATAATTTAAAGGATTGGTGCACGATTGCGGTGCACTACTGAATTTCATGCTCACGCGCATACGTGTGCTTCCCAATAATGCAGTTGAAGGCACAGTAAATGTGCCCGTTACAGCAACAGTTGAAGTTCCTGAAGCATATACATTTTCACCTGCATCACCAAAGCTTCCGTTTTGATTGTAATCTATCCAAACTCTGAACACCTCGTTAAAAGCCTGGCCGGGATAGCCAGGTGTGAGTGTAATTGAATAATTCTGAGTGCGACCAAGCACTGTTGATTGTGAAGTATTATCAGCATAGCCGTCATCAGAACCTGATGTATTATTAATCTGATTTAATAATACCCCCGCAATCCATTCTTCAGTTGCATCATCACTTTTTGATTCGCAGTAAGTAAGGTCGGTACAGGCCCCACAGCCTTTTGTTCTGAAAATAAAAATGTCAGAAAAATCAGTTAAACCTGTATCACACAAGGTCTGCACACGAAATTCGTATTCTTTGCAGGGCTCTAAATCAATCACTATTAATGAATCGTTTGTAATTCCGGTAAAACTATTTGTCCAAACATTAGAGCCTGCAACACGTAAATCTACATTATAAGAGTTAGCTGCCAGTAAATCGCCCCAGTTAAGTGTTGCTGAACTATCAGTAATGGATGTAACACTTAAACCTGATGGCGGTAGACAGCAGCCATCGGTAGTAAATAAATGGCTTTGCGACCAGTTACTACTGTCGGTGTCGCATATAGACATTACCTGGAATTCATATTGAGTGCAAGAAACCAAATCAGTAACAGAAAAAGGAGATGTTACACCGGGAACGGATGTCCAAATGTTACTTCCTGTCGGACGGTAGATTAAATCAAAATCTGCTGTGCCGGGTGCACTACTCCAGATAAATACTGCACTGGTATCGGTTATTGAATTTGCATTAATTGAAAAAGGTGTTACGCATCCGCCTGCACTGCATGCGTTGAGTAATTCATTAAGTGCATTGAAAACATTGAGCCTTCCGCCTGTTACAGTAATGTTATTAAGACTTGTGTTGGGGTCAACTCCGTCAAGTATATATTGCTTTACCTGAAGGGCAGCAGCAGCTGGGTCGGCATGTGCAAGCGCCATAAATGAAGTACAGGGAGCTGAATACAACAATCCTATTGTTCCAGCCACATGGGGTGTAGCTCCTGAAGTTCCTCCAAAGCCTGCATAGCCGTTAGGATAAGCAACCGTGTGTGTGCCTTCGCCAGGTGCACCAAGGTCAATGGTAGTAAGTCCATATCCTGCCTGTGTTACTTTATTATCATCGTCATTGGTATTAGTAACAGATATAAGCCAGTCGCTGGGGCAAGCAGTTGGCAAATCACCGAAGTTATCTACGTTCTGATTTCCATTTATTGTTGCACCTGCATTCAGCACACCATAAGCCCCCAGCGAATCGTACATGGCGCACCACAGCGGTGCATCGGCAGGCTGTCCACCATCAATTCCCCATGATGCATTGGTAGCAACTACAAATGCACCTTGTGTTCCTCCGGTTTGGTTGTAGCGTTTGCGCTGCACCAATGGATAAGTATAGGCTTCTACCGCCTGTGCTTCGTTTCCTCCACCTACTACAAACATGATTTTCACATTCCAATTTACACCTGATACGCCTACTCCATTATCACCTTGTGCTCCAACTATACCGGCTACGCAGGTCCCGTGACCGCCTGCTCCTGTTCCGCCTGAAATATCATCGGTATTTGCATCAGCGTTCCAGCCGCGGTAGTCATCTTCGTAGCCATTGCCATCATCGTCAATGTTATTGTTGGGGATTTCGGCATAATTTATCCATTTGTTATCACCAAAATCGGGATGGGTTTGGCTGAAGCCTTCGTCTACAACGCAAACAACTATAGTATCACCAAAGGCTGTTAATCCTCCTGTTGTAATATCCCATGCAAGATCTGCATCTATGTCGGCTCCTGCTGTGCCACCGCTTTGGCCTGTGTTGATATATTGCCATTGTTGATTGAACTGAGGATCGTCAGGCGTTGTAGAACGATAATAAATATGGTGATTTAATTGAGCTTCATTTACTGAGGGATGAAACTTTACTTCGTTAAGAAAAAGTTCCTGATTTACACCTTCGTAGTTGTATTCTACCAACCAGATGTTCATAGGTGGTGAAATAAATTTCTTTGCATAAAGATTTATATAATTGCCTTCAAAGTTTTGGAAACTTCGGGTTACAGATTCTATGCTTTTGCCATGTTTGAGTTGGACAAGCAATTGACCATTAACAAAAGGCTGTGAAAAAGAAAAGTAAGAAGCAAGAAGCAGAATACAAGATGAGAGTAAAGTACGCATAAAGTGATAAATTTCTAATTACTAAGTGCTACAATAATACAACTTCTTCAATTACCCTTTTGCCTACTTCTTCGTTCATAAGGGTAATAATCTTGTCCTTTTCGTAGCTTAAGGTTTCCCTAGCTGCGGATGAATTAAGATGAATGAAGAGTTTCTTTTTGCTGATATAAAGGCGGGTAGTGTGTTTAGCGATGGTCTTACCCATTACTTTTTCCCATGAAGCTATAAGTTTGGTTTCGTCCAGTTTTTGCTGCAGACCAAACACACGCAACATTTCATTAATGGCCTCGCCTATAGTTTGCTGGTTGTTACGTTTCATTTAATTTCTCCGTTTGAGGCTTCAAATATCTTCACATTCCTGTCGCTCTTTTTAAAAATATTTTTGAGGCGCTGAGTATGGGTATCCGTTATGAATACTTGCCCGAAATTTTCGTTACTTACCTTTTCAATAAGTCGGGTGATGCGGGATTCGTCCAGTTTATCAAATATATCATCAAGCAATAATAAAGGCGCATAGCCTTTTACGGTTTTCATGAAATCAAACTCGGCCAGTTTCAGCGCTACGAGAAATGATTTCTGTTGGCCCTGCGAGCCGAAACGCTTTACGGGATATTGATTTATTTCAAAATCTAAATCGTCTTTATGAATGCCCACTGTAGAGTATTGCAAAATGCGGTCGCGGTTAAATGCGTTATGCAATTGTTCAGCAAAGTTACCTTTCTCAAGTTGTGATTCATAGGTAATATTTACGTCTTCTGCCTGACCTGAAATGTGGCTATAATATTCGGCAAATGCTGGAAGAGTATTGAGAATAAATTCTTTTCGCTTTTCAAATATCTGCTGACCGTAAATGACAAGTTGATTGTCCCAAATCTCGAATTGTTCGTAATTTAAATTGGGTTGATTGACGGTGGCTTTTAACAATGCGTTGCGCTGAGAAAGTGCATTATTATAATTAATAAGGTTATAGAGATACTCGCGGTTATACTGTGACACAACACTATCAATAAATTTTCTGCGCACCTCACTTCCGCCTGTTACCAACTCGGTGTCAGCTGGAGAAACCATTACTATGGGGATTAATCCAATATGTTCGGCTAAGCGTGGGTATTCTTTTTTATTACGCTTGAATTGCTTTTTTGTATTTCTCTTTTGTCCGCAATAAATATTTTCTTCTTCTCCATTGATTTGAAATTTTCCTTCAACTACAAAAAATGCTTCATCATGGCGTATATTTTGGCTGTCTATGGGATTGAAATAGCTTTTACACATAGCCAAATAATGCATGGCATCAAGTAGTCCGGTTTTGCCGGCCCCATTATTGCCTGTAAAGCAGTTTACCTGTGGCGAAAACTCAAGGTCAGCCTGTGGTATATTGCGAAAATTGATTAGGGAAAGGGTTTGGAGATGCACGACAGGGCAAAGTTACGAATTGGGATAATTAATAAAAAGCAGAATAGGGATTAGTTTGCGTAGTTTATTTTATTACACTCTGAC
>CANJWH010000061.1 GCA_947478465.1 Bacteroidota bacterium
AGCATTAACCCATGTGTAAAAATTATTTTTTAAACCAATGTTATTAGTTCTTACTTTCATGGAAGCACCACCGTCTACGGTAATAATATCTGTTCCCGATACATTGATAATTTCTGAACAATAGGGTACTGTTCCATCACTGTTCCCATGCATACTTACCATTGGTGGTTCATCTGCTTCAATCCAAAGAGTATCACCTATTGAACCACTAAGGCTAATAACACCTTTAATTTTTGATGAATATCCGGGATTTCCGCTTTCTCCTTCCAGATTTCCTGAAGGAGTGAGTTCAGTTATAATTTGCTTTATCCAGGCAGGAACACCAATGGTATCAGTCATATAAGCAGTATGGATTCCAATTAAACCACCTGCAGATACTCCGCCCATAAAAATGTTGTTGGTGTCAACACGGTAAGTGTTAGTAGTAGCTGCATCTTTATAGAAAAAACGTAAAGCAGCTTTTGCATCATGCACACCACGTACCACTGCTTTCAACATATTAATAGAGTCAATAGGATTTGCCCCGATACGGTATTTAATAGAAACAGCAATGTATCCGCGTCTTACAAAATAATCGCACAGACGCAATACATCAGGGCTTTCTTTTGCTCCAGCAGTAAAACTTCCGCCAAATGCCAGCATTACTAAAGGACGTTTTGCCGCAGTGTCACCATCGGGTTCAAAAACGTACATGTCCAGAATGGTATTTGCACCCTGATAATCGGGTGCTTCTCCAAATTGAACTGCTCCAGGCAGGCTGGGAGTGAAGCCATTATAAAATCCAGGAAACACTTCATCAAAGTAGCGACCGCTGCATTGTGCAGACGCTGTGGTAATAGAAAAAATGCCGACTACAGTCAGCATCGTTACATTTTTCAGAAAAGAGTAAAATAATTTCATGGTGTTTGTATTGGTTAAATAATTATTGAAAATAGGTTGAGCAAATAGACACTTTTTTTTGTGGATTCCAAAATCATCTGTTTATACTAATATGAGTTTAATCATATTCATATTCAAAGGATTTGATTTTCCTTGCTTCATAAATTCATTTACTTTGCCGACAAATTATTTTTCATGAAGAATTTATTCATTGTCTGGATTCTTGTTTTTACAGTATTTGTTTCAAATTTTGCTTTTGCAGGTGGCTGTGATATTAATGCAAGTATTACTGCAAGTGGACCAACCACGTTTTGTTCAAATGATAGCATTACTTTAACAGCAAATTCAGGTGCTTCATATTTATGGAATAATGGCGAAACCACTCAAAGTATCTGGGTGACTCAATCAGGTCCATATCGAGTTAATGTTACTGATTCTACAGGTTGTTCGGATAACTCAAATTTCACTTTTATAAATGTACTTCCGGCCCCTAATGCTACTATCTTATCAGATCAGTTGCCTCCTTATTGCATGGGTGATACCGTAACCTTGTTTACCCTGAGCCTTCCTTTTGATGATTTTGAATGGTCAACAGGAGAAACAGGAGCAACAATACAAATAACACAATCCGGTTTATATTCAGTTAATGTTACAAACTTTGCAGGATGTTCTGACACAGCTATGTTTCCTGCAGCTTTTCTGCCAGCGCCTTTTCTTAGTGTTACAGCAGATGGGCCGTTAACTTTCTGCGAAGGGCAAGATGTTAAAATTTCAGTAAACTTTGGTTTTGGGTTAGACTTTCTGTGGTCACCAAACGGTGAAACAGGCTCTAATATTACCGTAAGTCAATCGGGTACATACAATGTAAATGGCACCAATTTCTTCGGATGCAGCAGCACTTCACAAGATTTTGAAGTAACAGTTGTTCCCATTCCTACTGCTTTTACCGAGATGGATACTTTGTTGTGTTTACCTGACACGATTTCGCTTTCGGCAACAGGAGGAACAAGCTATTCCTGGTCAAATGGCGCATCTGGTTCAGATATTTCTGTTTTTCCTGATTTTGGCGATAATCAATATATTGTTACAGTTTCTAATCCGGGGTGTAACATTACAACAAAAGACACTGCATTTATTCATGTAGGAGGAGATGTTACTGCAGATTTTTCTGTAACTCCGGGATTACTGGGAGATGAAACAATCTTTACTGATTTATCAACAGGAAGCATTGTAAACTGGAACTGGAATTTAGATAACGGACAATTTTCTGCGGTGCAAAATCCAACTACAGTTTACTTATCTGAAGATACGTTTACAGTAATACTGATTGTTGCCGACCAATATGGGTGCAGCGACACGTCTCAGCAAAGTTTTGGTATTGAACAGATAATTACCATTCCAAATGTTTTTACACCCAATGGCGATGGCTACAACGATAGTTTTTATATTCGAAACAAGGGTGATGGTGGTTTTGTTTTTACCGTTTCCAACCGCTGGGGACAAGTTGTTTACGAAAGTGAAGGGCAGGAAGTACGCTGGAGTGGGTTAACCAATTCAGGTGTTGAGTTGCAGCCGGGAACCTATTTTTATGTTCTTACTGTTGATCTGAAATCAGGCGAGGAGCCTGTGGTGCAAAAAGGATTTATTACGTTGATAAAAGGATGAGAGTATCTAAAAAATTTAAGTGGGAAGCTGCACATCGTATCCCTTGGTATAATGGTAAATGCCAACATCTGCATGGACATTCGTATAAAATGGAAGTGGAGTTTGAAGGTGAAACTGATGCAAATGGATTTGTTATAGATTTCCATGAATTGAAACGAATGATTCAGCCCTTAGTGGAAGAGTTAGATCACACCACCATTATCTCTGAAAAAGATTCCGAACTTAAACAGGTGTTTGATGATAAAAAGTGGAAATATTTTTTACTTCCTTTTGATTCTACAGCAGAAAATCTTTGCAAATACATTTCGTCTGAAATTACCCGCCTGCACAGTGCAACTCTTAAACAGCATAATATCTCTGCAGTAGAGGTTAAGATTTTTGAGACCGAGACTTCCTGCGCTACATGTAAGGCTGAGTTGAAGTAGGGGAATGAGAAAAATAACTCTTTTCAGAATTTTATTTGTATTTGGTATTATTGTTTCTTCGATTATTGGAGGAGTTACTATTGCAATGGCAATAAAAGGTCAGGCAGTAAATCTGATTTCTCTTGTTTTTGTTTTTGAAATATTTGTTTTAATTACATTTTCATTACTGAATTTGCTTTATCATTTTTTTCCAGCTTCAAAAAAAGTAATTGTTTCAATTGGTGGTATTATTTCGGTTCTTTATTTGCTATTTATTTTAACCGAAGTTATGCTTCGAGTTACTATGAACTATGCAACATATGGTGAATTAAACAGTAAGCTTCCTTCTTTGGACTTTTATCAAAATAGAAAGGTGGAAAAACTTAAATTATGGAAGCCTTATGAGGGTAAAGAAAAAAAGGTAAGAAAAGTTGAGTTTACATACACCTACCCCGTAAACGAATGTGGATGTATTGACAGCAGTTTTAAGAATATTAAAACGGCTAAGAAAAACAGAATTCTTTGCCTAGGCGATTCGTTTACGCAGGGTCAGGGTGCTCCTTTTGATAGTTCATATCCTCGTATTCTTGAAAATGTACTGGATAAATCGCAGGTGTCTGCTAAAGTATATAATTGTGGTTTTCCTGGAGCTTATCCTCACAGTCAACTTAATTTGTTAAAGAATTTATGCGAGAATAAAATACTTGAGGTAAACTCAGTTATTTATGGATTGCATTCTTCTGATTTTGATGATATCAAATATACCATTGCTCCGCGCCCATGGTTTGATGATCTTTTTGGAACAGGTATTAGTTTATACGGAATGTCATACGTAGTTCGATATATTGCACATAAATTAATGAAGTATGATGCGAATCTTATTAAAATGAATGAAGCAGAACTCTATCGGGCAGCAACCGAAAAGGAGTTATTGAAAGTAATGCTTGATTTGGATGAATTTTGCAACCTGCAAGGGATAGTGTTTTCACTTGTTTACCTTCCTTCGGTTTGGGAAATTAAAAATAATGCTGCAGATAATATATACCAAACTCTTATCGCACAACTTGCCGAAAAAAACATACCGGTATATGATCTTACTGCTGATGTAAGCAAAGCAATACATAATGAAAATGTTTATACTTTCTACTATAAAATCGATATGCACCCGAGACCTGCAGGCTATAAATTATTTGCAGAATTGATTGCAAAGAAGCTATACTTATAATTTATTATTAAAGTAGTATAGTATTAAAGATGCAAAAATAAAATTTATTAAAACGAGACTTCCTGCGCTACTTGTAAGGCTGAGTTGAAATAACATTCTTTCTTTCTTCTTTTTTCTACCTTTGAAGCCTTTCATAAAAATGAAATAATATGAAATTATTAGATGGAAAAGTAGCTTTAGTAACAGGTGCTACTCGCGGAATAGGGCGGGGAATAGCACTTAAATTTGCTGAGCATGGAGCCAATGTGGCATTCACATTCCAAAGCTCGGTGAAAAAAGCACAAGAGCTGGAGAAAGAACTGGCCGCCTTTGGCATAAAAGCAAAAGGCTATCAAAGCAATGCCTCCGAAACTGCAACTGCAGAAAAGTTAATAAACGATATAGTGGCCGAATTTGGTGCTTTGCATGTACTAGTAAACAATGCAGGCATCACCCGCGATAACTTATTAATGCGTATGACAGAAGCTCAGTGGGACGAGGTTATAGATACTAATCTTAAATCAGTTTTTAATACAGTGAAAGCTGCCCAGCGTACATTTCTAAAACAACGCAGCGGAAGTATTATTAATCTTAGTTCTGTTGTAGGAATAAAAGGTAATGCAGGCCAAGCAAATTACTCGGCATCCAAAGCTGGTATAATAGGATTTACAAAATCCATTGCGCTGGAATTGGGTTCACGCAATATCCGCAGCAACGTTATTGCTCCCGGTTTTATTGAAACCGAAATGACAGGTGCATTAGACGAAAAAACAGTTCAAGGCTGGCGAGAAGCTATTCCATTAAAGCGTGGTGGAACACCTGAAGATATTGCTAATACAGCTTTATTTCTTGCTTCCGACATGTCGGCTTACATTACAGGACAGGTTATTTCTGTTTGCGGAGGAATGCTGACATAGAATGCAAATAGTCTTCGAATATCCTTCCTGGTTTCTTTTCTTCTGTATTGCTGCAGGTGCATTAGTCTCTTGGTTTCTTTATCGCAGGGATAAAACATTTGAAAGTCTTTCGCCTTGGCTGATACGCACCATGGCGGTATTGCGATTTTTTGCAGTAACCATCATTGCTATTCTGCTGCTTTCGCCTTTGCTGAAAACCAATCTGCGCGAAGTGGAGAAACCTATTATTGTTGTGGCGCAGGACAATTCAGAATCTATTGTTACCGGAAAGGATTCGGCTTTTTATCGTAATGAATATGTGGAAAGTTTTAATAAACTGGTAAAGCAATTAAGCGATAAGTTTGAAGTAAAAACCTATTCGTTTGGTGATAGGGTAGAGGAGAATAAGGAGTTTAATTATACTGATAAGCAAACCGATATTTCAGGTTTGTTTGATGAGATAAATAATATTTACGGAAACAGAAATGTTGGCGCTGTTGTACTGGCTTCAGATGGTTTATTTAATAAAGGAACCAATCCAATTTATAGTTCAGCTAAAACGCTTGCGCCAGTTTACACAGTTGCGTTAGGAGATACCAATGTTCGCAAAGATGTTATCCTATCTCGGGTTAATCACAACCGTTTTGCTTATCTTGGAAATAATTTCCCACTTGAAATAATTGCAGATGCTAAACAGTTTAAAGAATCTGAAGTAACGCTTACCGTATCGTGGGACAGCACAAAAGTTTTTGAAAAAAAGATTACAATAAATAGTGATAACTTCAGTGAAACAGTTCCTGTAATTCTGGAAGCAAAGAAACCTGGTTTGCAGAAATATTCTGTAAGACTATCACCCTTGAAAGGTGAAGTTACACAACGTAATAACACCACTGAGTTTTATATTGAAGTACTTGATGGCAGGCAAAAGGTGTTAATAGTTGCCAACACCGCCCATCCGGATATTGCTGCACTAAGACAAGCAATTGAAATCAATGAGAACTATGAAGTAGATGTGCGACTCATAGAAAACATGGATAGAAATATAAAGGCCTACAACCTAATTGTTCTTCATCAGTTACCATCACAAAAACCTGCGGCTGCCAGTCTTGTTCAAAATGTAATAAATGCAGGAATACCGGCATTTTACATTATCGGTAATGATACTAAATTACAGAGCTTTAATTCCTTAAAACTTGGCCTGGAATTGCAGGTAAGAAACAATTCTGTAAATGATGCAGTGGCGGTTTTGGAAGATAAATTCTCATTATTTACCCAGGATGATGAGTTGAAGAAAAATATACAGAAATTCCCGCCTTTGCAAGTTCCCTTTGGAGATTACAAATTAAGTACAGCAAGTTCTGTTATGCTTAAACAACGAATTGGTTTGGTAAATACCGATATGCCTTTATTGTATTTCTCACAACAAGGCGAAAATAAAATTGGTGTATTGATAGGTGAAGGTTTATGGCACTGGAGGTTGAGTGATTTTGCTATTAATGGAAACCATAATGTATTCAATTCTTTTATCAGTAAAATTGTACAATACCTTTCTGTTAAGACTGATAAGAGTTTGTTTCGTGTGAATGCAAAAAATCATTTTACAGAAAGTGAAGCTGTTGTTTTTGATGCTGAACTTTACAACGAAAGTTACGAGCTGATTAATGAGCCAGAAGTGAATATGAGCATTGTGAACAGCGATAACAAAAAGTTTCCGTTCACGTTTACCCGCACTGGAAATGCATACCGCCTGAATACAGGAAACCTGGCACCCGGCAATTATAGCTACGAAGCAACCGTTAGTGTTGGTGAGAAGACCTTAAATGCCCGCGGCAGATTTACTGTAAGTGCTTTGTTTATTGAAACAGTAAACATCGTTGCCGACCACCAATTACTTTACAACCTTGCCACATCTACTGGTGGAAAGATGTTTTATAAAAATGAACTGGAAAACCTTGGCAACGAAATTGCTTCGCGTGAAGATATTAAGCCCGTTATTTACAATCAGAAAAAGCTGCGCGATGTTATTCATTTCAAATGGTTGTTTTTTCTGATACTAATTTTGCTGGCTGCTGAGTGGATAACACGCAAACGAAGTGGTGCTTATTAATTTTCTATTTTCGCGAGTATGAAAGAGAAGGATTTATTTGATACTGTTTCTTATAAATGCAGCAAAGCGGTGACACGTGCCTACAGTACATCCTTTTCACTTGCCATTAATTTTTTGGACAATGAACTTATCCGCCCTATTCATGCTATCTATGGTTTTGTTCGCTTTGCAGATGAGATAGTAGATAGCTTTCACGAGTTCAATAAACCTGAATTACTGAAACGTTTTTCTGCTGAAACAAAACTTGCAATTAAAGATGGAATCAGTCTGAATCCAATACTAAATAGTTTTCAGCAAACAGTAAATAAATATAAAATTGAGGAAGAGTTGATAAATTTATTTCTGAATAGCATGGAAATGGATTTAGAAAAGAAAAACTACGACCGCAAAAGTTTTGATGATTATGTATTGGGTTCTGCAGAAGCTGTTGGCTTAATGTGTCTGCGCATTTTTTGTAATGGTAATGAGCAACAGTATCAATCATTAAAACATCCTGCAATGAAATTGGGGGCTGCTTTTCAGAAGGTAAATTTTCTTCGTGATATGAAAGCGGATAATCAAAATCTTGGAAGAATTTATTTCCCGGAATTGCAGATAGAAAACTTTAATGAACAGGTAAAAAAAGAATTAGAAAATGAAATTGAAAGTGATTACGCTGAAGGCTATCTGGGAATAAAACAACTTCCTAAAGCAAGCCGGTTTGCAGTTTATATGGTGTATGTTTATTACTATTCGCTTTTTAAAAAGATAAAGAATACACCAACAGCAGGAATATTGAATGGTCGCATTCGTATTTCAAATCCAAAAAAATATGCATTGTTGGCCGGGGCATATTTCAGGCATAGTTTAAACTTGATTTAGAATAATGAAAACTATTTTATTTTCTTTTTTCTTGTTTTTAGCCGCTCTTTCAACTTATTCACAGGACTTAACGCTTGATGAAGTGCGCAAAAAATACCCTTTTGCTACAAAAAATGATACTGTTTGCAAAGAGCTCTATGATGCTTTGAATGGAAAAGCTGACGGAACAGATGTATTATCAGGATATGCCGGAGGAGTTACTATGCTTATGGCAAAATCAACGGCTAATCCTTTCTCAAAAATGGAGTATTTTAAAGAAGGCAAGACGCTTTTGGAAGATGCCATATCAAATAATAAAAACGACATAGAGCTGCGTTTCCTGCGTTTTGCTATACAAGATAATCTACCTGCAATTCTAGGCTATAACGAAAACCTGGACGAAGATAAAGGCTACATCATGAAATATCTTCCTATGCTTGATAAACGAGAATTACGTAAGGCTATTGCTAATTATTTGATTAAGTCAGAGAAAACAAGTACTAAAGAAAAAGAAAGTTTAAAAAAATATCAGAATTGAAATGAATGCAATTATTGGTGTGCTGATTATGATTGCGAGCTTTTGGATAATGGAAGCAGTTGCTTGGCTGGCACATAAATATGTAATGCACGGTTTCTTCTGGAATGTTCATCAGGACCATCACGTAATGACTGGCAATTTTTTTCAAAAAAATGATTGGTTCTTTCTCATTTTCGCCATTCCCAGTTGGTTGTTTATGATGTTTGGCATTATGGCAGGTTGCGATTGGAGGATGTGGGTGGGTATAGGTATTGCGGTGTACGGAGTGGCATATACATTTGTGCATGAAATACTAATTCATCAACGCATAAAACTGTTTAAGCGCACCGGATTTACTTACTTTATTGCATTACGAAAAGCACACCGTGCTCATCACAAACACCTTACAAAAGAAGACGGAGAATGTTTTGGAATGTTGTTGGTTCCCAAAAAATATTTTGAGGCAGCGCGTAAAAAGAAAACCCTTTTTGATAATGCCTGACAATGCAGCAATATACCTATTTGCTCATTAATTTATTTTCGTTCATTGTTCCCTTTATACTAAGTTTTGAAAGTCGTATAGCCTATTACAAGAAGTGGAAATATCTTTTTCCGGCAATGACTGTAACAGCAGTTTTCTTTATCATTTGGGATAGCGTTTTTACAGCAAATGGTGTGTGGGGATTTAACCCAAAGTTTGTAACAGGTATAACGGTGTTTAATCTGCCTTTAGAAGAAATCCTGTTTTTCTTTTGTATCCCATATTCAAGCATTTTTGCTTATGAAAGTCTTGGATTAATTACGAAATTTAAAATTTCTAATTATCAAATTGTCACTATTTCACTCTTTATTGTCTGCTTAACAGGCGCTGTTTTGTTTCACAATATAGCCTATACTTTTTACACCTGTTTATTTCTTGGTGTTTTTTTATTGCTGCAATTGCTTTTGATAAGAGGAGTATATATGAGCAGATTTTATGCTGCTTACTTAGTTATACTTATTCCTTTTACCATTGTCAATGGTTTACTTACGGGCAGTTGGATTGGTGAGCCGGTAGTGTGGTATAATAACGATGAAAACTTAGCAATACGCTTTCTGACAATCCCGATTGAAGATGTCTTTTACGGAATGCTGATGCTCGGGATGAGTGTAAGTATTTATGAGAAACTAAAACCTAATTTTCCCAAACCACTTCAGTAGTGCTCGAATACCACATTTCGTATTTGCCGCGATGAATTTTCTCTACTTCATTGCGTTTTATTTTTAGCGTAGGAGTAAGCAATTTGTTTTCAACAGTCCAATCGCCTTTTAAAACCACCATGCGTTTAAGCATTTCGTGCTGATCAAGTTTTGGGTTTACAATACTCATGGTTTCTGCAAGGCTTCGTTCAATCTCCTCTTTTGCTTTTTTCTTACCTGCTTCTGAAAGTGTAATTATTGCAATAGGTTGAGCAATTCCATCACCCACTACGCATACCTGATCCACATCTTCGTTTACTGAAATCTTCATTTCAATCGGTGCAGGAGCAACGTATTTTCCTTTAGTGGTTTTGAAGATGTCTTTTACGCGTCCTGTGATTTGCAAATAACCTTCGCTGTCAATTTTTCCTTCATCACCGGTGCGCAGATAACCATCTTCTGTAAAACTGTCTTTTGTCATTTGCGGTTCTTTGTAATATCCCAACATCAGACCTTCATGTTTTGTAAGTACCTCATGTTGCTCACTTAGTTTAACCTGAACATGTGGAAGTGATTGACCTACAAAACCGATTTTTATTTTTCCGGAAAGCGTAACGTGCGAGTAGCAGCAGTTTTCGGTCATTGCATAGGCTTCCTGTATTTTTATATCTAATCGTGCAAACCATCGGATAAGAGAAGCTGGCATAGGTGCAGCGCCTACAAATACATTGGTAGCCTCAGATAAACCTAATCCTTTTTTTATCTTATTCTTAACTATAGAACTTAGTATTGGAATATTCAGAAAAATATCCAATTTTTTTTGCGGCATTTTCCCTAGAATACCTTGTTGAAATTTGCTCCAGATACGCGGTACACCCAGGAAAACGGTTGGCTGTACTTCTGCCAGATTTTTTGGAAACTTATCTAGTGATTCACTGAATGAAATACTTCCGCCAGAATACAATCCTCCTAACTCAACTAAGAAACGTTCAGCAATGTGGCATAAAGGCAGGTAGGAGAAAAATTTTGAAGAATTGTCAATGTTAATAAGCTTCACAGCATTTTCTGCTGTGAATGAAAAGTTATGAAAACTGTGCATTACACCTTTAGGCATGCCAGTAGTCCCAGATGTATAAATAATGGTTGCAAGTTCTTGGTCTTTGCGGACAATATTTTCTTTTATTGGTGTTGCCCCTTTCACAATCTCATCCCAGGTTTCGTAACCGGGTTCGGTATAAAACGGAAATGAAATACAGCGCAGCCCTGCAGGAACTCCAGGACGCATAGCATTCCATCCATCAAGCTTTCCTACAAAGAGTATTTTTGCTTCACTGTGTTCTAAAATCAGTTTTATTGTTTCGGCATTAAGGTTAGGGTACATCGGCACTGAAACATGTCCAGACATCATAATCGCCAGATCGCTAAGAATCCAGTGAGCACAGTTTTTTGAAATCAATGCAATATTACTTCCTGCCGGGAGGTTCATCCCTTTTAGTGCAGCTGCCATTTTGCGCACTTCTGCTCCTGTTTGTTTCCATGTCCATTCGTGCCATTTGTCGTTTATGGGTTGGCGCAGGAAAACTTTATCGGGTGTTTCTTTTTCCCATTTATAAAGCATTTCGAGTGGTGAGGAGTAAACTGACATAGGATTTGGTTTTAAATGTTAAATTTTTTGTTGCATCAACGAATAGTTATTTTTTTTCGAAACAAATGAAAAGTGAAATGTTTTAGCCTTTACGAATTGATAAACCTGCTTCATTCGTATATTCGTTTTTATTCGTTATTCGTTAATGAAACATTATCTTTGCGTTTCAACTTTCAAAAATAGAATTCTCTTTTCAAATCGCAAATAATAAATGAAATTATCAACTAAAGTAACCGAACTCTTAGATATTGAATTTCCAATAATCATGGCTCCCATGTTTCTGGTATCAAATGAACCCATGATGAAATCGGCAATGGATTCAGGTATTATGGGGTGTTTTCCTTCACTGAATTATCGCAATGAAGGGGAGTTTGAAAAAGTGCTTGACAATCTGAACGAATACAAGAAGAAAAATAATGTAACAGGTAATTATGGTGTGAACCTGATTGTACAAAAAACTAATCCGCTTTTTGTAAAGCACCTGCAAGCCTGTGTGGATAAAAAAGTTCCGTTTTACATTACCTCTTTAGGCAGTCCTGCCGAAGTAATTGAAAAAGCGCATACTTACGGAGCAAAGGTTTTTTGCGATGTTACGAATGTGGAGCACGCGCAGAAATGCTTTGAGTTAGGCTGCGATGGTTTTATAGCAGTAGGGCAGGGTGCAGGAGGGCACGCAGGTCCTTATCCGCTGCAATTATTAGTTCCTACCCTGAAAAAACATTTTCCCGGAATGCCAGTGGTTTCAGCAGGTGGCGTTGCAAGTGGCGAAGGAATTGCTTCCATGTTGGCTCTTGGTGCTGAAGGTGTTTCAATAGGAACACGTTATATTGCTTGTCCTGAAGCAGGAGTAAATGATGCCTATAAAAATGCCATTGTTGATTCTAAAATGAAAGACATTGTAATGACTGATAAAATTTCAGGAACACCTTGTACGATAATAAATACACCTTATGCCAAAAAGATTGGCTACAAACAAAACTGGCTTGAAAAGCAACTGAGTACTAATAAGCGTACAAAGAAATATTTTAAACTTCTTATACAGTTTCGTGGAATGCAAAAACTTGAAAAATCAATTAAACCTGCCGGTTACGATACACTATGGTGTGCCGGGCAAAGCGTGGAAATGATTGATGAGATTATGCCAATTAAACAGATTACCGAAAAGCTAATTAAGGAAACGTTTGATACGTTGACAAGGCTCAGGAAATTTGCAGTAAAAGAAGCAGCAGTTGTTGCTTAATTATTCCACCATCATCTTGAAGCCAACACCGTGAATATTCACGATGTTAATTTTAGGGTCGCCTGACAGGTATTTGCGCAAACGTGCAATAAACACATCCATACTGCGCCCGGTAAAATAATCATCGTTACCCCAGATAATTTTTAAAATCATTTCGCGGGTTAGAATTTCATTCCTGTTAATGCAAAAAAGTTTTAATGTATCTGCTTCGCGCTGCGTAAGTGTCTTAGAATCGCTCCCTATTGTAAGAGTAAGTTGTTCATAGTTAAACTTGTATTTACCAATATCAAAGGTGTTTTTGATCTCACCGCTAATATCATTATAGCAGCGTTTTAAAACGGCTTTTACCCTCAACAAAAATTCTTCTGTGCTGAAAGGTTTGGTGATGTAATCATCTGCACCACTTATAAAACCTTTAATGCGGTCTTCCTTCATGCTTTTAGCAGTAAGGAAAATAATAGGAATCTTAGGATTTAGTTTTCGGGCTTCAGCAGCAACCGCAAAGCCATCTTTTTTTGGCAACATCACATCAAATATGCAGAGATGATAATGGTTTTTCATAAAATCCTGAATGGCCGCATTGCCGTCTTTTTGCCAGCTAATTTTATAACCTTCCATTTCAAGAACGTCTTTAACCACCATGCCTAAGTTTTCGTCATCTTCTACAAGAAGGATCGAGAGTTTTTCTTTATTTGCCATATTTTTTTGCTTTTGACTATTAGCTTTTGGCTGATAGCATAATAATTAATACTAATTCTATTTCTAAAAGCTAATAGCCAGATGCTAAAAAGGTAAATACACATCAAACCTACTGCCTTTGCGGCTTTCACTTTCTAATTTAATGAAACCCTGGTGTGCATCTGTAATTGTTTTTACATAAAATAATCCCAACCCAAAACCTTTAATATTGTGCACATCACCTGTTGGTACCCGGTAGAATTTTGAAAAAATATTTTTCTGAATTTCTTTGCTTATTCCTATTCCGTTATCCTGAATGCTGATGACAATCCCTTTGGCAGTGTTTCTTGTTTTGATGCTGATTACAGGAGATTTAACTGCATATTTAATGGCATTATCAAGCAGGTTGTAAATAATATTTGTCAGGTGAACTTTATCGGCCTCAATGATTGATTTCTCCGCTTTTAAATCACACGATATACTGCCACCTTTTTCATGAATAACTACTTCCATATTTTCAATTGTTTGGCGAATAACAGTGTGCACATCAACTTGTGTTTTATTGAGTTTTATTTGTCCTGCATCAATGTCTGCCATCTGCAAAACTTTTTCTACCATGGTTTTTAACCGATTGGTTTCGTCCATTATTATGCGCGAGTATCGGGCGCGCTTTTCAGCAGAACCACCAACTTCTTCCCTCATAAGCATTTCACTGGAAACTGAAATGGTAGAAATGGGGGTTTTAAATTCATGAGTCATGTTGTTTATGAAATCATTTTTTATTTCAGAAAGCTTTTTCTGGCGAAGGATTACACCTAAAGTGTATCCAAAAAATATAATTACCACTAACAAAATAACTGAAGAAAAAACCCAAATGCCAAGCTGACTCAGGATGTAACTGTCTTTCTCCGGAAAATAAACACCAAAATAGTGGTTATCACCTTTCCAGACGGGTGGAGGGTTGTTGGATGATTTCTTTATTTCACTGCTGTCACTCATGAAAACATAGCGACCAAAAACAATACTATCTGTAAAGCAATCATATATTCCGTATTCAAAATCCACATCTATATTGCGTTCTTCAAATTCCTTTTTTAACAAGGATTCCAATAAATAAGGATGAAGCGTATCATTCATACTTACAACAAAGTAATTTGAAGTAGGTTGCTTAATCGGCAGTACTTCTGTTGAATCCTTGTTCAGCTTTTTTATTTGCTGAGCAACATCCTGCAAAGCAATGTTTACGCGGTCGTTAAATTGTTTGTCTTTTAAATCAAATGCTTTGCGCACCCAAAAAATCTGAGTAACAATAATACCGGTGATGGAAAGAGTGGCAAGTAAAACAACAATGCGTATAGCCTGGCGATGCATAAAGTATTGTTTCGTCACCCTGATTTATTTCAGGGTCTTTATATTGAGATGCTGATCCGCCTGAGGCGGACAGCATGACGTTTCACGGCACTAAATTAGGTTTTAAAATGTTAAACGATTCACAATTAGCAAATCATTAACACCTCTTTACTTTTGAGGAATAATTGTAAGTTTGTACTTAAACTAAACATAGAAACTATGAAAACAATTTGCTCAACCCTTTTGCTAATGATAGTTTCTGCAACTTTAACTGTTGCTCAGCAAACTACAAGTTCTCTTACTGACGGACCTTTTCAGTGGAAAGAAAAAACAATCGACTGCGGTTATATTACAACATACGGAGGAGTAGTAGTTAAATTTGCTTTTAAGAATATTGGAGAAAAAGACCTGACTATAAAGAATGTATTAAGTAGTTCAGCGTTTGTATTTCCAATGTCGTATCCGAGGACAATAGCGCCAGGCGACAGCGGAAAAATTGAATTAAAAATCAATCCGACAGCTTCAGGTAAATTTTATAAATCTGTTACTGTTTATTCGGATGATATTGCTGCTGAAATAAAACTTACTGTAAAAGGAGATCACTGATTATTATTTTGTCTTTACTTAGGAATAAGCTTTTAGCAATCTGTTTACTTTTCTTTTTTTGTGCCTGCAAAAAAGAAAATATCTCTCTTAGTTATACTGAACTAAACACAGATATTGACACCAAACTACGTGGCGTTTATTTCTTTAATGAAACTACCGGATTTGTTTGTGGAGGAGAAAAAATCGAAACCGGAATAATTCTGAAAACCATTGATGGTGGCGCAAGTTGGCAGCAGGTATATTCATCGTCTCTGGCTTTGCGCGATATTGCCTTTGTAAACGACTCGCTTGGCTTTGCCTGTGGCGATAGCCTTCTGATTGTAAAAACAACAGATGGAGGAAATACCTGGAACAAACTTGATTTACCATATACACCTGTAATTATTGCTCCTCTTAATTCTGTTCAGTTTCGTGATGCACAGCATGTTTATATATGTGGTGGCGAAAACTCAGATAGAGGAATTGCTCTCCGCACAGCTGATGGTGGTACTTGGTGGGATTATCAGGCTTTTTATAATACAGAAGTAACAGAGAATTATTTTACCAACGATACTACCGGTTACATTACCGCCAACGGTGCAGTATTTAAAGCAACAGCAGACGTTTTAACTAATAATTACCTGAATATAGAAGGTGATTTCTTTACCTCGGTTTGCTTTACTTCTGCTGATGAAGGATTTGTGTGCGGCTATGATGGCGGCATTTATAAAACTTCTGATGCAGGTGCTTCATGGAAACAAGTACGTAAAGACAACAGCGCATTTTCTGCACGTACACATTTTAATAAAATACGATTTGCTGATTCAGCTAAAGGTTTTGCAGTTGGCAACAGTGGCGCGGTGTATTATTCAGATAATGCTGGTGAAACCTGGAAACTGTCTGATAATTTTCCGGATGAAAATCTATACTCCATATTTGTCCTGAATAACAGCACTTGCTTTATTTCAGGTTATGGAGGGAAGCTTTACAAGGTTTCTTTTTAGATACTTTTCACTTCCTTTTTCATATACGAATAAGCTTTCTGTAACACTTTTGCATAAGCGGTATCGGTAAAACTTTCTGCTCTGCCGGTTGATTTATGAACAATGGTTAAGGTAAGCAATTCATCCATACTGAAGGTAAGGTCATAAAGCATCAGCAGGTGATTGAGTTTGGTAGTGTTTCTCATAAATGTCCAAAGCTAAAAATTGAAAGGTTATTATTCTTAATTGTTAATATATAAATTGATTGGTTTTGGTTTAATGGAATATTCCACTTAAATTTCGCGGTTTTATATCTTTAATTATCAGCATGAAACAGCTATACTTTCTTTTTGCTTTCATTATCAGTTCTGTGTGTATTCAGCAAACAGCTACTGCACAAAATCCAACAAAGTCTGATAGTAAATATGTGCGCATTAATATAGGTCACGGGGGACTGCACTGTCCTTTCCTTGGTCCGCAATTAGAGAAAAAATTAAAGGAGATGGGCAATGTAAGCAACATGCAAGTTTACAGACAGGAGAGTTATGCCACCTTTGAATTGCCTGCCACCATGCCTGTTACCGATGTAGACATAAGACAAGTGGCTATTAAAGTTGGCTATCCCGATGCGGATGTTAATGTGGTGATTTCGGATACAGCACCCATTAATCAGCAATAATCAAGACTGATGCAAAGTAAATTCCGGAAGATAATACTTACAGTAATTGCAGCAGGTGTTCTACTGTTTCAGCCAGTTTATGCACAGGTTACTTCTACGTTTATGCGCACCTTTAGTGGAGGCGGAATGAACGGAGGGCTTGCTCTGGAAACTACACTTGATGGTGGTTTTATAGGAACCGGTCAGCACGAAAGCTCGGGTGCAGGTAGCTGTGATCTGTATGTATATAAGGTAAATGATTGCGGTGATCCCGAATGGTTTAAAACATACGGAAGCGGAGCCGAAGACGGTGGTAAATGGATAGAGCAAACTCCGGATGGGGGCTATGTTATTTCAGGTCTTACGCATTTTGGTGCAGGCAACTATGACAACTGGCTTTTGAAATTAGATGCTTTAGGAAATATCCAGTGGAATCAAATCTATGGAGGAGGTGGAAATGACTACGGATTGTATGTTAACCTGACCAGTGATGGTGGTTATATTATGTCGGGTTTTATGGAAGGACTTGGTTATGGCGGTGCCGATGTATCGCTGGTAAAAGTAGATGCAGCAGGTAACACACAATGGGTAAAAGTATATGGTGGTGCGGGCAGCGACTGGGGCGATTTTGTGGAACAGACACCCGATGGCGGTTACATTGTTACAGGCTATACCGATAGTTACGGAGCAGGCGGTCCTGATGTATATGTTTTAAAAGTAGATGCAGCCGGTACGCTGCAATGGTCTAAAACCTACGGAACAGGTGGAGATGATTCACAGCCCTGGGGAAACCTTGGTTATATAACACCCGATGGCGGTTACATTATTGCCTCACACACCAACGGTGCAGGAGCAGGCAACTTTGATTTCTGGGTGTTGAAGTTGGATGTAGCCGGTAATGTGGAGTGGTCAAAAACGTACGGTGGCGGTGGCGAAGAATCTTCGCGCCACATTGAGCCTACGCCCGATGGCGGTTATATTGTTGGAGGTTATACCAGCAGCTGGGGCGCAGGCGGATACGATGCTTATGTTGTAAAATTAGATGTTGCGGGTAACCCGAGATGGAGTAAAGTTTACGGTGGTGGTGGCACCGACAGGGCAGTAGGTATAAAGAATACACAGGATGGCGGCTATTCCATGTCACTTATTTCTTCCAGTTTCGGAGCTAACTATTTTGACCCTGTGTTTATGAAAGTAGACAGTGCCGGTTATGTTGGCTGCAATGAATCTGTTCCTGCTACTGCGGTAGGTAATTTTGTTCCAACGGTTACTTCACCACCAACTAATTCAGGTGTTCCTGCCTATGCCGGTACAACTGCTAATATAGTTCCGGGTACATGGGCACCGGTTGATAATTTTCTCTGCTTTGAGTGTGTTACCGTTCCCACTTTTGTGGCCAGCGATACCATTGCCTGCCTTGGCGAGAGTGTGGATTTTTACAACACAACATCAATAGGACAACGTTGTTATGAGGAGTGGGAGATAGACGGAGTGGTTGTAACAGGAGTTGACACCATGACTTACATTTTCAATATGCCAGGTATTTACACGGTCAGTCTTCTTTCGCGTTGCGGATTAAGTGCTGATACCATCAGTGCTTCTGTGTTGGTTGCGCCCGACCCCGTTGCTGATTTCACATTCAGTAATGAGTGTGTAAATACTGCCATATCATTTACCGATGCCTCAACCACACCTGCATTTATTACCGTTTTAACTCAACGCAAATGGGATTTTGGTGACGGAAGTACTTTACTGATTGCTCAAAATCCAACGCACCTATACACTACACCCGGAACGTATAACGTAACGCTAACCATTACCAATAATGAGAATTGCACCAACTCTGTTACCAAAGCTGTTACGGTGCATCCTATGCCGGTGGCAGGCTTTTCGTTTGTTGATGTATGTGACGGCAATCCTGTAAACTTTCAGGATACCTCAACAGTTTTTACAGGTAACATTGTACAATGGGACTGGGATTTTGATGACGGAACTACTTCTATAGTGCAGAATAATGCTCATTTTTATTTAACGCCCGGACAGTTTGATGCAGTGCTTACCGTTACTACCGACAGCGGCTGTGTTGATTCATTCACCTATACGGTCAATAACTTTCCTGTTCCTGTGCCTGACTTTGTGGTTGCCAATTCTTGTTTGAATGTTACCAGTTCGTTTAACAATACCAGCACGGTGTTAACCGGAACAATACAAACCAATGCATGGGATTTTGGCGATGGAGCTGTTTCGGCTGCTGCAAGTCCTACCCACTTGTACGCTGCTGACGGAAGCTATACTGTTAAATTAGTTACCACCTCCGATGAAGGTTGTGTGGACTCCATCAGTAAAACTATTTCCATCAATCCATTGCCGGTGGCTGACTTCAGTTCATTGGATACCTGTCAGGGTGTGGTGGTTTCGTTTACGGATTTATCTTCGGTTACCTCTACTAATATTGTAGCTTGGGATTGGGACTTTGGCGGTAACGGAACTTCAACCAATCAAAGTCCAACGCATGCATTTACAACTGCGGGCACCTTTAACGTTGAGTTGCGTGTAGAAACCGATTCGGCTTGTGCTGATTCAATTACCTATCCTGTTATTGCGCATCCCAACCCGGTGGCGGATTTCAGCTTTGATGATGAATGTTTTGGTGATGTAAATGATTTTGTAAGTCTTTCTACCGTTGCTTCGGGAACTATTGATATATACGACTGGGACTTAGATGCCGGTATGATTGCCACACAGGATACATCCGTTTTTTATGGCGCTGCCGGACAGTATAACATTACGTTGGATGTAACTACCAACTTCGGTTGCACCAACTCAGTTGCTCATTCGCTGGAGGTGTATAACAACCCAGTTGCGGATTTCAGTACCGCCAATGTGTGTTTAACTACTCCCGCTTCGTTTGATGATTTATCAACTTCGCTTTCGGGTAACATAACTAACCGTGCCTGGGACTTAGGCGATGGTACCTTGTTGAATGTTGGTTCAAGTGTTCCGTTTCAGCATTCTTATTCGGCACCCAACAATTATACAGTGCAACTGATTACCACTACACAATACGGTTGCGATGATACCATCAGCAAGCCGATTGTTATCCATCCTATGCCGGTGGTTGACTTTTCTTATGATACAGTTTGTTTCGGTTATCCTACATCCTTCACCGACTTATCAACGGTTACTTCCGGTGCGGTAACAACTTGGAACTGGAACCTGAACGGCACACCCGTTTCGGGCACAGCTACACCGCAGTTTACTTTTTCGCAGCCGGGGCTGAACGGTGTTACATTAACCGCTACTACCGACAGCGGATGCGTATCTAACAATGAGCACTCGGTGCTGGTGTGGGATTTGCCTGAACCCGACTTCACCTTCACAAAAGTGTGTGAAAACGACACTACCTTCTTTACCAATAGCAGCACCATTGCCAACGGAACTATTGACGGATGGCGGTGGGATTTTGCCGATGGCGGTGCCAGTTCAGCGCAGAGCGACCCGCAATACATCTTCAGCGCAGCAGGTTTTTACGATGTTACATTAACGGGAACTTCCGATAATCAGTGTGTGGATTCAATCACCCATTCGGTGGAAGTGTATCCTTTGCCGGTGCCTGTCTTTAGTGCTGTGCCCGACAGCGGTTGTCAGCCCCTGCGTGTTGACTTCACCGACCTGAGCACCATTGCTGCAGGCTATAACATCAATCAGTGGCGCTGGGATTTTGGTATTACACCGCCCGCTATTTCGGGAACGCAGAACACCTTTTTTGTTTACGATACAGCAGGAACCTTCAGCGTTACCTACACGGTTACTTCAACTAACCAGTGCGCGGTAACCATTACCGAGCCCAATCTTATCACCGTATTCCCCAAGCCTAACGCAGCCTTTAACTATTTGCCGCAGCCTACTACCATTGTGTATCCGTTCATCACGTTTACTGATTTATCATCAGTAGTAACGGGCAGCATTACCGGTTGGGATTATGATTTAGGTGACGGCACAAGCAGCAACATCCCAAGCCCAACGCATACCTACCGCGATACGCTTACCTATTACGTTACGCAGATTGTTACCACCGACATGGGTTGCAGCGATACGGTTACCCACGCCATTGTTATAGACCCTGAGTTTACTATTTACGTGCCCACAGGATTTACTCCCGATGATGACGGTTTAAACGATGTATTTTATGTAGAAGGCATAGGCATTAAAACAATGGCGCTGCGCGTTTTCAACCGCTGGGGCGAGCAGATTTTCTTTTCCGACAACCTTAACCTGGGCTGGAACGGCCGTAAGTTCAATGAAGGTGCTAAACTGGAAGAGGGTGGCCTCTATGTTTACTTTATTGAGATTACCGATGTAAACGGACATACCTACGAGTTTAAGGGTACGGTTACGTTGGTGAGGTAATCAATTCTGATTATTCTTCAAATCGTTGCAATAATTCTCATTATTGGCATCGTGCAAACCAAATTCAGAGGCGCGTTGCCAGTCGCTGCAGGCGCCTTCTTTATCATTCAG
>CANJWH010000062.1 GCA_947478465.1 Bacteroidota bacterium
ATTAGTGTAGTGCATAAAAAAGTCTTCGGGAACACTGTATTCATCAACTCCTTCAGGATTTTCTTTGTTTCTGAAATAGAGAAAAACAGCTGCTTCTTTTCTCATTATATTGGTCATTACCGAAGCTCTTATTTTGTCTGAAAGATTTGCAGAAGAGTAGTGTAGTAATGCACTGTCAAAAAGCAACAATTGCCCGGGACGAATGGTAAGTGGCTTAAGATGCTTTATCAGTTGTTTCCGTAAATGATCAAAAACAGGATTAATATTCGCACCTCTTATTTCCCTTAGGTAGTTGTGTGAGCCGGGTAAAACAGAAATAGTTCCGTTGCCTGTATTGCTTTCAACGAGCGGAAGCCAGAAAGTATACGTATAAAGTTCTTTGCTTTCATCAGTAAAACTCCAATCCTGATGAACATAAAGTTCTGATTGCGGACCCATGCCTTTTATCTGAAAAGTAAAAATTGTATTTTTCGATTCAGCAAAAAAATCATTCATCCTGTTATTACACAACTCAGCTAAATGATTATTCATTTGCCAGCGGTATTCAGCATCAGCATTGTGCAGACACGTGTATAACTGGTTGTAAGGAATATCGGTTCTGTTTTTATGCAGCTCATCAAATATTGTTTGCAGTTGAGCTAATTCTTTTGTGTCAAAAAAATCAATTAATACATATCCGTCTTTATTTAAACGTTCCTGCATTTTTTTGTCTTTCAATATAGGTAGCGGCTGTTTCATTGAACAAGCTTTTCGTACTTATGAATAAATTCTTCTTTGCTGTATTGTTCAACAAAAAAGTGATTTGCTATGCCTGATTTTTTGCCAAAAACCGGCCTTTGTTCACGCTCTTTACTGAAGTCCTGATATAAGTACCAGAAATTATCAGGCACTGAATATTTTTCTATTGCAACTTCCGGTGTACTTTTTTTATCGTAGTAAAATATTTCTAACGGTGCTTCTTTGCTTACGATAGATATGGCTATTGATGCTCTTGGTTTGTCTGAAATATTGGGTGGACTGAAATGAATGGTTGCGGGATCAAAAATCAGCGCCTCTCCGGTTTTTGCTAAATATCGTGTTGCATTTTTAGTTATGTAATCCTGAACATTTCCAAACTGATAATTTGAAGTATGGCAGCGCATATTGCGAAATGCAAGCTGACTTTTTTCCAGGAAGAATAAAGGGCCGTTTGTTTCAACAGAATCAGTAAGTGGTATCCAGATATTTACAGAAGAATATTTTTCTTCATCCACCACTGTTAAATCCTGATGCGGGTTGATGATTGAGTTTTCGCCTCTGCCTTTCATTTGCATAATAACGGCTACAACTTTAAAGTCGGTAAATTTTTTTTCAAGATAAGGTAGCAGCAGAGGTATACAACGATTATATATTTCCTGCATGTACTTTTGCCCTGTACCAAAGACTGAAAAATAATAGCCGCTTTGCATTACTTCAGGTTTTACAGGATGCAGTTCATCAAATACTTTCTGAAACTGCTCAATAACATTGCGGTCAATGAAATTACATTTAACTACCCCTTTTTCATCAAATGCTTTCTGCAGTTCAGTGTTTATGAATATTGCTTTTTTCATTTCATTTACAAGATCGCGTTCAGCACTTCATTCTTTGTAACTTCATTGACCAGGTAGGGCTGCCTTGTCTCTGTTGGCTTTTGGGTTGGGGGTTTGGTTTCCGAATCTTCCCGGATGCGTTCATAATAAAAGTTAAAATCATCTTTCGGGTGATGAACTTCTAGAGGGTTTTGCGAAGTTTTTTGAAAATATATTTCAAGGGGAGTATTTTCCTGCAACAGTGTTAATTGCACTACAACTCTGGGTTCATCAGATAAATTTGGAGGTGATCCATGAATGGTCCGGTGATAAAAAATCAGAGCTTCACCGGCTTTCATCGCATAACTAGTAAGATGCGGTTTTATATCACTTAACACCGGGTAGTAGTTAGGGAACAAATAGCCGGCTCCTCTTATTTTCCGATTGATTTTATGCGATTTTTTAACGATTGACATTGCTCCATTCTGCTCATTCACATCCTGAACAGGAACCCAAATGTTGAGTGAAATATATTTACTTTCATCAACAATACTCCAGTCCTGATGAACCGGGAAAGTAGTTTCATTTCCTTTTCGCTTAATAATAAATTGGTGACTGATTGCTCTGTAGTTTGAAAAATTTCTTTCGCAAGCTGACTGAAATAATTCTTTGAGTTTATTATGAACTGCGAGTTTGTAATTGATATCCGAATGCCAGATGGTCATATGAATGCCATCGTACATTGTAGGCGGGTCGCTGGGTCCGTGAAGTTGCGCATAATACTCCTGTAATAATTTCAATTCTTCAGAATTGAGAAATGAAATTTTAACTACACCATCATTTTTCAGCGTATCTGCAATTTCAGAATTTTGAAATAATTCCTGTTCTAATGTTTGTGATTTAGAAATTGTTTGGCTCATGTCAGGGTTCCTGAATAATTTCGCAGGTGATTTCAGCAAGATTATTGGCAAACAAATTTACACGTTCTGCTCCTGATTTTTCCATGATTTTTGTCAGTTCTTCACGGTTGAGAGTGTATTTATTTCCGTGAATTTCGGCAACCTTTTCACCGGTTTTAGGTCGTGCTGTACAATCAATATAAAAATTCACTCCTTTTAAAAGGTAATCTTCATTCTGCTTAAATATCTCTAAAGGACCATTGTTTTCTTTATCCCGGTAACAGGAAATAATACCTGCTTCACTTGGAAAAATTCCTGACATCACAATCGCCCGTGGTTTATCACTTTTATTTTCTCCCGAAAGATGAACTATGCGATTGTCAAACAATAAAGCCTGTCCTTTTTTTACTTCGACAGGAATAAGATAAGGTTGAAGCAAATCATTCTGTTCGTCAAATAATGTGTTAAATGAAATCCCCCTATAAGGTGAAAATAATTTCTGGCTGCCCGGAATTACCCACATGCAGCCATTTTCAATGGTAGTATCCTGCATAGGCATCCAAAAACTTAACGGTGAATATTTCCACTCATTCAATCCGGTTGAATCCTGATGAAGGTTAAATTCACTTTTTGGTCCAGGATGTTTAATAATAAAAGAATTGATTACGGTTTTATAATCAGAAAACCATTCATCAAATAAAGGTTTAAGAACTGAACCTATATAATCATGAACCGATTTACGATAGGATAAATCTTTTGAATAAAGGCTGTAGAACATACCTCCGTTCTCAGGTTTTACATGATGAAAATTACCATACAACTCATCAAGTTTAGTATAAATGCTATTGTCTTTTATATCAATTAACAGGTAGCCTTTATTAGCTAATATCTCTTTTACTGCTGAATTTTTTACTACTTCATGAGAAACAGGTTTCCAGTTTTTGCCATTATAAACGGGATATTCTTTTTCGGTGAAAAAGACTTCTCTTATTTTTTCAATTACGGTCATTTTCCAATCAGGATTTAATATGTATCTCCTGCAAATATAATTGAAATATGTATCGTAACATCTTTACTGATTTGCTGAAACTGGAATGTTATTTTTGCGACTGAATAAACGCTTCTAATTAAGGGCATAGATATTTAATAATTGGATTTTTCTTTTCAGAAATTAAATTGAAAGTATTTTGAATACATTCGTTAATCAATTTTGGTTTTTAGATCAGGTTATAAGACGAATTTGTTAAGTCATTGAAAAAAGCACTAAAAAAAGTAAGGGCAAATGAATGGTGGAAACCCAAAGCTGGTTTTCTCTTTGCTCTGCTTTTCTTTTCTTCCTGGCTGGCAGAAGACCAGATTACTATCGTGCCATTTCTGAAATTATTCTTTCTTTCTTTCATTACGCTCACTGCGATTGGGATATTAGGGCATTTTCTTAATGACCTTGGTGATTTAGAAACTGATGCTAAAGCAGGAAAAAGCAATGGAATGCAATCATTTTCACAAATCACAAGAATATTACTTCTTGTTTTGGCTTTTGTTATTGCTGCATTGCCTTGGTTTTATCTGCCGGTTACATCAGTAAGTGTTATATTATTTGCCATAGAATTAATATTGCTGCTGATATATCCTCTCAAGCCTTTTCGGCTAAAGCAATATCCTGTTGCCGGAATTATTGCTGATGCTTTCTATGCTTTTGCTATTCCTTCAGTTCTGGCTTTTTATACATATCATTTATTCTATAATATAGAGTATAATTCAGTTTCTTTTATTGTATTATTTATTTGGTCATTTGCAATCGGCATAAGGCAGATTATTTATCATCATGTTGCTGACAGAAAAAATGATTTGAAAAGCGGAACTCCCAATATTGCATTGTCTTTTTCATCAATTCAGCTAGATCGTTTTTTAACCCGTTTTATAATTCTTGTTGAATTGATTTCAGGTGTTCTTTTTTTATTATTGTTTCGTACTAAAGATGTATTTTTTATTTATCCTTTACTTGCTGCCTATGTTTGCTTCTTTTTCCCTTTGGTTACATTGAGCCCTATAAAAATATTTCCGCAGCATTTGTTTGGCGTTTTTAATTCTGATAAGTTCTATTCGCATTACTGGAGCATTATTACACTGGTGGTTTTAAGTTTTTATAAACCAGCTTTTGTTATAGTTCTGATTTTGATTTTAAGTGTATTTACTTCATTTAAATCACACTTTTTTGTTCGATATGTTATTTATGATTTATTAAAAAAGAATGCACGTGATTTTGCTGCCTATACAGTTAATTATTCAATTTATTATTTCAGAAAATTCGTTTTAATGAAAGGTGAAAAAGGTAGCAGAGCAGAATTTTATGATGAATGGAATAATGAGCAAACACTAAAAAAGAAAGGCGTTATTGCATTGATGAATGCCAACAGAAATAAATACACTGAAACCTTTGTTCGCGAACACGAGAAGTTGCCTTTTTTCATGCATTATTATTTTGGTGCTGACTTTCCTGTTTGGCACC
Organism: Bacteroidota bacterium; assembly: GCA_947478465.1. GTDB lineage: Bacteria > Bacteroidota > Bacteroidia > SXHM01 > SXHM01 > SXHM01. The sequence goes on from CANJWH010000062.1 coordinate 4,959, forward strand.
ATCGTGATGGAAATCTGATTTCTAATAACGAAACATTATTAAAAACTAAAAATGTAATTAACCTTTGGCTACAGCGCGAAAAGGAAGATGTTTATCTAAATACAGTAGCCAAACATTTGCTGATAAACGAAGTGCAACTTGTTCTTTGTGAATTTGGAACAACGGCAGCTAAACTGGCTAGAATTCCTGAATTGACAGGTATCCCGTTAATTGCAATTTTCTACGGCTACGATGCACATCATGAAAAAACGGTAAAACAAAATCTTGAAAAGTATCAGGAACTGTTCCTGAATGCTTCGCTGATAATTGGTGTTTCACAAGATATTTTGGCGAAACTTAAAATACTGGGAGCACCGGAAGAAAAACTGATTTATTTACCCTGTTCGTTTGATGTAAACCTTTTTCAGTATTCAGACCATTCGGTAAACAACCCTGTTTTTTTAGCTGTAGGGCGCTTTGCTGAAACCAAAGCTCCACACCTTACCATACTTTCCTTTAATGAAGTGCAAAAAAGAGTACCGGATGCGCAACTGATAATGGTTGGAAAAGATGGAGGAGGTGAATTATTTGAAGCGTGTCATATTCTTGCAAAGGCTTTAGGGATAGAAAAAAAAATTTCGTTTAAAGGAATATTAAATTCTGAACAGGTTTTTGAAGAAATGAAAAGTGCTTATTGTTTTGTGCAGCATTCCTTAACAACACCTATTCAGGGTGATAAGGAAGGAACACCAGTTGCCATAGTGGAGGCAATGAGTTGCGGGCTTCCGGTAATAGCAACGCGCCATGCAGGGATAGCAGAAATTATTGAACACGAAAAAAACGGGATATTGGTTGAAGAGTATGATTATATGAAAATGGCAGCAGAAATGCTCAGGGTTATTGAGAATAAACAGTTGGCAAAAGAACTTGGTTACTCCGCTTCTGAAAGCATAAAAAATAATCCCCTATTTTTGGCGAATAAAGAACTACTAACAGAAATTATAGAAAGATATAAATTAAAATGAAGACAGCTGTTGTTTTAGGTGCCGGTGGATTTATCGGGTCGCATTTGGTTAAAAGATTAAAAAAAGAAGGATACAGGGTTACTGGTGCTGATTTAAAATACCCCGATTTTTCAAAAACAGAAGCTGATGAATTTATTATTGGTGATTTGCGTGAGATAAGTGTTGTAAGAAATGCCATTGTTGATAATTGCGATGAGTTGTATCAGTTGGCAGCCGATATGGGCGGAGCAGGTTATATTTTTACGGGTGAACACGATGCCGATGTTATGCACAACTCGGCCCAGATTAATATAAATGTTGCAAAAGTTGCCACCGAAAAAAAGGTGAAAGCTCTTTTTTATTCTTCATCGGCTTGTATTTATCCTGAACATAATCAGATTGATCCTGATAATAATACCTGTGCAGAGCATACTGCTTATCCAGCTCACCCGGATAGCGAATATGGGTGGGAAAAATTATTCAGCGAGCGGTTGTACTTATCTTACAGAAGAAATTACGGACTGAACGCTAAAGTTGCCCGATATCATAATATCTATGGTCCTGAAGGTTCATGGAACAATGGTAAAGAAAAAGCACCTGCCGCTTTGTGTCGCAAAATTGCGCAAGCTTCTGACAATGGAACAATAGAAATATGGGGCGATGGAAAACAAACACGTTCTTTTCTTTTTATTGACGATTGTCTGGAAGCTACTACCCGTTTGCTGCGCTCAGACAAAACAGGACCTTACAATATTGGTTCAGAAGAGATGATTTCTATCAATGACTTTGCAAAGCTTATTATGAAAATTGCAGATAAGAATGTTAGCATCAATAATATTAAAGGTCCTGTGGGTGTAAGAGGGCGTTCGTCTGACAATAAACTGATTGAGGCTGACCTGAACTGGAAGCCTGAATATAATTTGAACAGAGGAACACAAAAAACTTTTGCTTGGATTAATGCGCAAGTGCAGAATCAATCTGCGCATTCAGTGATGCAAGATCAGAAGGGCTGATAATTGAATTTGATTTTATGATTATTGCTTCTCTGAAATCAGGGGTTTTCCCTATTTTTATTAATTCTTTTTCGAGGCCACCCATAAAATTTCTGCAGCCCAACGTGTTGTAGTTAAAATATATTTTCTCTTTCTTTTTCCATATAGCAACGCTTTTAATTTCGGATTTCAACTCTTCATATCTGGCTCTGCATTCTTCAGGCACGTTATCAGCGGTTAAAGAAGAAAAAGATTTTGAATTAATAACTAAATCGCATAATACGGTATCGGTTTCAATTTTTATTTTAGAAAACTGTTTTTGTTTAATGAGTTTTACGGTTTCAAAAAAGTCTAATGGTTGTGCTGCTTCATCAACGAGGGTGTAATTAAAGTAAGGGTCGCAAAAAATCCACTTGTTTTGGTATTGAACAAGGCAAACGGCATGTCTGTATTCGGTGTCCTCGGGGCCATAGTTGTAGATACAGGCGCGGATACCATTGTTGAATAAAATCTTTGTCATGATATATGCTGACAAGCCGCAGGAGGTTACCCCGCTGTCTTTTTCAAAAATCTGGATGAATTTGCAAACATCTGCATCGTTGAGCGGGGTATTGAAATAATCGGCACAATATGAATTTGGAAAGAAACCAATATCGGCTTTTTCCGCAATGTAGTTTCTTACAGTGGTTATAAAATGGAGTGTGTCGGGATAGTTTTTGATGTCGGGTACACCGCAACTTTCATTTACCTTGGTGTTACATGAACTAAGGTATACGGATAAGAGTGTTAAAATACTTATGCTAAAGAGGTGGTTTGTTATTCTCACACGAGTGGGTACAATGGTGCAGGCAAAGAAAATTAAATTTTGTTAACTATTCAGGTGACATTTTTTAATTAATGGGAACTAGCCCCTTACATTTTATTATCAGATTGTTAATATCCCATTTAGTTCAGTTAAAAGCTAAACTAAAACAAACAATGAAATAGATGTCTTTTATAGTAATAGTTTTTTACTCACATTGTCTCTTATGAAAGTGCTATTTTCGCAAAAAACAAAACTTGCCGTTTTGGTTAAGAAAAAGATCAATGCCCTCCTCTAAATCACCAAACTATAGTAATGCTTTTAAGCTTGTAGTGGTTTGTCTGTTTCTTGGAACTGTTTACTTTGTCTTTATACCTAAGTATGGGTTCTTTTTATTTTCTGCAGATTATGAATTATTTAAAACATGGTATCCTAATCATTACCATGCAGCATATTCTTTTATTCAAGCGTTTAAACTTCTGTTAGGTGGTGGAATTCTTTATTTGATTTGGAATTTTTGGCATAACCGCAATGAATTTCTGAAACTTGGTAAGCGTATTTATGCATTTGTAGAAGGTGAGCTATCTAATCTTACTCTTGATATACGAGATAAGGAATATGAGTGCAGGTACATCCTTTATTTTTTTACGGGACAAGTTGGCTTATTAATAGTTGCACTGATTGGTTACTACCTGATTTCTGATTTATATGATGGTACAGATGCATTTCAGTATCAACTGTTATTAAGTCGTGTATATATTCTTGCAGCACTCAATGCAACTATTCTGTTTAGTTTGATAAACAGAATGTATTTATTGTCAAAAACGTTAAGGTTTTTATTTACAGCTTCTACTCCTTATAATCTAGCTGTCTACAGAATTATTTTCTTTCTGCTTCTTGCGCTGAATTATATGGTTTATGCTAACTACCATATTCAATATATAGAGAGTAAGCCCCGTGAAGCCCTTCCATTTATAGGCTGGCTGATTGATATATTGCCCATCAGTAAAGAACTTTTTTATGCTACTGGTATAGCAGGAGCCGTTTCGTGCCTTTTCCTTGTCTTCGGCTTATTTACGCGTTTTTTTCTTTTTGTTAATGCTGTTTTAGTTTTCTATGTTCTTTCTGTTCCTAATTTTTACGGAAAACTTTGGCATTCGCAATTACCTATATGGATATCATGGTTTTTGCTTTTTGCTCCTGTATCGGATGTTTTTTCGTTGGACAGGCTTTTGTTTAAACGAAAAGAACCTTTGGTAAAATCACCGGATTATAATTTTCCGATAAAGATAATTTGGCTGCAAATGGGTTTTATTTATTTCTGGGCGGGTTTTTATAAGCTGATTGATGGCGGTTTTGAATGGTGTTTAGGCCCCAGTATGATTAATCAGGTGAGATTAGAATGGTTTGAACATTTTGATAAAATCCCTTTTTTCAGGGTTGATTTATATCCCTGGCTCTTAAACATAGGAGGAATGCTGGTAATCTTTTTTGAATTATTATTCATTGTTTTTTTATTCCATAGCAGGCTAAAATACATAAGCATTTTAGGTGGATTGGCCATGCATAATATTATTGGGGTATTTATGTACATCTTTTTTCAGCCTCTTCAAATGCAATACATTGTTTTTCCCAACTATGAGAAAATATTGTTGTGGCTGAAAAAGATAATTCCAGTAATTCCGGTTAAAGAAAAAATAGAGCAGATAAAACCTGTTGCAAAAAAGAGTTTAATCGTGTTCTCCTTTTTTGTATTCGGTATGAATTTTATTTTCGGCATGTTTCAAATCAGTTCTTTTCCTTTTTCAGTTTATCCTACGTATTCCGAAATTATTCAAGGAGATAAGGAGTTTTTGCATTACAGTGTTTTAGATTCAGGTAAAGAAAACACTGATATTTGGGAGTTGGGAAAGAATTCGGATTTCAGGTGGGAGGATTTTACACGACTTGAATACGCTATTATAAGAAAATATGATGAGCAAAAGCAGGTAGATACATTGGCTATCAACAATCAATGGAAATGGTGGTCGAATAGGTTTGCAGAATTACAGGATATTGATTCTATTGATGTTTATATTTACAAACGCTCACTTAACCCGGATTCGGCAAAAATTATTTTGAATAAGAGGTATTTATGCCGGATTTATGCAAATGAAGATTTGAAAATTGAAAAATAAACGAAGTATTCAGATAGCCGGTTTTGGTGCAATAAGCATACTTTTTCTTTTTGCTTTAAAAACTATTTTTTTTCTTGAGAAACTTTCTACTTGTTCAGCAGAAGAATTGAAAACTATTTACCCCAGACTCCACGAATTTGTTTTTGTACTTGCGCAAAAAGCAACATTTATTTTTGCTCTCTGGTTTATACTGTTGCTGGTCATAAATGGATTTTTCATTTATCTGCTTTCAAAACATTCAAAAAAAGCAGCTGAAATAATTATAACGATTACTGTGTTGATTTTAATGTTTTCAGGAGCAGAATACACATTGCGGTGGATGGGTTACAAACCCGGAACCCATACTATTGTGAGGTATTTTACCCCCGTAGATTCATTGTATTTAAAAAATGGCTTTGCAACCGATTCGATTGGTATTACTAAAATTGATTTAGAGGATCGGAAAATAATCGCTGCCAACATAACTAATGAAAATGAGAATTATGACACTATCCGCTGCGTTCACGAAGCATATAGTTTAGTTCGGGAAAGTATAAAACTAAAAAATGGAAAAGTGAAAAATGAATTTGCATCAACATTTAAAACGCTTGCACAAAAAGATACTTCCACGTTAAGCGAATTTGAAAAGGCGATTGTTGATTATGTTAATTGCCCGGTAAATGAACTTGGTTTCCGAAGCATTGCATTCAAGCAATATGAATCAAACAAGCCCAGGGTTTTGTTAATTGGTGACTCATTTACATGGGGACATTCGGCATCTGATATATATAACTCGTTTGCAGATGAAGTATTGGCAAAAGGATATGTAGTCTATAATTCAGGAATCAGTTGCGCTGATGCAGCCCAATATCTTGCGGTAGCTAAACAATACATTGCAGTTTTAAAGCCTGACATTGTAATTGTAAATTTTTACCTTGCTAACGATATTACCTATTACAAAAGAGAAGTGAAACCAAATATGCCCATATTTTTTTCTACCAATGCAGGCAATCTTATAGCTTGTCCTTATGGTGAGTATTTTAAAACCCCCGAGCAAGCCTATAATTATTATTTTAATAAATGGCAGATACCGCAGAACGAAAATTTGTTCAATAAGATGATGGCTCAAACAGTTATCACTTCGCTTGCCTGGCGAATATTATCTAAGATGAATATCGTTAATTATGGTTCTTCGGAAGTTGGAAAATATATGAGTGAGGCTGAAAAGAGAAAATATGTTAAACCTTATTGCAACACAGAATTAAAAGAGATAAAAGAATTGACAGAACAAAATGGCGCACGTTTTATTTTATCATCTATACCTGAAGTTTACAGGTTTACATTCAATACCAAAAAAGATTTTCCGGATGTATTTGAAGGACTTGATTATGTGGAGATGAACGTAACCCGTGAAGATTATAAATTAGATGACGGACATTTCAACGACCGCGGACATAAACGCTATGCTGATTTTCTGATAAAACAAATTGAGGCACATGAGTAATATTTTGCTTTCCATTGTGCTTACAGGCAGAAACGATAATTACGGAGGCGATTTTAAAGAGCGCCTGCAACGTTGTATTAGCTGGACACATCAACAACTTACTGCTAACAGAATTTCATCGGAAATTGTTTTTGTTAATTATAATCCTTTACCCAATCCCGAAATAGAAGGGTTTATTAACTGGCCCGCATCTAATGAATTTGTACTGGTAAGAATAGTTACTGTTCCCGCAACTGTGCATACTGCATTGGTTAGTGACGGCAAGCGCAAAAATGTTCCTTTGCTTGAATACCCAGCAAAAAATGCAGGAATAAGAAGAGCAAAAGGAGAATATATTTTATGTATTAATCCTGATATTATTATTCCGTCCGAAATTTTCGGACTGCTTAAATCAGCACAAAAAGATTATTACTACCGGGTAAACCGTTTTGATTTTGACAAGAGCAGCGAGCAGACCGACCTGAATGAAATCAGAAAGAACATTACAAAAATATGGCTGAAGGGTTATTCCAAAGATTTTAGTGATTCAACTTCTGCTGACTTGAAATTGTTGAAGACAAGAGCAGAAAGGTTGTGGTATTACGGTTCCTATACTTTTAAGAGCCTTTTCAATCCGCTGTTCCGACTTATATGGGGGACAGAATATCATGCAAAAGCTGAAATGAAGTATCATTGCAACGTAAGCGGAGATTTTATGATGATGCACCGTGATAACTGGTATAAATTGAGAGCACACAACGAACAAAGTTTTATATCCTTGCATGTTGACTCGCTGATGGTAATACAGGCGGCAGCATCAGGATTAAAAGAAAAAGTTTTCCCAATTCCAATTTATCATAAAGAGCACACAAGAAGATATGATGCAACGGATGAAAATCCTCAATACCGCTCAGCCTATCTTTCTTTTCAGGAGGAGGCGCAAAAAATGCTGAGAGAAAAAAAACCTGCTATTTATAATGATGAGAACTGGGGGTTAAATAAATTTGAGTTGGAAGAAAAAATAATATGAGGGATATAAGGCCTTACCTGAGCATAGTAGCTACCACCCGAAATGATAACCATGGCGGTGATTTGATTGAACGAACCAAGTGTTTTGTTGAAGGTATTTATTACCAGGCAGCAAAACATAATCTGCCTGTTGAACTGATCATAGTAGAATGGAACCCACCGACAGATAAGCCACTACTGAAGGATGTTTTGCCGCTGCCGCCAAAAAACTCCGGAGTGGTACTGCGTTATATTTTAGTTCCGGAGTCGATTCATAATTCGTACACATTCTCAACTCGTATGCCTTTGTTTCAGATGACTGCAAAAAATGTAGGTATTCGCAAAGCAACTGCTCCATATGTATTGTGTACCAATATTGACCTGATTTTTTCGGATGAACTTTTCAGTTTGCTTGCAAAACAGCAATTGGATAATAATGCTTTTTATCGTGCCAACCGCTTTGATGTGAAAAAAGAGATTTTAGGAGTTGAAGGTTTTGAGAATAAGATAGCGTTTGCCAAACAAAACATTATACAACAGCTGGGGAAAACGAAAGGGAATGAGTATCTCGTAGGAATTCCCGGTATATTTTATGGCTTTAAAAATACAATGAAGCTGGTTAATTTTTTTCTGGGGAAACTAATAGCAGCAACTCATTCACGAGAAAAATTTCTAATATGGAGTTTAGATACTTCAGCTTGTGGTGACTTTACGTTGATGTCAAAAAACAATTGGATAAAAATTGAAGGTTATCCTGAACTAGACCTGTATTCGATTCACATTGACAGCATGGGTATTATTGCCGCTGCAGCCATGGGCATCAGGCAAGAAATACTTCCCACCGAAATGTGCTCGTTCCATATTCATCACGAAGATGGTTGGGAATCATTTGCCGATAATCCTGTTGGATTAATTAAATTTATGGAACGCAGGCCGGGGCTGGATTGGTTTTCGGTTTCCGAAACGGGAAAATGGCTTATTAAAAACAATAAAGGTTGGGGGCTTAATAAACCGGATTGGGGGTTTAGTAATACAAAACTCAAAGAGTATATCTTTGAAGCCGGAAAACCAATGCAGGAAGTCAATTGAAAAGAGCAGGAATAATAGGTATAGGCAAGTTAGGGTTATGTTTTGCGTTAAATCTTGAAAGGGCAGGATATGAAGTTTACGGAGTTGATGTTTCGGAAGAATATGTCAACCAGCTAAACACAAAAGCATTCAGTTCACCGGAACCCGAAGTGAGTGAATTGCTTGCGCACTCAAAATCGTTCTTTGCGGGAACAGACATTAGTACACTGTTGACTAAGGGGGTGGAGGATATCTTTATTATGGTGGCAACACCCTCTCTGGCTGACGGAACCTATGACCACTCACAGATAGAGCGTATAACTGAAGAGCTAATCTTAAAAGGGAAATTGGAGAAAACTGTTCATTTATATGTAGGCTGCACTACAATGCCGGGTTATTGTAATCTCCTAGCGGCAAAACTTCAACAGTATAATTATACTGTTTCTTATAATCCTGAATTTATTGCGCAGGGAAGTATTATTCATGATCAACAATATCCAGATCAGGTGTTGATTGGAGAGGGAGATGAAGAAGCCGGGAATAGGCTGGAAGAAATTTACCGAAACTTGGTAAAGAATAATCCTATGTTTTGTCGTATGGACAGACTGAGTGCAGAAATTACCAAACTGGCAACCAATTGTTTTCTTACTACTAAAATTTCGTTTGCAAATTCAATTGGTGATCTGGCAGTAAAGTCAGGTGCTGACCATGAGAAAATTCTGAAAGCTATTGGAGCTGATTCAAGGATTGGCAGTAAGTATCTTAATTATGGATTTGGGTTTGGTGGCCCTTGTTTTCCAAGAGATAACAGAGCTTTAGGTGCTTTTGCAAAAAAGCAGGATTATCCTTTGCTCATCAGCGAAGCTACTGATGATGTAAATAAAATGCATCTGGAATTTCAATTGCAGCATTATCTTGAAAAGTATGCTGCAAACGAGCCTATAAAGTTTGATTATGTTTCGTACAAAAAAGGTTCTGTAATTATTGAAGAATCTCAACAACTTGCTTTGGCTGTTAGACTTGCAAAAGCAGGACGGAAAGTGATAGTGAATGACAGGGCAGAAGTAAAAAAGGAAGTAGAAAAAAAATACCCGGGATTATTTGAGTTCTCAAAATTATAAAGTGTTTTGAAGCAAACTATATCGATATCTAAAAAGGCATTGCTTATATCGCGGAACATTGCATTGTTCTCGTTACTTATTACCTTATTATTGTATGGAAATACCTTAAGAAACGGGTACTGTTTTGATGATACGATGGTTACCCAAAAGCACCGTTTGACCTCAAAAGGTATAAAAGCAATTCCTGATATTTTTACATCCTATTATTATGAAGATGAGATGGGATATAAATATGAATATCGTCCCATTGCCCTTACATCATTTGCGATAGAGCATCAGTTTTTTGGTGAGAAACCGGCAGTAAGTCATTTTATAAATCTATTACTGTATTTTTTTTGTTGCTGGGTATTTGTGTTGGTTTTGAAACAATTATTTAACGGTCTCAACGAATTATTTGTAATTGTGCCTGCATTAATTTTTGCTGTTCATCCTTTGCATACAGAGGTTATTGCCAGCATAAAAAACAGAGACGAAATTTTAACTTTATTATTTGCGCTGCTTGCTTTTTATCAAAGTATTCTGTTTTTCAATAAAGGAAAATTGTGGAGAGCAATTCTTATTGCAGTATTTCTGATTTTGGGTTTGCTTTCAAAATCATCTTCTGCATCATACATGATAGTTATTCCGTTGGCATCTATTTTAGTTCCATCTGTGGATTTCAAAAAAACCGGTATTCTACTGCTTAGTGTTTCAATTGCTTTGCTGGTCTTTCTTATATTGAAAGAGTATCCGATAATGTGGTTTTTTTATATCATGTTTGCAATAACTGCCTTTGTTGCTGCAGTTGCCTTTATTAGAAACCCGGCATACCGGACAAAAGTCTTTCATTTTATGAAACCAGTTGCTGTAACTGAAAATAATGTGCTGCTTAAATCCTCTTTTTCTGAAATAAATTTGAGTGATATTCTGTTGTATTTATTTATTAGTACATTTTGTGTTATTGCTTTTCTGCAAAATAGTTTTTGGCTCCTGCTATTTCCATTAATTTTTCTGCTGTTCAGTAATTTTTGGACAAAAAAATATCGGTTTGATTTTATAATACTGACAATAATTATTGTTGCACTTACAACATACTTTCACTATTCTATATATAGCTTACTGTTTCAGTTTGCTTATATAATGTTAGTAAGAGACAGGGTAGAAAGTTCTTCCTACAAGTGGCTTATTCCTTTAGCGTTAATAACTGTAATTGTTTATTTGAAATCTTATCTTAATGCCTCAGTTGGAGATGCTAATATAATTTTAGCTTATATATTGATTTATCTCGCTCAGAAATATATTAAGTGGCGTTACACACAATTTTTACTTTGGACAATTGCACTTATTCTACATATCTATTTTGCTTATCAATACTATGAAGAACCTTTGCTCAAAGATTTTTTTCTTGTTTTTCTTTTTCTTGGTCTTGCAACTTCAGCATTACAGATTCCAGAAAAAATTAAACGGAACATATTATTAGCGTTCTCTATATTGGTAATAGTAAGTTTCTCTGCTGATATTATAACTAAGAATCAGATTGACTTGTATATAGTAAAAGTCAGGAATATAAAACCGACACTGACAACAGATGAAATACGGCCACTATTATCCAATAAAAATTTGGATAAGACTACAACCACCGGTAAAAAAAGCCCAAAGATTTTTGCAACTGTAAATAAAGAAGACCGGCCACTTGATTTTGTAGAATTTCCTTTAGGTTTTAGTCCCACACTTTCTGAAAAAGCAGGAACAGTTTCAACTGTTCTTGGTCATTATCTGAAAATGATGTTTCTGCCGTTTAACATGAGTTTTTATTATGGATACAGTGAAGTAAATGTTGTAGATATTTCGAATCCGTTGGCAATTGTTTATGTTGTATTGTATTTGCTGATTCTGCTTTCAGGAGTTTATTTTATCAGAAGCCACCCTTTGTATTTTTTAGGAGTATTTATTTATTTATTGTCTATATTTCTTTTTTCAAATCTTGTAACACCTATTGCGGGAATGATAGGTGACAGGTTGACATTTACAGCATCAACCGGTTTTGCAATTGCAATAGGATATCCCTTAGCAAGACTATTGATTAATTCAAACGCTATTATGAAGAAAATAGTGTCAGCGGTTCTGGTGATTATTTTTCTAATCTTTTCTGTTCAAACAATTGCAAGAAATGCACAATGGAAAGACCATCTTACATTATACCGGCATGATATACAGCATCTGGATAAATCTGCTCAGGTCCATAATCTTTTGGCTACAAGATTGGTGTTCGATTCAAATAGATCGAAAAACGTAGAGGAGCAGGAGAGACTGAGGCGTGAAGCTGTAACATATTACAAGGGAGCATTGGAAATCTATCCATCTTTCTTTAATGCCCAGTATGATTTGGCCCGCACTTACGGTTTATTAAGAGATGCAGAGAATGCTATACGCGAGTATGAAAAAACTATAGCTTTAGATTCATTATTTCCATACCCGTATATGCAAATTGCACTTATCTATGAGGCGCTAAATCAACCTCAAAAATCGGCAAAGTACTATGAAGGGTTTCTGAAAATAAACCCCAATGATTTACAGGCATATATTAATTACAGCACATTGCAGTTTACACTTGGAAATTTAACCAAGGCAATTGAAATCAATCTAAAAGCAGTTGAACTATTTCCTGGTGCTTATGATCCTGTTGTAAATATTGGTAAAACCTATTTCACAATGGGCGATAAAAAAAATGCACTTATCTATTTTGAAAAAGCTTACCTGATTAATCAAAGTGATAAGAACCTTCCTTTAACTATTTCCAAGATTTATGGGGAGATGGGAAATAGAGAAAAGGCTGAGTATTATTTTTCAAAAGCCAATAGCATAAAACGTTAATGCTTTCTGTGAAATCAACAGATAAAAAACACAAAATCACTGCAGGATGGTCGCAACAAAAGTTGTTGCTCGTAATTTCGGTTTTCAGTTTTTTACTTTATGCTAATTCTATTCCCAATGGTTATAATATCGATGATAATTTAGTGACGATTAATCATCAACTAACCTCAAAAGGTATAAAGGCTATACCTGAAATTTTTACAACACCTTATTATAAAGATGCAGCGGGAAATCAGTATGAGTATCGCCCGGTAACATTATCTACTTTTGCTATTGAACATGAAATTTTTGGTGACAATGCACATGTAAGTCATTTAGTAAATACATTGATTTTTGTTTTGCTTTCACTTGTGTTGTTCCTTACACTTTCAAAATTATTCAGTTCATATAACTATCTTCTCCCTCTTATAATTACTTTGCTTTTTGCAGCACATCCTTTACACACAGAAGCCATAGTGAGTATTAAAAACCGTGATGAGATTCTTTGTCTTTTTGGAGGTCTTTTGGCACTTTATTATTCACTTTTATTAAAAGAGAGAAACAAACTGAAGAACTATTTGCTTTTTATTTTCTTCTTTGTTTTTGCTTTGCTTTCAAAGAAGAGTATACTTCCCTTTATTTTAATCATACCTATTACCCATGTTGTTTTCACGCAAACAACATTTTTTAGACTTTTTTTAATAGGGCTTCCGCTTTCATTTTGTGCTGCTTTTTTCTGGCCTCTGGATAATGTATTTCAGCGAATTGGATTTTCTCTTATTCCAATTATAGTGCCTCCTGCAGTTTATATTATTATCTATAAACGCAATCTTATTTTAAAACCACTGTCAGATTTTTACAACAGTCTTGGAAATATATCTTCTATAATAAAAGAGGATTTGTCTGAATCGAAAAGGCTAAACGGATATAAGTTGCAATGGATTTTATTGCCGGCAAGTTTTATTTGTGGGATATTATGTTGTTATTATGATATGAAGATTTTTGTCATTTTTTATTTGTTTTTTCTGTCACTGATGTTTCTTATTTCCTCCTTAAACACAAGAATTGGTGTTTTTTACGATATAATATTATTTGTAAGTATTGTGTCTTTCTTCTATCAGGGCACATATTTAATGATGATGTTATATGCTGCCGCACTGGCTTTATTTTTTAATGGAACTAAGAAATTGAAAGAAATAATTCCGATTGCACTAACATTAATTATCATTATCTTATTTGAATTCAAAGGGTATAAAGTAAACTATGAGTTATTGTTTTTATTGCCGGCAATTTTTTATCTCTTTTTTGAAACTAATAAAAAACCAATAGCTCTTTTATTAATAGTAGTTTCAATTACACTGAATTTAATAGCTACTTTTTTAATTAATATGGCCTTAGGTTTCTACCTAGTTAATGTTTCAATTTTAGTTTTTCTTTATTTCTTTCCCCAAAATCAGAAAAGTAGAGCTACTTTCTTTTTTTTACTGGCCTTAGTTCCACTTATGCTGCTTCATTTTGCTATGGAGTGGAATCGTTTGCCGCAAAATGATATTCTCTATAGTACAAATGAAGAATTTCAGAAAGCAAAAATGAGCATAGAGAAAGTAAAAGTTATTCCCGCATCTGGAAGGAATCTGGATTTTGTTGAAATGCCGCTTCGTAATTCTGACCCTGTCTCTATAAAGATTGGTACCTCTTTTATTGTTTTGGGTAAGTATATTCAGTTACTATTCATTCCTCATAACCTTGGGTTTTATTATGGATATGCTCAAATTGTACCCACTGACTGGAAAAATTTTGTGCCGATATTTTCAATTGTTATTCATCTGTTTCTGATAGGTGCTTTTTTATATTTTTTCAAAAAACATCCAATACTATCTTATGGGATATTTTTTTATCTTATTTGTATTTCTGAGTTTTCAAATCTTGCTGTTCAGGTAGCAGGACTTATGGCCGACAGGTTAGCTTTTGTAGCCTCCTTGGGTTTTTGTATCGCACTTGGCTATTCATTGCTCATGCTTTCAGGAATGGATATTAAGTCTCAGAAATTACAATTAAATTTTAGCAATAAATGGATTTTAGCAACTATAGTAATACTATTTCTATATTCTGCAAAAACATTTTCCAGAAATTTTCAATGGAAAGATGAAGTAACTCTTATGAGACATGATGTAAAATATCTTGATAAATCTGTTCAGGCAAATAATCTTCTCGCATTTTACTTAGTTGAACAATCTTTTAAAAATAAAAATCAAGCAGAAAAGGAAAGTTATTTGAAAGAGGCAATTGTCCATTTTAAAAGAGCTGTTGAACTTTACCCAAAAGCTGATTTTGCTTGGCATGATTTGGGACAAACATACTTGCTGTTAAATAATATTTCGGATGCATTGCCAGCTTTTCTTAAGGCAGTTGAGATTGATTCAACATATGTTAATGCTCTTATGAAAGCGGGAGGTATTTATAGTAAAAAAAATAATCATGAAGAAGCAGCACGTTATTTTGAAAGAGCTATCACGAATGACAGTTTAAATATACAAGCATATACTTCTTTAAGTCAGGAATATTTTATGCAGAAAAATTATCAGAAAGCTATTGACGTGAATCTAAATGCTCTGGCAATTGCACCTGGTTCTTTTGATTTGCTTTCAAACACCGGTAAAATTTACTTTGCAATGGGAGACAAAATAAAATCACTTGAATATTTTGAAAAAGCATACAAACAAAATCCTAAAGATGCTAATCTTGTTTTTGTGATAGCCAATATTTATAAAGAGTTAGGCGATACCGAAAAGGCAAACTTTTATTTTTCAGAGGTGAATAAACTTAAACACTAATCATTTTAATTAAATTTATTTGGTTATCTGCTGATTTAACCATAAAATTGCTCTTTGTAATTTAAAACCCTATATCCTAATATATGCTAAGAAAATCAATAAACTCAAAAGAAATTTACTTAACACTTCTGTTTATAGTTTTTGCTGGTTTTTATAACATACTACATGCTCAAAAATCTGAAGCTATAGCAATTAAACCAAAAGTAGTCGATAATGGCTATTACAAATACGAAAAAACAGGAAATTCAGTCAAAGACGCAGAAAATGAAAGTAAGGCAAAGCAAGATTTTATTGCTAAACATCCTGAGCAATATGAGAAAATGAAAGCAGCCTCTAATCAGGCCTCTAAACAGGTTATTGATTACAAAGAATACATAAATATGCCAGCTAATAAAAAAGCTCATATTGATGCCAATCCAGATAAATATACTTTTATAAATAAATAATCTGGTAAATACTTTAAAATTTTTAAATCTCTTTTCAATGAAAAAAAACATCTACCTAATACTATTTTTTACATTATCTATTCTTCTTGCAGGCACAGTTAACAACAATGTTCTTGCTCAATGCAGTTGCACTGCAACTGACTATGCATCAATAGATGTTTCAGGTTGGGTGCCTGGTCAAAGTGCCAATATTACAACTTGTCAATGGGCTGGAGAGCGTTCACAAATTCTTAATACAGTAAACGGAGCTGTTTACCTGATTTCAACTTGCGGGGCGGGATATGATACTCAGCTTTCTATCTATACAACAGGTTGTGGTTATGTTGCTTACGCTGATGATAATGGACCTTCATGCACTGGACTTGAGGCTTCCGTTCAGTTTACATCACCAGGTGGAAACTTATTCTCTGTAATGAATGAATACAATTGTATTACTAACACATCAACTTGCGTTACTGTAAGTATTCAATTATTGAGTTTGCCTGCACCTCCCAGTTCTAATTGTTTGAGTATTTATCAGCAGACATTAACACCATCTTGCTTTGATCAAACAGTTTCGGTTGGTAGTGGTGAAAGATGGGATTTTAATGTTATTAATGGCGC
>CANJWH010000063.1 GCA_947478465.1 Bacteroidota bacterium
ATTACAGCAATGCTTCATTGGTTAATACTGTTAATGGCTCATCAGAAATAAAAAGTTTAAGTTTGCTGTATAATAAATAGCATGAACAAAATCCTACTCGTTATTTTTCTGGCCTTAGTTTCTTTAACTTCTTGTGATAAAGAAGATAACACACCTGAAGATTTTCGTGATGAGTTCAGAGGACAATACCAGTGCCGCGAAACCATTAGTTGTTATGGCTCCTGCGGCACTTGTAATACTGTGCGCGACACAGTTATTTCTATTAATTACGGAAACTCTGACTCAACTATCACTGTTCTTGGTCGCGAGGTGTGGTTAGATACAGCCGGAAGTTACTATGCCTATCACTATGGGTTAACTTTTCGCAACGACAGCATTTTTTCTACTTATATGAATGGCGGTTTAGGTTGTGGACAGTACGAAAGTTATGTTGGAGTAAAAATATCCGATACTCCATAAACCTATGTCTCCATTTAAGAATAAGGACATACTCCTGTATTCATTTTTCCTTGCTTTACTTTTCCTGTTCTATAAAGGCTACACCTTTAATTCATGGGATCAGGCCGAGTGTTTGCCTCAGGTTTATCAACTGCTCGACCCTTCGCTTTACAGCAATGATTTCTTTATGCAGCAATACCACAAAGCATTTACCGTGCGCTATTATTTTGTGTATTTTATTTATGGGTTATCCTATTTCACTTCGGTTGCTGCTGTGTGTTTTACGCTTACAGTTCTTTCGGTTTTTTTGAGCATTTTTTATTTTATAAAAATTACACTGCACTTTACAGATAGCAACCTTGCCGCTCTTCTCTCACCGCTTTTTGCTTTTTTTCTGTTCTTTAATTTTACAGTTGGAGGTAATCAGATACAAAGCAATTCCATGATACCCGGAACGCTATCTGCTGTGTTTGCTATTATAGGTATTCACCTCTGCCTCAAACAAAAATATAATTTGTCCTTTTTACTACTTGGAATAGGCACATTGTTTCAACCTTTGGTTACGTTGCAGGTATTTTTAATTCTGGTGCCTGTTATGTTCCTGCGGATAAAATACATCGGCTTAACTAAGATTATACTCGCTGTTATTGTTTACCTTGTTTCGGCTGCGCCTATGTTAATGCCTGTGTTATATCGTCAGTTTTTTATTCATGTCGATTACGACAGCCAATTGTATTATCAGGTTCTCTTCCGTTTCCGCAACCACTTGCATTACATTCCATCGCTGTTTCCTGTAAGTGATTACGTAAAACTTTCTGTGTTGGTGATTGTAGCACTTGCCGCCATCAGGTTCACCGAAATTCGCAATAAAAAAGTGCTTTACTTCTTTTCTGCTATCATTATTGCCGGAATGATGCTTTATTGGGTATTACTTGAAAAGGCAGGTGTTTCAGCTATCGGTAAATTACAGTGGTTTAAAGCAATAGTGTGGCTCAATGCAATGGCTTGCATCGCGCTTGCTGTCTTTATCGGAAACCTGCTTGAACCCTATCTTAAAATAGATTGGAAAAAGTTTCTTCTTCCCCTAAGTGTTGCAGCAAGTGTATTGCTTCTTATAGTTCTTCTCAACTCAAAATACCTCCCCCTCGAAAAACTCCAAACCCGCTACCAGATCGGCAACTACAAAAAAACAGATTTAACCTTGCTGCACGAATGGATGGAACAAAACATCCCCAAAGATGCAGTCATCCTTTGCACTCCCGAAAACACTTCATTGATTTGCGAAGCCAAACGCTCACAGCTGGTGCAGTATCAGGCAATCATTCATGAGCCATTTTATATGTTGCCATGGTATCAACGGTTTAGTGATGTTTATGGTGTAAGTATTGAAACTGCCGACCGCAACAACATCCGCAAGCAGGCTGCTGAACTGTATCTTACCCGAAACTATAAAAGCAATACCTATAAAATTGACTACCGCATTGATGATGTAAAATCCTGCACCTACGTTTCTGAATTAGGTAAAGTAATTTATCAATGCGGAGATTTTGTACTGACGGTTTATGTTGAATGAATTAATCCAGACTGAGATTTTTAAATAGCTTCGCATTCTTCTACAACAGCCTTGTTTACCTTGTAGTTTTTATTTTTGATAATAAAGTCAATAAGAAAGATTTATTACCAGTTAAAAAAAATGGTAGTTCTAACACAATATTCTTATGTAAATGGTTGGTTTGTGTGAAGTGATAAAATAACTAAATATTTTGTTCAATTATTAAAGATCAAGTACCGTATTAAAAAATAAATCCCCTTTAACAACTATTAATTATGCCATTAAAATATAAAATAAAAGAGTTGCAATCTAAAGCAATAGAAGTAGCAATGGACGGCATTGCTCTGCTTGACGAAAATGGCGTCTATTACTTTTTGAATGAGTCGCATGTAAAACTTTTTGGATATGAAAAGGCAGAAGAACTGATAGGGAAAACTTGGGATGTTATTTATCCTGATTATGAAATAGATCGCCTTAAATCATTGATTTTTCCTGAATTGATTAAAAACAAGAAGTGGTCTGGGGAAACTCTTGGCATCAGGAAAGACGGGGTATTGGTTAATCAGGAAATTACATTAACTGCTTTAGATGATGGAGGATTAATATGTGTGTGCAGAATTATTGATGACCGAAAGATAATTGAAGAGGCATTAAAAATCTTTACAGAGAGATTATCTGCGGTGATTAATTCTATTGACAATGGTATTCTTTTAGAAACCTATGATAGAAAAGTTGTAATGGCTAATAGCAAACTCTGCGATTTTTTCGAAATTAATGCCGAACCTTCTTCATTAATTGGAGGTTGTTGTAAACAATCTTTGGAATACACTAAAACCTTAACTAAACATCCTAAAAAATTTTTAAAAGACATTGATTCTTGTATTCAAAATGGTGTAAGCGTTATTAATGATATTGTTAGAATGAAAAACGGGAAGTGTCTGGAGAGAGACTTTATACCTATTAAAATAGGCGATAAATTCAACGGATATCTTTGGGTGTATAAAGATATCACGATTCAGAAACGACTAATACTAACTATGGAGGAAAAACTAAAATCTCAGTTTGAGTTATCCAGCATGAAATCAAGTTTTATTAAGTTAATAACTCATGAGTTAAGAAATCCACAGGCAATGGTTTTAAGTAACTTAAATTTATTTTACAATAGGTGGGAGACTCATATGAAAGACATTCCTGAATTTTCAACTGGATTTAAGTTTATACAAGGTGAAATACAAGGCATGAGTAAGATGATAAATACATTGATTAATTATGAAAATATTTTGTCTAGGGGGGCACTTTTAAAAACAGAAATTTATTGTAAAAACTTTGTAAGTAATTTTCTTAATTACCACTACAGCATATTTATTCATAGTAACAAGTTTGCCATTGATGAATCTATTGGTGAGGAAAAAATACTTGTGGATTTAGATTTGTTTGAAACCGCTCTGAGAAACCTTATTGAAAACTCGCTTAAATATACAATTTCAAACAGTCTCATTGAAATCTCAATCGGAATAAATAAAAACAGTTTATTTGTTATTAAAATTAAAAACAAAACAAGAAACGATATTAATTTGAATCAAGATATGCTAGGTGTTTCTTTTTACAGAGGGAATTATAACCAGAGTGAAGGTTATGGTTTAGGCTTAAATATTGCAAAGCAAATTATACAAAACCATTATGGTGAATTAAGTTTTTCTTCTGAAAAGTCAATTTTTATAAGTGAAATTAAGATGCCAATCATTATATAAGTTAATATGCTATGCCAAAAAAAATAATTGTATTTGAAGATGATTTTCGATTGTTATCTGCAATGTCTACAATATTAAATTCATCAAAATTTCAAGTTATTTCCTCATATGAATCGTATGAAGATTACAGCAAAAATAAAATTCTCGACCTTTCGTATGATATTGCTCTTATTGATGTTAATTTAAATGGTATATCAGGTATAGATATTATTAAAAAGTTAAAATCCAGAAATCCTTATCTGAAAGTTATTATGCTTTCAAACGAAACTAATTTAAATACTGTTTATGATGCATTTATAAATGCGGCAGATGGCTACCTGTTGAAAATTGATGCAATTACCAATTTAGGGGTATTTCTTGATCAAGTTGATACATGTGAGTATGTAGTCAGTAATTCTATAGTCAGTGTTCTGGTAAAAATCATTAAGAATATTCCATCTAAGCAATTTAATACACTGCAATCTGTTAAACTTACCAAATCACAGCATCGGGTATTAACTGAACTTATGAAAGGTCTTACTTATACTGAAATTGGCCATAAATTAAATATTTCAAACAGCACTGTTTCTTTGCATATTCAAAAAATTTATCGCGCTTATAATGTAAAGAGCCGTAATGAACTTTACCAACGTTTATAAGTTATATTTTTTTTAAGTTAACATTATATTGAATTTGTTTAAAGCTGCCTCTTTGAGATTATTTGTTGAGAAACAGATAGCAGTTTATTCATAAAAATATAAAGAATTCATTTGGCGCGATTTGCTTGCCGGCAAATTTAATCGTAAGCATTAATTGATTTAATTTTAAATATATTATATAGTGTATTTGTGCTATATAATATTAGGGAAATAGTTATAGTTAACTATTGATATTGCATTATTAAAGTCCGTTCTTTGTGCCGTATACATAAATAGGTGCAAAATGAACATATACTCTGGAGTAATTAATAACTATGAATATAATATTCGCAAATCATGTTGCAAATCCAATATTTCGTTTAATTTAAAAAATAATGAAATTAATATCTTTATAACAGGTGATTTCGTTACAACACCTACTATAAACTCATTGTATGATAAAGTTATTAATATTGATAAAATAATTACAAAGAAAGATAAACAAAAAGTAACATTAGATTTTTCGTTGTTATATACATGCGGAAAATCAGAGATGTTATTTGCTCATTTATTTAAAATTATTAAAACTCATTTAGTTAACCATAAAGAGTATGAGATAATATGGCGTTACCAGAATGATAGTACTGATATACTTGAACTAGGACAAGTATTACAAGAAATAACTGAACTTGATTTTTGTTTTCTTGATGATAAAAATCGTTTAGAAATATTTCGAAATTATTTACAATAACCTTACCTGAACTAACTTCCCCCCCCAATACTATGTTAAATAAATTTATTTTACTCAATGAAAAAAATTTAAGGGCAAGTTTTGATATTTCAACCAATAAATTTTATATTGACGGTCCATCTATAGCGCTTTACCCGGAGAAAAACTATTTAACTTTAACCGGAATAATTCTTGATATTATTAATGTAATACCCTTAAAAGAAAAAGTAATAATTAGTTTTAACTTTTCATTATTAAATACTCGTAGTATTCTTGAATTGATAGCATTATTAAAAAATATTAAAATTTCAGACAAATGCAAACACGATATTAATGTAAACTGGTTATATCAAAGTGATGATGAAGATATGTTGGACATAGGTCATGATTTAGCCGAACTCTTCTCAGAAATCAATTTTAATTTTAATGAAAGCTCAGAATGTAGTTATATTAAAACTAATAGTTTAACCACCTTCACTCTGAAAAGTAGCGAATCGAGTAATTAAGCACAAAATAACTTTTACTCTACAGGTTCCAATATCATTTGCATTTGTTTGACGACATCAGATCGGCAATTACAATAAATCAGACTTAACCCCGCTCGGCTGAATGTTCAAAGCGTTCGGCTGTGCGGCATTTGCAACTAAGCGAAGCACTCTCATGAAAAAACAAATCAGTTCACGAATAATGCCGCTCGGAACACAAGACAATTTATAATTGTCTTCACTGAAAATTACATCCCCTTCAAACATCTCCGTAAATGTAATCCGTTTTATTAATTCTCTGTATTTATCATTTGTCCCATTAGTCATGCTTGTCCTTTTAAATATTTTCCACCCACACAATATTCCCCCCATCCCTCCGTTATACAATTTGCAAACCATCATCATTTTCAATGCCTCCCCGCCAGAAAACAGCCTATCGGGTTTCTCCCTCCGTATCTGTTACTGCAATGGATGTAGGCAACATTGTATTAAATGAAATCAGCCACCGCGATGATAACACCACCTATTTCTATCCTAATAAACACCCCGTTATCTACTTTATCTTAAAAGGCCGCTGTTCAATAACAGCAAATAAAACCACCAATCACTGCCTCAGCGGCACAGCCATCATCATCAATGACAACAAAACCCTCCCCGTTGAATTTTCCCATGCCGGAACAAAAATATTCTCCTTCCCGTTAACGCCCGCCCTCTGTCAGCAGCTAAACATAAGCCTGCCAGATTTCACTACCCATGCCTTTTCCAACTACAGTTTTGTAAACAACCTCCTAACCCGCCTCTTTCATGAGTTCAGTAAAAATGATGACCACGCATCCGAATGTATCCTAAGTATTCTTTCATTAATCCTAATAGAACTAAAGCGCGAAGCTGCAACATCCTATGTACGCAAACCCCCATGGGTAAACAAACTCGCAACACTGCTCAATAATAATCTACGCAAACCCATCAACCTCAAATGGGTAACCAGGGAGCTAAAGCGTAACTACAACCACCTCTCCCGTGCAATACCAATCTACTTCCACTGCACCTTTCATGAGTTGCTCCTCTCGTTAAGACTAAAAAAAGCAGCCACCCTTCTCCTCGAAACCAGCCAACCCATCTACGCTATAGCTGCCGATTGCGGCTTTACATCTACCAGCCATCTCGACAACCATTTTAGGCATGTCTATGGCCTTACGCCCCTCCAATTCCGTAGCCAATCCTGAATAGAAACTATGTGAACCCCTATGTTCCTATGTATCTATGTGGTGAAAAAATAATAAAAAGCCCCGGAACCCTTATTCTTACTACTTGTTCACAACCTCATCCTCGCATAAAAAACGATCTGAATGCTAAATCCCTGCAACAACGCTAAGCAAACTCTAGCGAACTCCGTTTCTTGCCCCACCTTTGTCTTAGATTTTATCGCACAACGTTCTTTCACATCATAACACGCTTAAAAACAACACGCTATAAAAACGGCAGGTCTCGCGAAACATTTGGCAGGTCTCGCCAACGTGTCGGCAGGTTTCGCGTAAGGCTTGGCAGGTATCGCTAACAACACAGTAGGTCTCGCCAAACACTTGGCAGCTGTCGCAAACAGTTCAGCAGGTCTTGCCATAGGCTTGGCAGGTCTCGCGAACAACACGGCAGCTATCGCTTGCAGGTCGTCAACTCCAGCGGATAACACGGCAGGTAATATAAGCTATCTCGGCAGGTATCGCCAATAACTCGGCAGGTAATCTAAGTCAACACAGCAGGTCTCGCCACAGACAAGAACACAGCCGCGGAAGACAAGGAAAACATCGGGGAAGACAGCACAAAAGTCCCCAATGTCCCAAAAGTCCTTGCTAAAAATTGAACAGAAAAAATTGTCATAAACACATGAACACTTGAACACACGAACACTTGAACAAATTAAATCACAAACACATAAACACTTAAAACAACAATCATGAAAAACTTAATCTCCAACCGCGTAAACATGGTACGCACAACCTTAAACCACATCGCTCTTAACCCTGCACCTGTTAGCACCATTCCGGCTTTCGCAGGTGTCAATACTACTGCAACCAATAAACTCACACTTATTGACCAGCTCACCCAAATTGCAAATCGCTCAGTAAAAGACGTAACCCTCGATACCAACCTCATTCGCATAACAATGTCCAATATCGCCCTTAAAGTAGGCGATGCCGTTAGCGCTTATGCAGCTTCCGTAAATAACAACGTACTCAGAGGTAAAGTAACTTTCACCTTACCTAAACTCAATAAATTCAAAAAAGACGAAGTAGATGATATATGCCAAACCATCCATGACGAGGCAAATACAAACATCGCTGTCGCAAGCCCCTTTGGCTACGATGCAACCGATGTAACCGACCTTCAGACAGCTATAGACCTATATCGCACATCCATGCAGGGCCCGCGCGAATTCACTATCACTAAAAAACAGGCAAATGCAAATATCACCATTCTCGTCCGCGAAATCATCGACAACATTTTCAAAAAACAAATGGACAAAATGGTCAATACAAAAAAAGCAACCTTCCCTGATTTTGTACAAGCCTACTACTTCGCCCGCGAAATAATAAACATCGGATCTACCACAGCTAAAGTCCGTGGAACACTCCGTAACCCCGAAGGTACCTACCTTGCAGGAGCCACCTTCTACATCACCAAAACAGGCGACCCACACAAAGTAGGGGAGGGCCTTGTGGATTCCCAGGGCAAATACGGCATCTCCAACCTCCCTGCAGATGACTATGATTTATATTGGTCAGCACTCGGTTATGAAACACTTACCGAAACCAATCTCCACATTCCCGCAGGTAAAGAGTTCACCCGTAACAAAGTTCTTCAACACATTGTCATATCAGGTCCCATCAACAGCGGTCAGCAACTCAACATCTTCGGTCCGTCCAACCCTGCATGGCGTGTAGGCGCAACCGTAAAAATTAAAAATACAACCACCACACCAATGATAGGAGGCATCGCATTCTTCCCTGCCAACAACCCCGGTGATGGTTATCCCGGCTTAGGAGGCACAATCCTCCTTCCCGGTCAGGAAGAAACACACATCATCACAGCACCAAACTTCAAACCCTACCTCAATATTCAAAACCAAAGCACCAACTCAGGTACTTACGAAATCACTTTCCTGTAGGGTCACAATATCAATAGGCTATTTGTGTGCTCGCGGTTGCACGCCCTTCTCCTTTAGCTACCCTCTCCTTATTTCAAGGAGAGGGGCTGGGGGTGAGGTCAAGGAGAAGGTGCCCGAAGGGCGGATGAGGTCAAGGAGGCGGTGGTCACCTTTGTGGGAAAACTCTTTTAAACCACACTTCAGAACAATATCTTTGTCCCAATGCAGGATATAATTCTCCAGGCCGCAACAAACATCCGCGATAGTTTCGATCGCTTTCATGTCGAGTTCAAAATCATGACTCACCATGCCTCTCTCCGTTTTGAGCACCGCGATTGGCAAGCCATCCAAAGCGATAGCATGGAGCGCCTCGACCACTACAAAAAATACGTAACCGCATCAGTCGAGCGCACGCATGAGCTGTTAAGCGATAAAATCAACGATCATGCAACATGGGCCGAGCTCAAAAAAGAATTCTCAAAACTGGTTGCCAACCGCTATGACGGACCAATTGTCGAAACCTTCTTCAATTCAGTGCTGCGAAAGATATTTATCTCAGAAGGTATTAACGAAGAAATTGAGTTCATCGACTTTGACCGCGATGTAATTTTTGTAAACCCCGACCAACCTATCTACAATTCTTTTTTCCTCGGCAGCGACAGCATTGAAATTGTAATTCGTAGAATAATGGCTTCCTATAATTTCAATTTCAAATTTGCAGATTTCGAAGCCGACATTGCATATATGACAGAGCGTTTTACAAAAGCTGTGCGCAAGGCTTTCGTAAAGCTGTCATTTGATAGAGTGGATATGTTACGTTCCGTATTTTACCGTAACAAAGGCGCATATTTAGTTGGCCGAATTATAAAAGGCAACAAGCTTATTCCTGTTGTAATTCCAATGGTGCATAGCGAAAGAGGAGTGGAGGTCGATAACGTCTTGCTTACCCAGGATGAAATAAGTATAGTGTTCAGTTTTACACGCTCTTACTTTTTTGTGGAAGCAGAAAATCCGGCAGAGCTTATTCATTTTCTTCGCCCGTTGATGCCCCAGAAATCAGTATCGGAATTATATAGCTCTATTGGTTATAACCGCCATGCAAAAACAGTTCTTTACAAAGAAATATATCAGCATTTAGAAAAAACAGACGAGAAGTTTATCGTTGCTCCGGGCATCAAAGGCATGGTAATGTCGGTGTTTACACTGCCAACATACAACATGGTATTCAAGGTGATTAAAGATGTATTTAAGCCGCCAAAAACAGTTACGCGCAAGCAGGTAGTAGATACGTATCGCTTCGTGTTTATGCACGACAGGGTAGGGCGTATGGCCGACCCTCAGGAATTTGAATACCTTAAATTTGATAAAAGCAGATTTGAACAGGAAGTGTTGGATGAGTTGCTTTCATTAGCTTCTGAAGCCGTTTATGTGGAAGGCGATAAAGTTATTATCCGCCAGCTTTTTACCGAAAGAAGAATGATTCCGCTTAACATCTACCTTGCTGAGGTGGATAAAGAAAAAGCTAAAAAAGCTGCCATAGATTACGGCAATGCAGTTAAAGAACTCGCAGCTGCCAATATCTTCCCCGGTGATTTACTCATGAAAAATTTTGGAGTAACCCGTCACGGAAGAGTAGTTTTTTACGATTACGATGAGCTCTGTTTTCTTACCGAATGCAATTTTCGCAACAAACCCGAACCACGAAGTCATGAAGAAGAATACTCATCCGAAACATGGTTTACTGTTGGCGAGCACGATGTCTTCCCTGAAGAGTTCCGTGCATTTATGTTGCCCACAGGCGATTTACGCGATGCGTTTTTGAAAGCACATAAAGATTTATTTCATGTTGAATTCTGGAAAAACATGCAGGATAAACATACCACCGGACAGGTAATAGATTTCTTCCCATACCAGCGCAGAAAAGCACGTAAAGAAGAAGGTGTTTTAAAGCTCGAGTAATAGAACACATAATGGATAATTGTCAATTGTTCATTCTCCATTATCACACTATCTTTGCCCTGCTTTGAAAAAACTTCATCAGTTAGTTTTAAAATCTTATATCGGACCTTTTGTCCTCACGTTCTTCATTGCCCTGTTTATTCTCGTTATGCAGTGGCTGTGGAAATACATTGACGACCTTGTTGGCAAAGGCTTGGAATGGTATATTGTTATGGAGCTTCTGTTCTTTGCCTCTGCCAGCTTAGTTCCTCTGGCTTTGCCTCTGGCTATTCTGCTTTCATCCATAATGACATTTGGAAATATGGGCGAACATTATGAACTGGTTGCATTTAAAACAGCTGGAATTTCACTTTGGAAAATCATGTATCCGCTTATTGTTACTTCTGTGCTACTTAGTATCGGAGCATTCTATTTCTCAAATAACATCATTCCTATTGCAAACCTTAAAATGGGAACCTTGCTTTACGATATTCGTCAGCAACGCCCTGCTTTAAATATCAAAGAAGGAATATTTTATGATGGTATTGACGGCTATGTTATGAAGGTGAAAAGTAAAAGTGAAAACGGTGAAGTAATGAACGATATTATCATTTATGATCACAGCGAAAGACAAGGTAACACCAAAGTAATTATTGCCGAGAAAGGAAGAATGGACATCTCAAAAGACACTATGATTATGTCACTAACCCTTTACAATGGCTATAGTTATAAGGAGGAAGAAACCCCTCACAGACAGCGCGGAACTTATCCGCATCTGCGCACTTCATTTAAAATTGACACCATTCGTTTTGATTTAAGTGCCTTCAAACTTTCGCGCAGCGATGAATCTATCTTCAAGGATAATTATCAGATGTTGAATATCTCACAACTGGAAAGAAGTCGTGATACTTTACAACTGAAATTAGACAAAAGAAGGGTAGAAATGGCTTCAAATATTGCTTCCGGGTTTAAATACTTTAATGCACCACAACTATATACTAAAATTGATAGTATAGAAGCTGACAGTAATGCTGTCGTTTTTTCGTCAGATATCCTCTCTAATTTTAATCATGATGATCAGATAAAAGTGGTGCATAACGCTTTAGAACAGGTTCGTAGTCGTGAACTTTATATTGATGCAGCGCTTGCTGATAATTTCTCAAGAACAAAAGCTATCAATCGTCATAAAATTGAATGGCATAGAAAATTCACCTTGTCTTTTGCCTGTTTGGTGTTGTTCTTTATAGGAGCTCCTTTAGGTGCTATTATTCGCAAAGGCGGATTGGGAGTGCCTGTTGTCATTTCTATCTTACTCTTTATCTTCTATCACATAGTTTCCATAACAGGCGAAAAATTTGTGAAAGAAGGCTTGTGGATTGCCTGGCGCGGGATGTGGATGTCATCATTGATTCTCTTGCCTTTAGGCATATTTCTAACCTGGAAGGCAACTTCCGACTCGGGAATATTTAATGCCGATGCTTACATGAAGCCCTTCAGAATGCTTGCAGAGAAATTCCAAACTAAGAAATGAAAATTCTTCAGATTTGTAATAAACCTCCTTTTCCTCCTGTTGACGGAGGGTGTGTAGCTATGAACGCTATTACTTCTGGCTTGCTTGCAAACGGACATAAAGTAAAAGTGCTTGCAGTAAGTACAAAAAAACATCCCTTCCTTGAAAAGCAAATTCCGGCAGAATATTTTAAAAGAACAGGAATTGAAACTGTTTTTATCGACACAAGTCTGAGTGTTAGCAAAGGATTTTCAAATCTGTTTTCTAAAGGTTCTTATAATGTTGAACGCTTTTATTCAAAGGCTTTTGAATCTAAACTGGAAGAAATTCTAAGCGCGGAAAATTACGATGTGGTGCATTTCGAGAGCATTTTCGTTGCTCCCTATCTTGAAACAGTGAAAAGATTTTCACAGGTGAAAACAGTTTTACGTGCGCACAATGTTGAACATCAGATTTGGGAGCGCATGACAACACAAACTTCTAATCCTTTAAAAAAAATGTATCTGCGTTTTCTTGCAAAACGATTGAAAGAATATGAGTTGAATGTGTTAAAGCGTTTTGACGGAATTGCAACAATTACAGATGAAGACAAAAACTACTTTATTGAAAAAGGCATTGCTATAAAGGTTGATTCGTTTCCACTCGGAATTGATTCAGCGCAATACAAACCTGCCCTAACAAAAGATGTTGAATTTCCTTCCTTATTTCATCTGGGTTCAATGGACTGGATGCCCAATGAAGAGGCTATTAAATGGTTTTTGGAAAAAGTGTGGATTGATATTCATTCTGCCTTTCCCGACTTGAAATTATACCTTGCCGGACGCAATATGCCTGAATGGTTGCAAACACTTCAATTGACTAATGTTATAATCTCAGGTGAAGTTGTAAATGCGCAGGGTTTTATGAGCAAGAAGGCTATCATGGTTGTCCCTTTACTTTCCGGTGGTGGAATGCGGGTGAAAATAATTGAAGGTATGGCTTTAGGTAAAGCAATTGTTTCAACTACCATTGGTGCAGAAGGAATTGAAGTAAAAGACGGAGATAATATTCTTATTGCTGATACTCCTGAGCAGTTTCTGCATCAAATCGGAAAGTGTGTTAATGACATAAATTTTTATAATCGTATTGCTGTTAATGCCAGAAAAAATGCACTTGCAAATTATGACTATAAAGAAATTGCTGGAAAATTAATCTACTTTTATAAGCAGTTATAAACCGTGAAAATACTCTTCCTCGTTTCCCGTGTTCCGTATCCGCTTGAAAAAGGCGATAAACTCAGAGCTTTTAATCATCTTAAGTTATTGTCTGAAAAACATGAAATAACCTTGGTTGCTCTGAATGATACAGAGCTTCATCCCGATGCAGAACAGGTATTGTCACGTTATTGCAAGCGCTTGCATATACTTGATATTTCGTTTACGGTAAGGGTGCTAAGTCTTATCTCTGCAGCCTTTAACGGGAAGCCTTTTTCAACGGGCTATTTCTACAACAAAATAGCACAGGATATTATTGATGATATTATTGATGAAGTTCACCCGGCTCATATTTTTTGCCAGTTGACCAGGGTTACAGAATACGTAAAATGTAGAAATGACATTACTAAAACCTTAGACTATCAGGATGCTTTTGCTAAAGGAATGGAAAAACGCATTAAAAAGGAACCATTTTATTTGCGTTGGCTTTTTAATATGGAATACAAGCGGCTGGCAAAGTATGAAGCTGAAGTTTTTGATTTATTCGAGAATAAAATAATTATTTCTAATCAGGATAGAGAAAATATTGCACATCAAAATAAAGGGAATATTGTGGTTGTACCTAATGGTGTAGACTTAGACTTTTTTCAGCCAAGACAAGCTGCAAAGAAATATGATTTGCTTTTTACAGGAAACATGGCATACCCACCCAACATCGAAAGTGTTGTCTTTCTGGTAAATGAAGTTCTGCCTCTTCTGTTAAAAGTTAAGCCTGATTTAAAATTACTTATTGCAGGTGCAAATCCGGTAAAACGAGTTATTGCTTTAGAAAGTAATAATGTTGAAGTCAGCGGATGGGTAGATGATATGCGCGAATCTTATGCTGCAACAAAATTATTTATTGCACCTATGCAAATAAGCATTGGCCTGCAAAACAAATTACTTGAAGCAATGGCGATGAAAGTTCTATGTATAACTTCTGAACTTGCAAACAATGCGCTTGGAGGAACACACAATGAAAACATAGTTGTATGTAAACAACCTATGGAATACGTAACTGCCATTATAAATCTGCTTGATAACTCTGCAGAAGCTGAGCGTTTAGCTAAAGCAGGTCATGAATTTGTGAAACAGAATTTTGGTTGGCAAAAAATGACTGAACCACTAATCAAATTAATTGAAAAATAAAAAAGCCCTTAGACACTGTCTAAGGGCTTTTTTATTTAAATTACTTTAAACTAATTAAGCTTTTGTAGCTGTAATAGTGCAAGTAAGAGATTGTCCTGATGCGTTGTCAGTAGCAGTGTAAGTCAATGTTAAAACGTTACCATTGATTGAACCTGAACCTGTGAAAGATACGTTGTTGTAGCTTGCAGCATCGATTGTAATGTTTTCTCCGTTAACAGTTGCAACAGCATCAACCTGAGTTGCGAAATCACCAAGATTTTGGATGATAACTTTCAATTCTCCTGAAGAAGAAGTAGCGATAGTCATATTGTAAGTGTAATTGTCTGGTCCGCAAACTTCCTGACAAGTGTATGCTCCTAAGAATTTATCTCTTGCAGGTACGCAAGTTCCGTCATCTTCAGTTGCATCAGCACTGTAGTTGTCTGCAGTTTCGTCAGTGCAACCCTTAGTAGCGCAACCTGAGAAAGTAGCCAGGCCACCAATAAATAATGCTGCAACACCAAGATATTTTGCCGTTGAAACGATTTTTGTGAAATTTAATTGTGTTGTTTTCATTTTGTTTTTGATTTGGTTTATTAATTAAGTTATTTAATATGATTTAAATTTTCGCGTGCAAAGATAAATATTTCGTGTTACAGATAAATTAATTATTAAAAAAGTTACTTTTGTCGTTCTAAACCTTAAATCAAAAAAATAAAAATGAAAAACGTATTATCATTATTAGTAGTTGGTGGAATGTTGGCTGTTGCAGCTTGCGGACCCAGCGAAGCAGAAAAGAAAGCAGCTGAACAAAAGAAATTAGATTCTATTGCTGCAGTCGAAAAAGCAAAAATGGATTCAATGGCAGCTGTTGAAGCAGCAAAAATTGATTCAATTAATGCTGTAAAAGATGCAGAGATAGAAGCAGCAAAAGCAGAAGCTAAATCTGCAAAATCAGATGCAAAAAGCGCAAAAGCTGATGCTGCTGCTGCAAAAGCAAAAGAAGAAGCTGCTAAAAAAGCTGCCGAAGACGAAGCTAAGAAAAAAGCTGAAGAAGCAGCTAAAAAACCAGGAGCTCTTGGTAAAAAAGGTGACCTTAACAAATCAACTGAAAGCGGAACTACAACTTCACCTTTGAAAAAGAAAGGTAACTAATACAGAACGAAAGTTCAATATAAAAAAAGGAGGCTATTGCCTCCTTTTTTTATTGTTCAAATTTTTATGAAATAAAAAAAGCCTCACTATTAGTGAGGCTTTTTGTGATCCCGCTGGGATTCGAACCCAGGACCACTACATTAAAAGTGTAATGCTCTACCAGCTGAGCTACGGAATCGGCTTTTTTAAAGCGGGTGCAAATATAGAATCATTATGAACTAAACCAACAGCAAATTTTATTTTTTCTAAACTTTATTAACAATGCTTCATTACTGATTGATTTTCAGGTCGTGACCCATTTTATTTTTTTTTGTCTGCAGGTAAAGTTTATTGTGCTCGTTTGATTCTATCTCTAAAGCTATATTCTCTACTATCTCTAATCCATATCCAATTAGTCCTGCCCGTTTAGTTGGATTGTTAGTAAGCAGTTTTATTTTTGAAATACCTAAATCACGCAGTATCTGTGCGCCAACGCCATAATCGCGTTCGTCCATTTTAAAACCCAGTTCTAAATTGGCTTCAACAGTATCACGCCCTTCTTCCTGTAATTTGTAAGCTTTTAGTTTGTTTAGTAAACCAATTCCTCTGCCTTCCTGATTCATATAAACAATTACACCTTTTCCTTCTTTCTCCACCATTTTCATTGCTTTCTCCAATTGTGGCCC
Organism: Bacteroidota bacterium; assembly: GCA_947478465.1. Lineage (GTDB taxonomy): Bacteria > Bacteroidota > Bacteroidia > SXHM01 > SXHM01 > SXHM01. The sequence goes on from CANJWH010000063.1 coordinate 16,347, forward strand.
GCAATCGCAACGGCATGAACCAAAAATGTCACCTGTTAGGCATGATGAGTGAACTCGCACTAAAACAGCCTCATCTTTTTTCCATTCACCTTTTACTAAAGCCAGATGCTCTTGTCCTGTTGTTGTTTGTTTGTAAGCATATAAATCAAAGTTCCCTATTTTGGTTGGAAGTTTGATTTTTACTTCGCGTTCAATCAATGATTCAGTGCGAAGGCGGTATGCAATCATGTCTTCAATTGAAATAATTTTCAGGTTGAATTTTTTTGCCATCTCAAGCAATTCAGGAAGACGGGCCATTGTTCCATCTTCATTCATAATTTCAACCAAAACGCCTGCAGGTTCAAATCCGGCCATGCGGGCTAAATCTATAGTAGCTTCAGTATGGCCTGTTCTGCGTAGAACGCCACCGCGTTTTGCTTTTAGCGGAAAAATATGGCCGGGCTTTCCCAGTTCTTCCGGTTTAATATTAGGGTCAATTAATGCCTTTATGGTTTTTGATCGATCACTTGCAGAAATTCCTGTGGTGCAACCATGTCCGATTAAATCAACTGAAACGGTGAAAGGTGTTTCATAGACGGCAGTATTATCTGTTACCATTAATTGTAAACCAAGTTCATTACAACGGTCTTCAATCAAAGGAGCGCAGATTAATCCACGGCCGTGTGTAGCCATAAAATTAATAACTTCCGGAGTTGCGTTTCTAGCTGCGGTAATAAAATCACCTTCGTTTTCGCGGTCGGCATCATCCACCACAATCACCACCTTTCCTGCTTTAATATCTTTTATAGCATCCTCAACTAAGTCGAGTTGTTTTTTTAGGTCGTCCATTCATTTTTAATAAGTGTGCAAAAGTAGTGTTTTTTACCTTATGCACACTCGCTGAACTGCCCGTTGTTGTAGATTGCTAAAGCCTTTCCTGTAAAAGGTTTTCCAATGAATGGTGTGTTTTTAGATTTGGACCGAATTTCTTTTTCTGTGAATATCCATTTAAGTGTTGGATTAAATAATGTGAGGTTAGCATCATTAGCTTCATTCACAGATGGAACTTCCAGTTTTAGTATTTTTCGCGGGTTAATTGCTGTTTTCTCAATAATCTGTTCTTGCGTCAAAGTATCTGAAAGATTTGTGTTTATTGATGCATATGCTGTTTCTAATCCGATTATTCCGAAAGCTGCATAATCAAATTCTACCTTTTTATTCTCTTCATCTTCAGGACTGTGGTCGCTGGCAATAACATCTACTGTTCCGTCATTAAGGCCTTTTATTAAGGCTTTGATGTCTGATTTAACGCGTAGCGGTGGTTTTACTTTGTAGTTGCTGTCAAATCCGGTAAGCAAACTATCATCCAGTGAAAGGTGATGTGGTGTTACATCTGCAGTTATCTTCAATCCTTTTTTCTTAGCCTGTCTGATTAAATCAATTGATTTTGCAGTGCTTACCGAGGAAATATGCAGCGGTGTGTCGTTATATTCTGCCAGAAAAATATCTCTTGAAATTTGCAACTCTTCTGCTACTGCAGGTATTCCCTGTATTCCAAGCGTTGTGCTTACCTCGCCTTCATTCATTTTTCCGTTTGCAGATATTCTTGCATCATCAGGAAAGCTTATAATGAGACCGCCAAATCCTTTAGTGTAAAGCATGGCAAGCGATAACAATCTGGGATTTTCCAATGCTTGTTTTCCGTCTGAAAAAGCTACTGCACCTGCGTTATGCATATCAAACATCTCAGCCAGTTCTTTGCCTTTTCGTTCCTTTGAAACCGTTCCAATAGGAAAAACATCTACTATCTGGTTTTTTGTTTTGTTTTTTACGAATTCAATTTCTGCTTTGGTATGCAGCGGTGGATTAGTGGAAGGTTTGCACGCAACTCCTGTAAATCCCCCTTGTGCAGCAGCTTTTATTCCGCTCATTAAATCTTCTTTTTGTTCGTAGCCCGGTTCGCGAAAATTCACGTTCATATCAAACCAGCCGGGAGAAACACAAAGGCCTTTGTGCTCATACACTTTTATTTTACCAACGGATTTCAGATCTTTTCCAATCTTCTCAATCTTTCCTTTACGAATAAGGATGTCAACTGTTTTCCCGTTGTGCTTTGACCCAGGGTCAATTACTTTGGCAGATTTGATATGAATATCCATGGTGTTATTTTTTTATTTTAATAATCGTATCAGTAAAACTTCAGAAACAATGAAAGCCAGTGCCAGCCATACAAACCATTTCCAAAGTTTTATTCCTTCGTTCAGTTCGGTCAAAGTTATAGCAAGGCTTTTATTGTTGGTTTCAACCACTGAAAAATTTCCGCTGCCAGCTTTGTCGGCCATATTTTCCAATTCAGTTGTGCTTAAATATTGCAGTACCGACTCCTTTCGGTCGTAATTAAATGAAAGACCGAATAGTGTGTCTGTTTTTGCTTTCAATAAATAGTTACCTGCCTCTTTCAGTTGGTTGCCGAATACAATAGAAGTCAGTGGTCCGATTATTTTTTGTTCAGGTATGATTTCAAATGAATTGGATAAACCTGTTATGTGATAAACACTTTCTCCTGCAATATTAGTGTTAGCAAATTCAGTTGATTGCTCTTTCCCAATGGTTTGAAACAGTGGTTGATTTGGTTGACTGTATAATGCAATATTGTAAAGCGTTGGAACAAAAATAGCGTGCCGTGAAAAGTTGCTGAAGTTATCGGAAAGGCTCACAGATAAAAGGTAAGCATTTCCATTACCTGAAATATATTTTGAAAGGAAACTTTCACCATTGCTCAGTCTTAATAGAATTTCCTCGCGTGTTTTGGTGTTTTTAGAAATGATGTAATGTTTTGAAACAACAGGCAAATCAAGGTTTTTGTTTTCTTTTTTCTTTTCAAAAACATTGGCAAAAATTTCACTTTGATAATTGATGCTGCTCACTTTTGTTACACTGCTGTCTTTTCCAATGATACTTCCTGCTTCTAAGGTAAGCAAAAGTTCATTGTAAGAATTGATATCTGAATTTTGGGAAGGGATAATGAAAACACTGCCTCCAGCCTGCGCAAAGCGCTTAAGCTCCTGAGCTAGTCCTGATGAAATGGACTGAATTTCATTTGCAATAATTAATGAGTAGTTTGACAGTGAGGCATAGTTCACGCTCATTTCGTTCTGATTATCGAGAATAAAATAGGGATCGCTACCAAAAAGCGAGTTGATCGGTTTACTTTCTTCTTTGCCGTTAATGCTGAGAACTGAAATATTTTTTGCAACGCTGAATGAGAAGTAAAATTTATCATCATATGTTACAGGATAATCTGTTATGCTCAGTTCGCCAAGATGAAGTCCTGTTTCAGAAAGGGTGAATGAAAGCGGAACTTCTGTTTCAGATTGTGCAGCGATAGAGAAACTTGCCAATGCTTTTTGTTGTCCATTCAAGATTAGTTTCACAGGAATGTTTTCATAGTCTTCATCTGAAGTGTTTTTAATTCGCAGTTTCAATTCATCAGGCCTGTTAATCTGACGAATAGGAGTAGAGAACCAACAAGAGTCAATATACAGGTTATTACTTTGTGAAGGTTTTACAGGAATAAAAAAGCAGGAAAGGTTTGTGTCTGCTTTTATTTCTTCAATATTGCTAATGCTTTTCTGGAAATCAGAAATGATATAGGCGCTACCGCTTTCATTACCTTGTGATTTTAATGCATCTTTTTGTCGTGAGTATATTTCTGAAACTGTTTTTACCGATGGACTTATTTTTACTTCTTCAATCAGATCAAGAAATTCTTCACGATTAACAAGACGTTGCTGATGGCCTTCAAAATCATTGGTGAGTAATTGAAATTTTTGAGATGGAGGAAATGCTGAAGCAATTTCCTTTGCTTTATTCTTTGCATCATAAAGCATGGTTCCTGAAGTTCCATTAGCTTCCATACTGAATGAATTATCTATAAAAATGCTTGCAGTACCTTCTGGTGTAAGAGCGCTGCTGTTTTTTGCAGGAATAAAGGGTTGTGCAAATGCTAATACCAGACAAGTAATGGTAAGCAGTCGTGCAGCCAAAACCAGCAAGTGTTTTAGGCGTGAGTGAGATTGCGTTTCAATTTTTACTTCTCGCAGAAACTGCACGTTACTGAAGTAAACGGTAACAAAGCGTCTGAAGTTGAAAAGATGAACAAATACGGGAATAGAGAGAGCCGAGAGTGCAAAGAGAAATTCAGGATAGACAAAACTCATCGGAGCGCAAAGATAACAAATTTACTTTGCTATCAGTTCTTCCGTTAAATCGTTTAAAGCTTTTACTTTATTTTTAAAATCTCCTTTTAGCCTATTCCTGAAAACATTCATGTTATTTAATAACTCAGGAATAGAATCAGGGAGGCTTTCTTCCAGCATTTCCCTGAAACGCTTTGCAAATGTTGGTGATTTCCCATTTGTTGAAATAGCAATCTTTAAATCACCTTTTGTAACAATGGAACCCAGATAAAAGTCGCACAAATCAGGTGTATCAGCTACATTTACTAAAATGTTTCTGTTTTTTGCTTCATTACGGATAAGCGAGTTTAATGCTTTGTCATCTGTAGCAACAATAGCAATATTAATGCCTTCAAGGTCGCTATTTTGATAGCTTTTTAAATGGAGTTTTATGTTTTCAGTTTTCCTTAACAGTTCTGAGATTTCACTGTTTATCGTTTCAGCCACTAGCGTAATGTTAGCTTCAGGGCTGCTTTTTAGCATGTAGCGTAGTTTTTCTGCGCCCACTTCA
>CANJWH010000064.1 GCA_947478465.1 Bacteroidota bacterium
CAGTTCCCTGCACTTAAGTGAACCGAATCATGCAACAGCGGTTCAAAATCAGAAACATCATAAATCCATGTGAAACCATCATGCAAATCCAATCCAAAACCGTATGGTGTTATAAAGCGACCTATTTCGTAGCGGTCAATCACTTCAAACGGAGTTCCATAATATTCCCAGATACTCAGAAACACACTGTCTTCGGCTGTTACAATAGTTGAGTCTAGTGCATTGCCTCCGCTATCATAAACATAGTTAATGGGCTGTGGCTCCCAAACCATAAGAGTATCGGTTGCAACCAATGGGTTTGCCGAATCGGCATATACAAGCAGTTGCAGCATCTCGGTTGCAATGGTATCAATTACAAGAATCGAGTCAAGGTTACTTTGAAAAACACCCTGCTCTAAAACTATAAAAGGACGTTGTTGAGTTTCATTAAAGTTTCTGAAGATATCCCAGCCGCTAACTGCTTTCCGTGCAGGCAAACCTGCAAGTGCTCCATCAAAGCCATTGCCACTTGCATCTGCTGCAGCAAGACCTTCCTGCTCATTAAACGGGTAGTAGAATGCCAGCTCATTAATATCAGGATGTGTTCCGTCAACATCTTTATGCATCCAATCGCGAATGGTAGCCTCATCTAATTCTTTGTTCCAAAGAGTAAACTCATCCACGTACCCATCATAATTATAATTGCCGTCTGCTCCTGACCCGATTTTAAAATTGGTGATACCGCTCATAGGTCTTGTCATACCTGTTGCACTATGAAACAAGGTTCCATTCAAGTACATTTTCATGCTACCTGTTGCAACGTTTTTAGTAAACGCCCAGTGGTTCCATTGCCCTTCATAATTAGCTGTTTGAGCAGCCAGTTCAATGCGGTCATAACCCGAAGAGTTTCCTGCATCCCAGTAAACAGTTCCATTATCCCAGGGAAGATGCACATTCAATACGCGCTGATTTTGTGCAGTATAACCTTCAAAAATAATATCGGCTTGGGGTTGAATAACAGGGTCGCCATATTGCCAGAACATTACTGTAACAAAACTGTCAAGTTCAGCAAAAGCAGCACCGGGAACCTGAACATAATCTGGTCCATTGAATGAAAGATAGTTATCATCTACAGTTGAATTAATTCCTGAATTCCAACCTGTATTTTCACCAAATACATTGTTCGCTAATCCAGCTTCAGTAGCACTATAGCTGAAATCAACTACAAGATTAGAAGTTCCGTTCCAATTGAATGGTGTGGTAAAATTGAACGTTGTTATGCCTGAGGATACAATCGTAATATTCTGAAGAAATACAGTTTGAAATCCGCTGTTTTCAAACTCAGTTGCAGTAAGCGAATCCAACGAAGTATGTTTTATGCGAATGGTAAAATTCTTCAATTCGCTTCCCGGAACATCAAACTGTAAAGCAATCGCAGTAATATTTCCGGCAGTAACTCCACCACTTAAAAGTTCAGCAGATTTCCATATATATTGTGAGCGCGAATTTGCATTTCCGTTAAATGTCTCAGCACTTGAAACAGAAGCCTGACCTATGTTATGCGTATTAAGCGAAGTAGTATCAGTATAAACAATGTAATCCTGAAAATGCGGGTAGTATGTATATGTTGGTGAATTCATATACCCAAATGTGTCAGGACTTACACCCTCAACTGAAAAACTTGGCGCAGTATAAAGTGTTGAATCTAAAACCCCGGTATGATCATATAAATAGGTGTAGGTAAGATAATCCCATTCTCCACAGGCTGGGTTTTGAGCAGGATTACATTTCAATTTGTAATGCATCAAAATTTTCTCGTACTGGGTTGTGTCTGGAGGTAAAGCGAACCAGGCATTCTGGGGCGAACCATAGGTAAAGGTTTGTACCGTAATGGTGTCCTGCTGCTGAGCGAAAGAAGTGAACAGGAAAGTGAGAGAAAAGGCAAGAAAGAGTAATGTTTTTTTCATCGTGATTTTTTTAGAATTGTAAAAGTAAGATTATTCCCCATCACATCAAGCATAGTTGAAATGTCTGAACTATTTGAAGCAATTCTATTTCACCAGATGCAAATCATAAATATCATTCACACTTTGTAACTCAGGCAGGAGAAAATATTTTTTTCCTTGATCTATTAACTCTTCAAGCGTGTCATCAAGAAGGTGTTTGCCGCTCCACAGCTTATTCTCAAATAAAAATGGCAAAGGCTCTTTCATGCCAATCAAATAATAATTTCCTTTCTTCTCAGGACCAATGCACACATCATATTTATTTAAGCTATCAAATGCATTTTCAATAATCTGTTGAGTTAATTGAGGGCAATCAGCCGAAATGAAAACTACTTTATATACATCTTCACTATTCTGAATTATGTGCTTGTCAAAAGCATTTTGCATTTTATTATTCAGATATTTCCCGGTTTGTACTTCACTATTAAAGATGTTTTTATCCCAAATGTTATTAAGAACAGATTCTTCATTAGTTAAAACAACTTTATTACAGGTGATTGATTTAGCAGCTGAACAAACTGCAATTTGTAATCTTTTATTTATCTCCTGCGCTTTCTCCTCACCCAATGATTGACAAAGTTTTGTCTGCTCTGTTGAATCGTTTAAAAAGATAAGTAACACATCATTTGTCATGTTGCAATTTTAAACAAACATCGTTAATCCCGAATTTTATTTTTCTTTGTTGAATAAATGAACAAAGGGTATTGGCTTAAACTGATTGCAGGTCCGCTGGCGGCAGTGTTCATTATTGCATTCGTCAACCTTGATCCTGCGAATCCGATGATTACCCGGATGGCAGCAATTACCATATGGATTGCAATCTGGTGGTTAACTGAAATTGTTCACCTTGCAGTTACTTCCTTACTCCCGTTTATCTTTCTTCCTGTTCTGGGAATATGTGATGCAAAAACAGTTGCATTTCAATACATGGATCAGGTAATTTTTCTTTTCATCGGTGGCTTTATAATTGCTTTTGCAATTGAGCGCTGGAACCTCCACAAACGCATTGCATTGAGACTTCTTTCAATGCTTGGCAAATCGCCTTCAAGTATTTTGTTAGGAATAATGCTTACTTCCTACCTGCTATCAATGTGGATTTCAAACACAGCAACCACTATGATGCTAATTTCTGCTGTCTTTGCTGTAGTTCATCAGATTGAGAAACACATAGAAAACAAAAAACAACAAAACAAGATAGCTGCTGCATTATTTATTGGTCTTGCTTATTCAGCAACCATTGGCGGCATGGCAACTCTGGTAGGAACTCCTCCAAACATGATTTTTTACCGCTTCTATACCGAAACCTATCCAAATAATCACGACCTTGATTTTCTTACCTGGTTTAAAATAGGATTTCCTCTTTCACTAACCTTTTTAGCAGTTTGTTTTTTTGTACTTAAAACTATTTTTCTAAGCAGCTGCAAAGACATAGTACTGGACAAAAATTATTTTCTTAATCAATACAAAAGTCTAGGGAATATGAGCAAAGAAGAAAAATCCGTAGGTGCAGTTTTTATCATAACTGCTTTGCTCTGGTTCACTCGCAGTGACATTGACTTAGGAAATTTCAGAATGCCTGGGTGGGTAAACCTATTCGGGAAATCAGAAATAATTCAGGATAGTACAGTAGCTGTGTTTATGGCCTTACTGTTGTTTATTATTCCCTCAAAAAATGAAAAAGGGAGAGCTCTCATCACCTGGCAAGAAGCATCAAAACTCCCCTTTGATATTATCCTGCTTTTTGGTAGCGGTTTTGCAATTGCAAAAGGTTTTGAAGTTTCAGGACTAAGTAATTTTCTTGCTGCACAACTTGAATTCTTTAAAACTGCAAACATTGTTGTCATTATACTTTTGATTTGCATAATGATTACAATCATCAGTGAATTTGCTTCAAATATTGCCAGCATACAACTTGCTCTTCCGGTTTTAATATCTATTCAAAAAGGCTTGGATGTTCATCCACTGTTATTAATGATTCCTGCAACATTTGCAGCTTCGCTAGGGTTTATGTTGCCTGTTGCAACAGCGCCAAACACAATAGTATTCGGAAGCAAACGAATAAAGGTAAACGATATGATGAAGGCTGGAATTTCCCTGGACATTGCAGGAATTCTGTTGATTGTTTTGTTCAGCCTTTTACTGCTCCGCTGAAACCATTTTACTGCCTGCCCACTTTCTTAACATGTTTACCAAATCATTGGAAACAATAGGTTTCAATAAATAATCATCCATCATTTTTGTTTCCTCATTTTGCGACTGTACATCAATTACATTTCCACTTAGCGCAATAATAGGGGGAGCTTTTTTACCATTCTTACGAATATGTGCAGCAGCTGTAAATCCATCCATTTCCGGCATTTGTATATCCATAAAAATAATGTCGTAGTCTTTAGAAGCTACTGCTTCTGTAGCTTCTATTCCGGTTGAAGCAAGCTCAACTGTACAACCTGCTTTTTTCAACATAACAGAAAAAGCACGTTGATTAATCAGGTTATCTTCTGCTACTAAAACTTTGCATTCAAACTTCAACTCGGCAGGTTTTGGTTTATCTTTTTTTACTTCCAACTGTTTTACTTCACTGTCTGCAATTACATAAAACCAAAACGTACTTCCTTTTCCTGCTTCACTCTCCACTCCAATTTCACCGCCAAGAAGATTTACTAATTTTTTGGAGATGGATAAGCCCAATCCTGTTCCTTCCATATCTCGGGAAAAAGGTGTGTCTATTTGCGAAAAATCTTTAAATAGTTTATCAAAGTCAGATTGCTCAATTCCCACTCCTGTATCTATAACAGATACCTTCAATTTCAATGCTGTTCCCCGCTGCTCCATCAATTCCGATTTAATTGTGATACTTCCTTGAGGAGTAAATTTAATAGCGTTTCGTAATAGATTTACTATCACCTGCATCACTCTTCTGCGGTCTGTAATAACTACATCAGGAATATTTCCTGCGAACTCTGTTATAAGATTTATATTTTTTTCGGTTGCAAGAGCTTTATATGTCTTAGTAATTTCATCAATCAATGCATCCCAATGAAATGCAAGCGGGGTAAGACGCATTTTACCTGCTTCAAGTTTACTAAAATCAAGAATGTCGTTTACAATGGAGCGGAGATTTATTGAAGAGTTGTGAATATTCTCAACAAATTCATGTTGTTCAGCATTAAGATTTGTATCCAATAATAATTCAGACATGCTAAGAATTCCATTCAGCGGAGTTCTTATCTCATGACTCATTCCTGCAAGAAATTCTGATTTATATTTCAACGATTTTTCTACAAGTTCTTTTTCTGTTTCAAGCTGTGCTTTTTGTTTTTGTTCTGTTATATCGGTTACTGTTCCCATGTATCCGATAAATTTTTCTTCATTATCTTTCAGAGGTACAGCTTGCTCTGTCACGTAGCGTATTATTCCTTCCGGAGAAATAATACGGTACTCCATATTAAATTCAGTTTGCGCTGCATTGGTTTTATCCCACTTCCTTTTTACTGCCGCGTAATCTTCCGGATGTGTATTTCTGAGTGGTGTAGCACTGTATGCATCGGCAACAGAAATCCCTAAGATTTCTAGCAATTTTTCATTTACGTAAATCAAATTCCCATTTGCGTCATGCTGATAAATTCCCACAGGAGCAAGCGTAGTAAGTGTTCTGAATTTTCGCTCGTTTATACGTGTGGTTTCTTCTGCCTTCTTGCGCTCTGTAATGTTTGACGACCATATGGTAACTCCTGTCAATTCATTATTTTCATTATAAACCGGATTGTATTGGCGCTCATACCAAAATTCTTTACCGCTTATTTCTACGGATCTTTCGGTAAGAATAGTCTTTCCATTAAATGCTTTTTTTGTTTCTTCAATGCACGATAACCGATTTTTTTCCTGGATGCAATTTATAATATCGTCTCCTTTTTTTAGTTCTCGGTTGAATTGCATTTTAATCATGCGTGATGCCGCCTGATTAAAAGCTGCAACTTTAAAATCTTTATCTACCAAATAATAGGTGTGTGAAGTGTTATTAAAAATTGACCTGAGATTAGTTTCCGAGCTAATAAGCGCTTTTTCTGCTAGTTTGGTTTCTGTAACATTTGATGCTACAAGTGTAACACCGTAAATTCTTCCTTCTTCATTTCTTACGCCATTGTATTTCAGTTCATAAAAAAAAGGTTTGCCATTTATTTCCTTCTGTCCTCCGCTTGTAACATATCCCCCTTTCAATGCAATCTTAACATTTCTGATAAACCTAAGTTTTGCATCGCTTTCAATGTGGTCGAGAAGATTGTCGCCAAGATTTAATTTTTTAGTGTATAAATGATTAAAAGTATCGCGTGCAGCGGGATTTAGGGCTATTACCTTAAACATTGTATCAAGAAGAAAATATCCATCACGGCTGCTATTAAATACTGCACGAAGGTTTGCTTCTGATTCGTTAAGCGCCTGTTCGGCTTCCTTTTTTTCAGTAATGTTTAGGTACGAGTAAAGAACACTGCTTACCTTTTTATTTTCATCAAATACAGGAACAAAGCTCGATTCAATCCAAATGGTTTCATTTTCAGGATTTTTAAGTGCTTTTTCTGTTGTAATTTTTTTTCCGGCTAATGCTTTTTCAAAGTGTTTAACAAATGAACTGTTTCCCGATTTTTCAACATAATCCCAATAAGAAGTATTTATTTCCATTGGCTTGTTGTAAAAGAACCGCATACCATTATCTGCAGCCTTATTGAAAAGCAATATGTTATAGTCTTTATCCAAAAGAATAAAAGACTTGATTGTATTCTCAAGCATTAACTTGAGATAAGCTTCACTGTTGCTGCTTTCTATTAAAGTTGCTTTTTTTTTGCCCGCCATGTTTGCTTTATTGCACTTTTATACAATACAAAAATGAGAAAATTTAGTTGTAACTTAAAGAAAGAAGAAAACAGATCTAGCTTTTCCCTTTCCTTCGGCTGATTTCTGAAGTAATTAGTTTCAGTTCTCTTCCTGTTTGTCCGGCAACTGAAGTATTTTCTTCAGCTCTGCGAATGAGATAGGGCATGACATCTCTAACCGGACCATATGGAATATATTTTGCAACATTATAACCCTCAGAAGCAAGATTAAAGCTGATATTATCACTCATGCCAAAAAGCTGAGAAAAGTAAATTCGTTCATCTGCTTTTTCAATTTTTTTTTCAGCCATCTTTTTTACAAGATGCAACGAACTTTCTTCGTTGTGTGTTCCGGCAAAAACATAAACGAGCGGGAAATGATCAATGCAATAATCCAATGCTGAATTGTAATCTTGATCAGCTTCATTTTTATTTTTGTGTATTGGCGATTGGTATCCCATTTTTTCTGCACACTGTCGCTCTTTTTCCATGTAGGCTCCACGTACCAGTTTAAACCCGGGAAACCAATTTTCAGCCTTTGCCTTTTCAACTGTTGATTTCAAAAATGCAAGCCTGTCGTGGCGATAGAGTTGCAGCGTATTATATACAACAGCATTTTCGCGGTTGTATTTTTTCATCATTTCTTCTGTCATCAGATCAATCGCATCCTGAATCCATGATTCTTCTGCATCAATCATTACACGCACATTTGCAAGACTGGCAGCATTGCAAATTTTATCTATCCTGTGTTTTATTTTTTTGTACTCGTTTTCTTCTTCCGATGAAAGACCGGCATTTGAATTTATTTTTTCAAGTAATGAAAATCGTCCGATTCCTGTAGGTTTAAAAACAGCAAATGGTGTATTTATATTGTCTTTTACAAATTCGATAATTGTAATTATTTCGTTTGCAACTCTTTCAAAATCCGCTTCCGATTCTTTTCCTTCTACAGAATAATCAGGAATACCCTTCACCTTGTTTTTCGATAGTCGCTGAATTGTGTTTTCTGTTTCAGAAAGATTTTCGCCACCGCAAAAATGATTAAATACAGTTGCTTTTATTATGCCTTCAACGGGCAGATGCAGTCCTAATGCAATGTTCAATAAAGGTTTACCAATTTTAAGAAGTATAGGGTAACTAATGAACTTAAAAAGCAAATATGCTCTGCGAAGCTCCTTATCGGTCTTATCTTTAAAAGCTATTTCGGTATTGCTGAAAGAAAGCATGGGAAACTAAAAACTGCACGAATATAGCAACTTAAAAACTGAAGCGAATTTGTGCTTTCAATTCTGATTTTGTGCTTCCTGAAATTTCGCTTGTGCCGGAACTTATTACACTTCTGTTGTTATAAAAAGTAACTGCATAACGAAGCCACACATCAATTCCGCGAACCACTTTATAGCGCAGAGTCAAATAAGCCCGACTTCCTTTATAATAATAAGCCGGAATTGAAAAGGCATACAAGACATCATTTTCGTAAGCATAAATACGTGCATTATAGGTATCGGTATCAAATATGGCATAACGGAATGATAACGATACTGGGCTTTTCAACGCTTTATAAGTAATATCCTGATACATCAGCCAGCCTTTTTCAACACCATCATTTCCTCTTTCGTATGTTACATACTCAACCCTGTTTCTGAATTGAATTGAAGGCGAAACTTTATATGTAATATTGAAACGGTAATGCGTTGCCATTTGATTATCCAATGTATTAATGGTCAACTCATCATCGTTGGTATTGATTTCTTTTAACTGCCTGCGAATTCGGAAATATGCTTCAACAGTTTTTGAAGGAGCGTAAGTTAATTGCGCTAAATATTCATAACCTTTTGAAGGGGCATCAACCTGATAACGCAGCCATGGAAATTTAAAAACATCCATGTATCCCTGCAAACTCCAGTTTTTCATTATTTGTGCCTTGAAACCAAAGTAAGTTGCTTTTTCATTCAGTATTCTTGAGTTTTCAGAAATAGCATTAGCATAAACTGCCTGAAAATCTTTAGGAAAACTGCGATACATTGCAACAAAAGTTACTCTTGGGTCAAGGCTCATAAGCACTCCATTTGTTGTGGCCACGCTGCCATTAGCACACACAGTAGTTTCGCCAAAGAAATTAAAATTGCGAAACACATAATTGTAATCTATACCAACATTTGTGTTTTGTTTTCCACTAAATTCATAGATATTATAAAGCTCATCAGTTTTCTGATAATTATTGCCGAAAATATAATGAACAGCAGTGACTCCAATTCTCAATCTGCGCTGAACATAGCTTACATTTCCACCTAGAATAGTTTCACTCAGTGATTTTCTTTTTGCTAATTCTGAAGGTGTGCGATGCAAACCTGAAGTGAGAAAAGAAGTAACACTTGTTACTTCATCTCTTGTAGAATCAATGGTTGTAGCGCCATCAATTTTTTTATGCGAAGCAAATCCTGTAACCTGAAATTTTCCGAATTGCCAGGTACTTCCAATTCCGCGAAGAAAAAGATTTTCATCCACCGCAGTGTATGGTTTTAGTCCTATTGCATTTCTTTTTATGGAAGTTCCATCTGCAGTTTTACCAAACGCAAGTCCGCTCCAAAAAGTTAGTCCTTGTCCGAACTGAGCCTGAAAATCACCAACAGCTAATGCTTTTAAATGACCAATATTTCGTAAAAAAAAATGCCCTGAATAAAAATCAAATCCTTGTTTTTGTGATCCTTTAAAAAATTCTTCGCCTTGGTCTTTTTCGGCTGTTAACCCAATACTCACATGGTTTGAATACGTAAATCTATAACGTGTGTAAAGTCGCATCGGGCTTCCTGCAAAATGCGAATTTGGACTTGCTGCCGAATCCGCTGAAGTATATCCTTGCTGTTCTTCTATAACCTGCTGATAGCGCATGAATAAATCATTCTTTCCGTACTTAAATACTTCACGGATGCTGAACTTAGGGTTATCAATATTTCCTGAAACAGTAACATATGATGAAATTGCGCGGATAGTTTGAAGATCAAAACCATCAATGCTCTGTAACTCATAAAGAGAAATCAGTTTACCGTTTCGCGCGATATGATCAAGCAGATTATTTATTTGAATATCGCTGAGTAATGCGAGATCATCAAAATCTTCACGTGATGCATTGTTAAGATTAAGTGGATTTTGTAAATACCTTGTTAATTGGTCAACAAGCATGGTATAGTCCATTTCCTGTTCGGTATTTTCTGCGATAGTTTCTACTTTTTTCTCAATGAGATTTTCGTCTTTATTGTCAATTGTCTGCGCAAATAAATTTGCAGAAATGAAAAACAAAATCAGAAATATCAGGAGAAAGAATCTCATACTTCGTTAGGTTATTTGAAATTATAACTCAACGAAGCCATTGGTGACAAACCCAGAACGGGATGAACTGCAGAGGCTAAATCAATATTTACTTTATCGGAAATATTAAACCCTATTCCGAAACTACTGATAAAAGGATTAGTAGAGATACCTGCACGGATGTAAAATAATTTTGCAGGCCGATATTCCATTCCTGCTTTAAACATCGGTTTGTAGTCAATATCCTTTTCTACTTCAGCACTTAGAAAAACCTTTTGCGAAAAATCATATTGTAAACCAAGCCTCAGAACAGTTGGAATGCGTTCGTTATTATAATTAGCCATTTTAGCGCGGGTTAGATTGTATGCATGAAACCCAACAACTAACTGTTTTGTAATATTAGCACGAACACCTAACTCAACCGTGAAAGCACCTTTGGTTCCATAATTCTCACCAACATGAGCCGATAAATAATTCATTTGAACACCGGCAGAAAAGTTAGGTCCAAAGGTTCTTGCATAAGAAACTCCATACTTGCTTTCGTTATAAAGCGAATAACCAAATCGTGAGAAACTAACCCCAAATACACCAAGCTTTTTTGTTGGCAATACAAGTGAAACTGCCTGCAGACTCATTTCTTTAACAAGGTATTTATTCTCGTAATAAACTCCGGCTGTTATATTTTTGTAATATGCAAGATTGGCTTGATTATGATAGGTTGCCCACACATCAATCAAACATACAGATGCATTGCCGATAGCAGCTGAACGCGCACCAACGGGTAGGTTTTCATTTCCAGAAAAGACTGGCTGAAAAAAAGAAAACAGAAATGAAAAAAGTAAAAGTCTCTTCATCAGAATTTTGTTTGAAAGGTAACACTGATTCTGAAACTGCGTGTTACCAAATTCTTATTTTTTCTTTTTGGTATTTTCCACTTCTTCCATCGATCCCATCACTTTTTCTCTTAACTCTTCTTTAAAATCTGAAAGTTTTTTCTGAACTTTTTTATCTGAAGTTCCAATAATTTGAGCAGCAAGAATTCCGGCATTCTGCGCAGCATTCAGCGCAACAGTTGCAACTGGAACACCATTTGGCATTTGCAAAATTGATAATACAGAATCCCAACCGTCAATAGAGTTGGAAGATTTAATTGGAACACCGATAACCGGCAGCGGAGTAAGTGAAGCCACCATTCCAGGAAGATGTGCAGCACCACCTGCTCCGGCAATTATCACTTTCAATCCGCGCTTGATTGCTGTTTTTGAATACTCAAACATACGGTCGGGTGTGCGGTGTGCAGACACAACCGTAATCTCATAAGGAACTCCAACTTTATCAAGAAATGCAGCGGCTTCTTTCATTACCGAAAGATCGCTTTTGCTGCCCATTATTATACCAACCATATTTTGAAAATTATAACTGTAAATCTAAAAATTATCAGGCACTTTTTACTTTCAGTATTTTCTTAACCTGCTCTGCCTTTTGCATTGCGCTCTTCAGGTCTTTATCAATTATTGTAACATGTCCCATTTTGCGAAAAGGTTTTGTTGTTATCTTTCCGTAAAGATGAATATTCACACCATCAATAGCCAACACTTCTTCTAATCCTTCATACACGGCATCGCCTGTATAACCTGGCTCTCCAAGCAGGTTTACCATCACGGCAGGTGTTTTTATCTCTGTGTTTCCGGCAGGCAAATTCAAAATTGCACGCAAGTGTTGCATGTATTGCGAAGTAAAATTTCCTTCAATTGTTTGATGCCCACTGTTATGAGGACGGGGCGCTATTTCATTTACCAAAACTTCACCGGTTTTAGTGAGGAACATTTCAACAGCAAGCAGGCCTACCATTTTGAGTGATTCAATTACACGCACTGCAATTTCTTTTGCCTCTCTTTCTATTTCTGCGCTGATGTTGGCAGGTGAAAAAAGATGCTCCACCAGATTTACTT
Source organism: Bacteroidota bacterium (assembly GCA_947478465.1). GTDB lineage: Bacteria > Bacteroidota > Bacteroidia > SXHM01 > SXHM01 > SXHM01. Next base: position 12,115 of record CANJWH010000064.1, read on the forward strand.
CAGGATTAAAAACTAACTCCACCGTTGGAAAAGCAGCAACTTCACCTTTCACATTTCGTGAAACAATCACTGAGATTTCTTTTTCAAAATCAACTAATTTTTCAAGCACACTTGGTGCATCAAATGCTTTTTCAAGATTGTTTACTTCAGTTAAACGAACTACTCCGCGTCCGTCATAGCCTTCTTTTCGAAGCTTTTGAAAAAATGGGAATTCTGCTGCAAATTGGTTTATCTCTTCTTTGTTATTGACCAAATGAAACGGTGCAGTAGGAATTTTATTCAGTCGATAAAACTGTTTTTGCAAACCTTTATCCTGAACCATTCTCAGAATTTCGGGTTGGGGAAAGACAGAGATTCCTTCTGCTTGCAATTTTTCCATTGCTTCTACATTCACGTGCTCAATTTCAATAGTGAGCAAATCAACCTGTTTTCCGAAATTGTAAACAGTGTCAAAGTCCTTCAGGCTTCCATGAAAAAATTTAGTGCATAAATCTTTGCAGGGAGCATTGGCATCGGGATCAAGAATATAGGTTGAGATATTAAAATTTACTGCTTCCTGAATAAGCATTTTGCCCAACTGTCCGCCACCCAAAACACCTAACTTGAAATTATTGTAAAACGGTTTACTCATGCGGCAAAAATAGGCTTTTTGTTATTCTTCTCCTTCGGGTGAGTTACCATGGTTACGCATCATTTCTCTGTGTGCTTTCAAACGCTTGCTGAACATAAAAGCTGGCGCACCTGCCAAACCAAAACGAACAAACGGATATGGCTGCCAGAAATAAACGTTGTAATAATCATGTCCCATGTACCCGGTTGAAAAAAACACTGCCATGTTTTCGCTATGTGGAACATTGTAATAAAACTTCAATTCTATATTAAAGTATTGATTCCATGTTGCCGGCCTTTTACTAAACTGATCCGACATTTTATCCATAATTACCATACCATCTATCACGAGACGAAACCGTTCAGCATCTTTTAGTTTAATTGAATCTTTTTCGGTGTTTTTGAAAAAGTTAAGGATGTTTCGTGAATAAGAAACTCTGCCAACACGAAAGTTCATACGTACATGACCAAGCATAGTGCGGAAAAGCGGTTCATCTCCGATTTTTAAAAGTCCGCCATGCAACTCCAAACCAAGCCTTGCAAAGTTTCGTGCGCTTGCATTTGGTTGATTTTGTTGACGGCCAAAATGAAAATCAAAATTGATATAGTTGTCAGAAAAATTTCCGGTTCTAAGATTAATACTTCCGTTAGGATTAATTGCAATGCCATCCTGGCCATTGCTGTGATGAAAAAAACCAAAAGCCAAATAGCGGAAATTGTCAAGATTGCGATTCTTACGCAGATTAAAATAAGTCCATCCACCCGGATTAAAACTTGGAGTGCGAACCGGTGCTGAATATTCGCTACTTATGATTCGCATTCTTACTGTAGGCACACCAACATTCACAAAGGGCCAATGCAAAGGTGTTAAATAAAAGTTGGGAACAAGGTTAGCGTTAAGTGCATAACGCCTGCCATCGGGATGAAACCAATCACCAAACGTAATATCACTTACATCAGAATTGGCGATGCAAAGCATGGCAAACTCTCTGCGAATATCTTTGCGGTAGCCTTTATTTTCTTTGAATTTCTTTTCAGAATAAAAGTGCTGTCCAAAAGCAGAACAAGAGCAAAAGAATAAGCCTATAAACGCGAATTTTTTCATTGACTGCAAAGTAAATACTATTTCTAAAACACGATTTTAATATTATCACATCGGCTTATTTGCTAATCTCTATCTTTACCGCCTTAAATAGCTAAAATATGAATGTTAATATAGTAAAATACGATGGGAAAAAAGCGCAGTCTGCGAGCGCAGTTCTTATCCGTAAGAATTCAGGACTGAATACCCTGAACCTGAACAAAGACGAAAAAGATTTTGTTGCTGCACAGCTAAAGAACGATAAAAAATTTATCACATTAAACCGTTATAAGAGCGTTGTGTTTCTCATTGTTATTGACAAGAGAAATGATGCAAACGAAGAAAATGAACTGGCAAGAAAATCAGCCGACAAACTGATTAACCAACTAAATGATTTTAAACTAAAAGAAGTTGCTGTTTCAGCACCCGGAGAAAAAGCAGGATTGGCTCTTGCCTTTGCAGAAGGTCTTGCACTTTCAGGTTATCAGTTTCTGAAATACTTTAAAGATGGAGCAGAAAAAGCTAACACCTTGCAAACTGTTTCTGTTGACCATAAAGATGTAAACAAAGCGCAATGCGATGAATTGAATATTGTAATTGAAGCCACAAACGTTGCACGCACGTTGGTCAATGAACCGCTATCATATCTGACAGCAACTGTTTTAGCTAATGAAATAAAAAAACTGGGAAAACAAGCAGGATTCAAAGTAGAAGTATTAGACAAGAACAGAATTGAAGCCCTGAAAATGGGTGGTTTGCTTGCTGTAAACAAAGGAAGCATTGACCCTCCAACATTTACAATCCTTGAATGGAAGCCTGCAAAAGCAAAAAATAAAAAACCGGTTGTGTTTGTAGGAAAAGGTGTTGTATTTGATACCGGAGGTTTAAGTTTAAAACCTACTAAAGGCAGTATGGATTTAATGAAAAGTGATATGGCAGGGGCTGCTGCCGTTGCAGGATCGGTATATGCGATTGCAAAAGCAAAATTACCTGTTCATGTGATTGGGTTAGTTCCCGCAACTGACAATCGTCCTGATGGAAATGCCTATGCACCGGGCGATGTAGTGAAAATGATGAGCGGTTTAAACATTGAAGTATTGAACACCGATGCTGAAGGGCGCATGTTGTTAGGCGATGCTTTACACTATGCAAAAAAATATAACCCTGAATTAGTTATTGACCTTGCAACACTCACAGGAGCTGCCGTTGCTGCAATCGGCAAATACGGAATTGTGAGCATGGGAACTGCCAACGAGAAGCAAATGAGTAAACTGGCAGAAAGTGGAAACCGTGTTTTTGAACGTTTGGCTCCGATGCCTTTCTGGGATGATTATGCAGAACTTTTAAAAAGTGATATTGCTGATATGAAAAACATTGGCGGCCCTCATGCAGGTGCAATCACAGCCGGGAAATTTTTGGAACGCTTTACTGATTATCCTTGGATTCATTTGGATATTGCGGGACCATCATTTGTTGAACAACGCGATAGCTACAGAGGTCTTGGCGGAACTGGAGTTGGAGTTAGATTGTTGTTTGATTTTGTAAAAAACAGTTAAGGTCATGCTGAACTTGTTTCAGCATCTCAAAAAAAAGAAAAGGCTCTGAAACAAGTTCGGAGTAATGACATGGAAAACGAAAAAAGAATAAAAGTAGGCGTATCACTCGGTGATATAAACGGTATTGGTCCCGAGGTGATTATTAAAACTTTCCTTGACCCGAGGATTTTGGAAATTTGCACGCCCATTCTTTTTGGCTCCAACAAAGTAACTTCTGCTCATCGAAGAATTCTGGAGATAAATGATTTTAGTTTCAATCCTATTACAAAACCCGAAGAAGCTAATGCCAAACGCGCCAACATTGTAAATATCTGGCAGGAAGAGGTTCCGTTAGAAATTGGCAAATCAACTCCTAACGGAGGGAAATATGCACTACTTTCTCTTGAAGCTGCAACTAAAGCTTTGAAAAATAATCAGGTTGATGTGCTGGTTACCGGACCTATTAATAAGGACAATATTCAAAGCGAAACTTTTAAATTTTCGGGGCATACAGAATACCTTGCACAACAATTTGAAGCCAAAGAACACTTGATGTTTATGGTAAACGGTAACCTGCGTGTTGGTTTGGTAACAGGACATATTGCTTTGAATGAAGTAAGCAAATCCATAAGCCCTGAAAAAATTATTGGAAAGCTGAAACTGATGCAACAAAGTCTGATTAAAGATTTCGGAATCAGTAAACCAAAAATTGCATTGCTCTCGGCAAACCCACACGCAGGCGATAATGGATTACTTGGAAATGAAGAAAAAGACATCATTACACCAACTGTTAAACAAGCGATTGAATCGGGCATGCTTGTATTTGGTCCATATCCTGCCGATGGGTTTTTCGGGTCAGGTAACTGGAAAAATTTTGATGCTGTTTTGGCAATGTATCACGACCAGGGCTTGGTTCCTTTTAAAGCACTTTCGTTTGACAGCGGAGTAAATTTTACAGCAGGCCTGTCAGTTGTGCGCACTTCGCCCGACCACGGAACTGCTTATGATTTAGCCGGAAAAAATAAAGCCTCTGAAAATTCTTTCCGTGAGGCAGTTTACCTTGCCTGTGATATTTTTCGTCAGCGTCAGGAATACAAGGAGATTTCTTCAAATCCATTAAAATTCAGCAAGCTGAAGAGGGATTATTAAGCAACATCCCAAGGCAGCGAATAGGTCTTCACATGCGTAAAGGCTTTCATAGTTTCAATCACACCTTCTTTGTAGCCTAAGCCTGAGTCTTTTACTCCACCAAAAGGAGTCCACTCCAAACGATAACTTGGTGCTTCATTTACATTTACTGTTCCGGTTTCCAGTTCGGTGATTACCCGTTGAATAGATGGCCAGTGATTACTCATTACTCCGCCAGAAAGTCCATAAGGTGTATCATTTGCAATTTTTATGGCTTCTGTTAATGTTTTAAAACGAATAATGGGAACAACCGGACCAAAGGTTTCTTTAGCACAAACCGGAAAATCATTTTTGGTAAAATCAAGAATTGTAGGAGCTAACAAAGCGCCTTCTCTTTTATTTCCGCAAAGAAGTTTCGCCCCTGCTGCAATGGTTTCGTTAATGCGTTTTTCAATTTCAATTGCCGATGCTTCGTTGATTACGGTTCCCATTTCGGTGTCTTCGTTGTAAGGGTTTCCGTATTTTATTTTACTCACTTTTGCGGCAAGTTTTTCTGCGTATTCGTCTGCAATTTCTTCATCTATAAGAATACGCCTTATGGCTGTGCATCTTTGTGCCGAGTTTTTAAACGTTCCGGCTATGGTTATATCTACAGCCTCATCTATATCAGCATCGTGCAAAACAAGAAAGGCAGAGCTTCCGCCCAATTCCAGCACTAACTTTTTGTAGCCTGCAGTTTGCGCAATATGTTTACCAATGGCACTGCTTCCGGTAAACGAAACCATACTTACCAAGGGGTGAGTAGTCAGCATATCGCATGTTTCTTTAATTGAGCCATTGACAACATTGAGCATGTTTGGCGGTAAACCGCAATCCAAAGCCAGTTGCGCAAAGTAATAAGCACAAAGCGGAGCTTTTTCTGAAGGCTTTAAAATCACAGTATTATTAGTGGCAATAGCAGGTGCAATTTTATGCGCCACCTGATTCATCGGATGATTAAAAGGCGTAATGGCAGAAATTAAATTCAATGGATAACGCATAGTATAAATCCTGCGCGGACGACCATTTTTTGTAATGTCACAAGGAAAAACTTCAGAGTCGTCATCCAATGCTTTTGCTGCAGAAAAGCGAAGAACATCACTAACACGTGAGGCTTCGTATTTTGTGTCTTTCAGACAAAGACCTGTTTCATCGGTAATTATTTTTGCAATCTCATCGGTTTTTGTGTCGATGACAGTCGCCATTTTATTCAGAATATTGGAACGCTCGTAACGGGTAAGATTGATTTTTGTGGCATGTGTTTGCTGAATTACCTTTTCTAATTCTTTAGGCGAAATCAAAGACACGCGACCAACCACTTTACCCGAGTAAGGGCTATGAATGGATAACCATTCGCCTGAAAATTCCTGTTTACCGTTAATAATACTTCCAAATTCCAGCATATATTTTCTTTTTTATGAATGACAAAAATAGGTGTATTTGTATATGCCTTGCGGTTGCTTTAAAAACTTAACAAACCTTATATAAAATTCCTCGTATGTATTCTGTTTATTAAAGGAATATAGTCATTCATGACTTTGTGTAACAGATTTTCAGTGAAAAGTAAAAAAGTAAGTTATTATATAAGTTGCATTTTTTTTGCACTTGCTTTTATAGGTTCTTCGTCAGAAACCAAAGCCCAGCTTGCCGTTCAGGAGGCAGCCAACCAAACCGATGTAAATAATTTGGTGAACAATGTGTTGCTGAATTCCTGCATAAATATTTCAAATATCCAATATACAGGTGCTTTCAGAGCAATAGGTTCATTTAACGGAACGGCTTCAAATATTGGTATGAATACCGGAATAATTATGACAAACGGGCGTGCAAACAATGCCCCGGGTCCAAATAATATAGCCAATCGTTCAACAAACAATGCTTTAGGAGGAGATGCACAGTTAACTGCAATTGCAGGAACCAATACTTTTGATGCAAGCATTCTGGAGTTTGATTTTATACCTTACTCCGACACTATTCGCTTTGAATACATTTATGCTTCTGAGGAATACAATGAATATGTAGGACTATTCAATGACCCTGTTGCATTTTTTATCAGCGGCCCAGGTTACGGAACGCCTTATAACATTGCAAGAGTTCCGGGAACAACTACTCCTGTTTCCATCAATACAATTAACAATGGCTATTCTGCAGTTTGCCCTGCTACCGGTCCTTGCGTAAATTGTGCTTATTATTTTGATAATTGCGGAGGAACAACCGTTCAGTACGATGGATTTACTACTCCTATGACTGCTTTTGCGGTTGTGCAGCCTTGTCAGCAATATCACATAAAATTTGCCATTGCTGATGCTTTAGACAGAATTTACGACTCTGCTGTTTTGCTGAAAGCAGGAAGTTTTACTGCAGGGACTGTTGCAAGCGTTGCGCTCGGAACAATCGGAAATATTACCAGCATTTCTGAAGGTTGCCCTGGCTCAGGCTTTACATTTACAAGACTTGATAGCAGTGATAACAGCCAGCCTATTGTAGTAAATTATACGCTTTCAGGTACGGCAACAAACGGAACAGATTACACGACTATAACTACTACAATCACTATTCCTACAGGGCAAAATTCGACAACACTAAACTTAAATGCATTAGCCGATGGTACAGTTGAAGGAAGCGAAACAGTTACTGTAAATCTCAGTAGTTCAGGATGTAACTGTCTGGCGCCTCCAACCGCTACCATTAATATCCTTAATAACACTGTACTTTCAGCAAGTTCGGCCGGAGGTGATACCATTTGCCTAAGTGATGCAATAACACTTACAGCTATTGCTGCAGGCAGTCAGGGGCCTTACACTTACAGTTGGAACAACGGAGCTGGAGGTGGAAATTCAGTAAGTGTTTCGCCAGCACAAACAACAACTTACACGGTTACAATTACTGATGCCTGCAACGGGCAAACAACTACAAGCCAGCAAACGGTAACAGTTATTCAGCCGGGCTTTACTGTTTCGGGTGGTTCACCACAATGTCTGACTGGAAACACGTTTATATTTACGAACACCGGCTCAAGCGGACCGGGAATTAATCACATCTGGAATTTTGGTGATGGTAGCGGAACCGTTACTACAACCAATGCAACACATACGTATTCAACAACAGGAACATTTACCGTAACTCACACTATTAACAGTGGAAGTTGTTCATCAACCACAACAGCAACAGTTGATGTTGTTGGGTCGCCAACTGCAATTATAACAGGAAGTAATAGCTTTTGCGGAGGAACAAGCACTGTTCTTTCTGCGGCAACTTCTACACCTGGGTCGGGAAGCATTTCTTCTTATCAATGGCAACTGAACGGAACAACTATTGGTGGTGCAACTGCATCAACCTACACCGCAACAAGTGCAGGAAACTATACCGTTATAATTACTAACAGCAATGGATGCAGCACTGCATCAGCTGTATTCACAATAACTTCATCCAATACTCCAACGGCAACAATAACAGGAGCTAATAACTTTTGTGTCGGAAATAACAGCGTGTTATCTGCTGCAACATCAACACCCGGATCGGGAACAATTTCTTCTTACCAATGGCAACTGAACGGTACTGATATTGGCGGAGCAAACGCTGTAACTTATACTGCAACTGTGGCGGGAACCTATACTGTTATTGTTACCAACAGCTTAGGTTGTTCTGCAACATCAGCAACTTTTAGTGTAACTGCTTTTGCAAATCCTGTGGCAACTATAACAGGTAATAATTCATTTTGCACAGGTGCCAGTGCAACACTTTCAGCAGCAACTTCATCAGCAGGTTCAGGAACAATTTCTTCATATCAATGGCAATTAAACGGAAGTAATATAGGAGGAGCAACTGCTGCGACCTATACTGCAACTGCAGGAGGAAATTATACTGTTATCATATCAAATTCAAACGGATGCTCAACAACTTCTACGGCTTGGATTGTGAGTGAATTCTCAAATCCAAGTGTTACCATTTCATCTTTCACCAATGTTGCCTGCTCAGGGAATAATGACGGTAGTGCAACAGCTGTGGCTTCCGGTGGCTCAGGAGTTTATACCTACTTGTGGCAACCTGACGGACAAACAACCGGAGTGGTAAACAATCTTTCTCCGGGAATAAATACGCTGACTGTAACTGACGGAAACGGTTGTAGTGCGACAACTTCAGTTACAATTCTTGTAATTGACAATACGCCTCCTGTTGCTGTTTGTCAAAACATAACTGTTGCTTTAGATGCATTTGGAATTGCAACTGTAACAGGGGCAGACATTGATAATGGTTCGAGTGATAATTGCGGAATTA
>CANJWH010000065.1 GCA_947478465.1 Bacteroidota bacterium
GCCATAAACTTTTGCATCGTAAACTTTTTTGATGAATGATTGTTTATTAGGTATCGCAAATTTAATTCAATTAATTTGCATTCCATAGAATAAACTTCAATTCATAACAAATGGCAATAACAATTGTTCCAAAAGATAAGCAAGCCAGCGGACATTTTAACGGTGGCGCTATCATGGAAAAGAAACCAATCGGCTTTCCCCAGGATGGAGGTGGCTTAAAACCCTATTCCAATCTTTTTTACTGGGCACACGCCTGGAGTGATGGCGGAAGCACAATTGGCGAGCATCCGCACAAAGCTTTTGAGATTTTATCATTTGTTCTTGAAGGCGATATTGAACATTATGACAGCAAACTGCGAGGCTGGAAACCCTTGAAGAAAGGCGATGCACAAATTATCCGTGCAGGGAACGGAATTTCACATGCCGAAAAAACAAATGCAAAATCCGAAATTTTTCAAATCTGGTTTGACCCAAACATTGAAAAAACATTGATGAAACCTGCCACTTATAACGATTATCAGGATGCAGAATTTCCGGTTACTAAGGAGAACGGGATGACGATTAAAACATCCAAAGGTGAGAATTCGCCATTGCAAATGGATACCGAAGGTGTATCAATAAAAGAATTTACTCTCAGCGAAGGACATCACAAATTACCACTCGACAAGGATTCTGTTTACTCGGTATTTGTTATAAGCGGCAACATTCTGGCAGAAAACAATTTGATGAAAAAAGGCGACTATGCAATAATAAAAGAACTGGAAACAGCTGAGATTTCGGCCACACTTGAAAGCAAATTATTTATTATAGAAACGCCTTCAAGACCAAGTTACAGGACGTATGCAGAGATGTATTTATAAGCTGTTTAATGCTGCGATAAATAAATACTCAGATTTTTCGCAATCTCTTCATAGGCCTTCCCATTAGGATGCGGGTCGCTGTAATGGCTGCGGTATTCCTTTGAGTTAATATCAAACAACTGAGAATGATCCACAAAATCAATGTTGCGTTTGGCAAGCAATGCAGCCAGTTCACCTGAACATTTTGAACCGGGGCAAAACAGTACAACAAACTTTGAACCTGGAAAGTTTTTCTCAAATTCTTTTTTGCTTTCTTTGATTATAGTTGCAGCTAATTTAAAATTATCATCACTTATAGTGAACGGAATTTCCAAATCCAGAATATCAACAATGGCGCTATTAGTAATCGTTTTATAAAAAAGTGTTTTCCAATATCTGCCCGTTTTAAACGTGCCAGATTGTTGAAGCTTCTTCTCTTCATCTAAAAAGAAATACGGAAATTTTTCGCCCCAGAGTTTTATTATTCTGCGCGAGCCGATTAAACGATTGAGATGATTGTCAATGAAAAAATAAATCAGAATTCCCTGCTTCTGTTTTATTTCTTTTGGTGTAATTTTTTCTCTGGTCTCCAATAACAAATGTTCTGTTCCGTAACCCGAAACTCCATAGTTATAACCTTCATACCCGTGCATTTGCTGTTGCAGAAAAAATGAAAGCGTTTCATCTTCTTTTACTCCATACCCAAAAGCAAAAGAACAACCCGCAACTGCAATAAATTTATCTTTTGCAATGGTATCTGTTGGTGTTTCTCTTCTTGAAAACGAATCAATTTTATAGTTCTGTTCGTAAATCAAGGTGTCGTTTACAAGGTAGCGATGATTGATAATTTTATTTTCAGGAAGTCTGTAAGCAAACAAACTGTCGGGCTTTGTTGACTTAGGATTCCATTCGGTTATATCTTTGAAAGGCGGTTTATAAAAATGCTTGAAATAATAGCGTGTTCCAAATTCGGCACAGCAGAAGATTACAAACGAAACAAACAAGCCAAAGTAGAGTGCAAACAACCTCGGAAATTGACTTGTCACGACAGAGAAAAACAAAAGAATAATAACCGGAAAGAGAAAAAAAACATCCGCAATAAGAACTAGAAAGCGGACAAAATAATCTACTTCGCGCTCGGTAGGGAAAACAAATTCAAACGCCCACTCATTCAGTGCAAGTGCAAAGAGAATTAGTATAACCCCGAATATACGTGCAGAGATTTGCAATCTATTTTTTCAGGTAAAGATAAGAAGCTGTGGGATACGTCACTCCGAACTTGTTTCGGAGTCTTTCTATTAAGATGCTGAAACAAGTTCAGCATGACGGGAAAACTATTTTCCTGCTACAACAATCTTTTCCGTTACATCCAGATTTTCAGAAAACAAGCGGAGAAAATAAATTCCTGAACTAAAATCAGAAATATCAAGTGTTGATTTCTGATTAGTTATTAATGATTGAGAAATAACCTGCCCTGTGATGTTTCTTATTTCTGATTTCACATTTCTTACCTCATTCGGAAGTGCAATTGTTAAACTATTAGTTGCCGGATTTGGATAAACTGAAATGCCTGCCTGCTGCGCTTCGCTAATGCCCACAGAGCCTGTAATATTGATATCGTCTATGTAAAGGAAGTTTCCGCCACCACAGGTAAATTCAAATTTGAAACGCACATTATCTGCGGCTGCAACATTGGTTGGTAAACTTACTTGCACTTCTTTCCACTGGCTTTGTGATGTAGGGTATAGCGGTCCGTTTTGAGCAGTTACAGTTCCCAAAGCTGCATTTGAACTTACCCAACGGGTTGCCCAGGTTTCACCGCAATTAGTAGAAACCTGTACACGTAATCTGTCTGTATTATCAGTGGTGCGCTGCGCAAATGCATACTTAAAAGTCATAGTAGGATCAGTTACCATACCCAAATTATAACTTGGGCTTATCAAATCATCTACTTCTCCAACTGTGTTTGAATAGTTATTCATTCTTACCGAAGCTGAGCCTGAATATTTGTAAGAAGTATTTCTTTCCCAGGTATAGTTTGTTGCATAGTTTACAATGGTCCAATCGCTTGAAAAACCCGAACCCGATTCAAATCCTTCACTGTAAAACTGTGCGTTAAACATGGCATCACCGCTTACGTTTACATAATTTGTTCTGGTGAAATTGTCACTGCCGGTACTGTTGCTGGTTGTAAGTGTTGCACTATATGTTCCTGCTGTGTTATAAGTAATGGTAGGGTTTTGCTCTGTTGAAGTTGAAGGTGTTCCACCGGGGAAAGTCCAATCCCAAGAAGTAGCGTCACCACCCCATGAGTTATCGTTATAGGTAATTGTTCCGCCTTCACAAATCTGCTGAACATTTGATGCAAAATCAGCAGTTGGAGCGCATATATCCAAAATCAAATCATTGGTTCCGGTAGCAATAAGATTAGAGCCAGAAACAAGAGTTGACCGGTAATTTGAGAACGTGCTGTTGAAAATATTTTTCTGTCCGTTGGTGAAAGTTATCTGACAATTGTCGTTTGAGTAGTCCATGTAATTCTCAATCATATCAGGTTTGTCTGGACTTTCATTTGTGCAGGAGTTAATGCTGTAATCGCAGCCAAAATTTGCATCGGCAGCTTTGGGTGTATCACTAACACCATCACCACTTCCCTGACATCCGCCTTCAAATGTGTGGTCAAGACCAAGGTAGTGACCAATTTCATGTGTTAGTGTTCTGCCTGTTCCATTGCTGATTCCTGTTGTTCCAACTCTATCGGCACGCACAACAATTCCGTCAATTTCAGGTCCCCAGTTTACAACATCAGGAAGATAGGCATAACCTAATGTAATGAAACCCGGCTCGCTGCCACCTATTGATTCAACTGTCCATATATTAAAGTATTTATTGTTGGGCCAGCGGCTCAATGTTTTTACATCATCGTCTGCATCAACAGTAAGACTTGAATACACACGAACAATACCTTCTGTGCAATTTCCATTCGGGTCTATGTTAGCCAAACGAAACTCAATTTCAGGATTTGTTTGAACTGAAGTAAAAATGGAGCGCAGATTTCCTGCATCGGAATTGGTTCCGCTGAAATCCTGATTTAATTGTGTAATGGCAGATTGTATTTGTTCTTTTGAAATATTCTCGGAACCATTTTGGTGAATTACGTGAAAAACCACAGGAATAATTCTGGTAGCAGAGCGGTTTTGAATGGGGTTTGCATCTGTATGTGCGCGCTGCTGACGATAGGCTTCGCGTTGTTCAGCTATAGCAGGATTTTCTGTAATCTTTTTGACATACATGGCCTCAATACCGCAACGTGTTTGCTCCTGAGCAATTGAAATTTGTGCAATAAAAATTAAAGAGGCAACTACTGCTGTTGAAAAACCTGATTTGAAATACATGAATTAGAAAAATAAAATTTTGCGAACGATGTTTGAATTAGTTGTTTTCAGATTCAGGAAATAAATACCTGAAGCATTAAGTTCATTTTTATTGATAACAAGTGTATGAGCGCCTTTGTTCAGTTTTGAATTAATAATTGTTCTCACCGTTTTTCCTGTGATGTCATTAACAGAAAGTTCAACAACTTCGTCATTATTAAGGTTTAAGTTAACAAACACAGTGTTGTCTGAAGGATTTGGGAAAACACTAAAACCATTTTCTGAAATTGATTCTTCTATACCAACAGGACCTGTAAGATTAATATCGTCAATGTAAAGGTTATTGCCTTGGTCGCTGGTTGCTTCAAATTTTATAAGCACATTATCCTGTGTTGCGAAACTGCTCAGGTTAACGCTTATTTCTTCCCACTGGCTTTGTGAACTTGGGGTAAATGAAGAATTAGATGTGCCAACAGTTGAAAGATCTGCACCGGCTTTGTTGTATCGTGTTTGCCATGTTTTTCCGCAGTTGGTTGAAATCATCACTTTCAATCTGTCCTCACTGGCAGAGGTGAATTGTGAACCGGGACGCTGGGCATTAGCTACTTTAAAACGTAATGTTGGCGGTGTGCTGATTGCAGTAAAATCAATAGACGGGAAAACCAAAGCATCAATTGCACCGGATGTATTGCCACTGAAGTTTGAAATCTTCATGCACTTTGAACCTGAGTATGCAGTATTTGAAACCTGCTGCCAGGTAGTGGTAACATTGCCATCGTTAAATATCAACCATTCGTTGTTGCTGTTATCGCCTTCAAAGCCTTCAAAAAACTGCCAGTTGCTGATGGTTGCCGTTTCAGGGCTTACATAAATATAAGAGTTGATGGTTTTTGAATCGCTGCCTTGTGTATTGGTAACTGTAAGTGAAACGTTATGGAAACCCGGAGTATTAAATTGAACATTAGGAGAAGCACTTCCTGAACTTGTAGGGGTTCCTGTCGGGAAACTCCACGCACGTGTATCAATTGTTCCGTTGTATGAATCGTCTGTAAAGTTTACCAAATCACCCTGACAAACCAATGTGTTATCGGCATAAAAATCAGCAACCGGTGCGCAAGGCACTGCAACTGTTCCGTCTGTTCCTGTTGCAATAAGATTTTGAGACGAAATTAATTCTGAGCGGGTTCCGCTCAGGGTAGAATTCATAATATCAACCTGATTTAGCGTAAACATATTCATGCACTCGTCATTGGCATAGTCCATGTAATTTTCAATCATATCAGGTAAATCAGGATTATCGTTTGTGCAGGAATTTACAGTGGTATCGCAACCGAAGTTTGCATCAGCTGCCGGAGGAGTATCATCACACTGCTCGCCAAAAAAACTGCCATTGCACCCACCCTGAAATGTATGTAATTCTCCAAGGTAATGCCCTATTTCATGTGTCAATGTTCTCCCTGTTCCGCCTAATTGCTGGTTCACGTTGCCTATGGTTCCTATACAATCGGCACGCACAACAACGCCATCGTTTCCACCTCCTCCAAAACCGGGAAGAGATGAATATCCTAATGTAATTGCGCCCTGTGTTCCGTCTGAAGCGATGGTGCGCACCACCCAGATGTTAAGGTATTTGGTATTGTCCCACCATACAAGTGCTTTTACATTGTCGCCCGCATTGCTGGTTTGTGAAGAATAGGTGCGGGTAATCCCTTCGGTACAGTTTCCATCGGGGTCAATTTGTGCCAAACGGAAATTGATATTTGCATTTGCTGCAACGGGTTTAAAAATGTTGCGGGTGTTTACGGTATCGGCATTGGTGCGGGTATAGTCTTCATTCAAAACACGAATCTGGTCTTCAATCTGCGCTTTTGAAATATTCTCAGTTCCCCCTTCGTGTATTACGTGAAAAACAACCGGAATGTAACGCAGCGGATTGCCGCCTCTTAAACCGGCTTCGCGCTCTTCCTTTATGACACGTGCATTTTCCATTATGCTGAAAAAATTTTGGGCAGCTGCTGGATTATTAAGCAGATGTTGCGTTACTTTTTCATCTGTTGCGCAGCGGTTTATCTGTTGGGCCGTGGCAGTATTCTGTATAATAAAAACGGAAAAAGCGAGGGCGGTAATTCGGGTAGAAAAGAAGTGCATTCGAGCTATTTAAAGATATAATTACTGTTAATTACGTTTGGCGGCAATCTTTGTCCGACAAGCGGTTAGCCCTTTTTTATTGAGGCGCACGAAGATAGCACAATTCTTAAATCTTGTTAAGAAATGTTAAAAATCCTGAGCATATTTGCGGGTATGAAAAAACTACTACTTACACTCCTGATTTTTCCTTCACTGGCTTTTGCTCAAACTAAGGTTCTATGTCCTACTCCACCCATGGGTTGGAACAGCTGGAACGTGTTTGCATCCGACATCAACGAAAAGATTGTGATGGAAATTGCCGATGCCATGGTAAACACCGGCATGAGCAAAATAGGTTATGAATACATCAACATTGATGATTACTGGCATGCCGACACGCGCGCTTCTGATGGCAAACCTTTGGTAGACACCTTGAAATTTCCGCATGGCATGAAATACCTTGCCGATTATGTACACAGCAAAGGTTTGAAACTGGGCATTTATTCCTGCGCAGGAAACATGACATGCGGACGCAGATTTGGCGGCTATAATTATGAAGAGATTGATGCAAAAACCTATGCCGAATGGGGAATTGATTTATTGAAATATGATTATTGCTATGCGCCAGCTTCGCGCAAGGCAGCTGTTGAACGCTATACCAAAATGGGAACAGCTTTAAAAAATTCGGGGCGTGATATTGTATTCAGTATTTGTGAATGGGGCATACGCAAACCCTGGCTCTGGGGTGCCGAAGCAGGCGGAAGCTACTGGCGCACCACTCCCGATATTTTTGATGTATGGAGTGGCGGAAATTTATGGATGATGAGCGTGATGAAAATTCTGAAACGCCAACAGGGTTTGGAAAAATATGCAGGGCCCGGCCACTGGAACGACCCCGATATGCTTACCGTTGGCAACTACGGAACGGGTAAAGCTACCTCAGCAAAGGGTCTGTACAAAGGCATGAACGATACCGAATACCAAAGCGAAATGAGTTTGTGGTGTATGCTCAACTCGCCCCTGCTGGCAAGCTGCGATTTGCGCAGTATGAATGAAGCAACCAAAAACATTCTTACCAACCCCGAGGTGATTGCCATCAATCAGGATAAGCTGGGTGAGCAGGCAACGCTAATACATAAAGCCGGAAAAATATGGGTGTACCGCAAAAAGCTGGATGGCGGAAAATGGGCCGTTGCTGTTTTAAACACTTCAGGAAAAGAAGAAACGTTTGAACTCAACACCAAAATGCTGGACATAGATGGCATCTGGAAAACAGTAGATGTTTGGCAACACAAGGAAGCAGGTCTCCTTTCTCCTGAAGCAACAAAAGGACAAACGGGCGAACTAATTGTGCCGGGAAGTATTTCGCTTACCTTAAAACCACACGAAATGGTGGTGCTGAAGTTAGAGAAGTTTGTGGCGAAGGTGGGGTATTAGGATTTGTCTCGGCAGCCCTACGGCAACGAATTCTTAAAGCTATTGTAAGCCGCATCAAACGTTCCCGTTCCGGTGCAACCCAGTTCGGTGCTATGCGCTGTAATGTTCTGCACACGATTTCCCGGATCAGGATGGGTACTCAAAAAAACAGGTGTGTTACCCGTTTGTCCCTGGTCAATCAGCATCTGAAAAAAGTCCGAAGCACCATCGGCACGGTAGTCTGTAGGGCACAAATAATTTACTGAATAGGTATCGGCCTCGGTTTCGTGGCTGCGGCTGAATGAAAGTGTAACCAGCGAAGCCGCAATGTTGGTCAAGTCGTTTTGGTTATTACCCAATAAAATGTCGAGCATCATTTGCAGTCCATAGATTTGCGTAAGCTGATCGGTGCTGTGTCTGCGGTCGGCATGTGCCATTTCATGTCCCAACACACCGGCAAGCTCGTGTTCCGATTCCAGAAACTTTATCAAACCCGTGTAAACATAAATGTATCCGCCCGGAGTGCAAAAAGCGTTCAGCACATTATCATCCTGAATAATGTGAACCTCCCATGCAAATTCATCTTTGTAATAAACATTTCCGCCCGCCAGAATTTTATTGCGGATGTTTTCAATATAGCTATACGCCTGCGGATATTGCGAGCGACTGAGCACAGGATATTCCTGCGGATTGCTTTGAATTTCGGTATTCACCTTCAGACCCAGATTTTTATCATCTTCAATAGAAAAGATGTTGATGCTGTTGTCGCTGGGATTGCTGCAAGCGGTAATCAGGCTTATGAAAGCGGCAAGAAAAAAGATTTTAAATTTCATTGTGATGCATTTATAATCAGAACGTAAAAATGAATAAAAAATTGGAAACCGATTTAAAGTCTTTTACTTTCGGGGAAAGAAAAGCACTATGCTTACACACCAAATCCGCGACCTCTACCTCAGCAACCTTAACAAACTGAAAGAAGAAATTTCAGCCTTTAAAAACGAAAACGACCTGTGGCACACACAAGGCGATGTAAAAAACTCGCCCGGAAATCTTGCCCTGCACCTCACCGGAAACCTTAAACATTTTATTGGCGCACAACTTGGCAACAGCGGCTATGTGCGCAACCGCGACAAGGAATTTTCAGATAAAAACATTCCACGCGAAAAAATACTTTCCGGAATTGATGGAGCAATTGAGATTTTAAACGCTACGCTTTCAAAATTTACAGATGACGTTTTGCAGAAAGATTACCCCATTCTGTTTCTCAACAAGCAACACACCACCGGTGAAATTCTTTTCATTCTTTACGGACATCTGAACTATCATCTTGGGCAGATAAATTATCATCGAAGGTTGCTTTAGCTGCTGACCGTAAGCGATTTCGGCTTACTTTAGCGTCCCCTAAAAAAATCGTGGCTACCAACGCTAAACCATTTCTTGCATTTTTCTGTTCATGGATTTTTATCCAATGTGCTTATGCGCAAGAGTTTTCGCAAACTGTGCGTGGTCGGGTAATTGATGCCGAAAGCCATGCAAGCTTGCCCGGAGCTACAGTAGTTATATCCACACTTACCCCAGCTATGGGAACCGCAACCGATATAGACGGGTACTTCCGTTTTGAAAAAGTACCGGTAGGACGCCAGGATATTAAGGTCAATTACATGGGCTACAAAGAGCAATTTCTTTCACAGGTATTAGTAGGTTCAGGAAAAGAAATAGTACTGGAAATAATGCTCGAAGAATCTGTGAAGAAGTTAGAAGAAGTAGTTATCAAATCGCGTGAAGAAGGAAGCGAAGCGGTAAACGAAATGGCCACCGTAAGTTCGCGCTCATTCTCCGTAGAACAAACCGGAAAATTTGCTGCTACAGGTGATGACCCTGCGCGGCTGGCTATGTCATTTGCAGGAGTAAGCACGCAAGACGATCTCTTTAATCAAATCGTTATCCGCGGAAATTCTCCCCGCGGTTTATTATGGAAACTGGAAGGAATTGAGATTCCGAATCCAAATCACTTGGCACAAGAAGGCGGAAGCGGTGGAACTATCAGCATGCTTAGTAATAACGTACTTGGCTCTTCTGACTTTCTAACCTCTGCATTCCCTGCGGAATACGGCAATGCAAGTTCAGGCGTATTTGATCTGCACATGAAAAAGGGCAACAACGAAAAACGCGAATATGCCATTCAACTGGGAACACTTGGTCTGGAAGCAGCACTTGAAGGTCCTTTTATTAAAGGTAAAAAATCATCTTACCTGATTAATTACCGCTACTCTACCTTATCAGTAATTGAAGCTACGGGTTACAAAATAACAGGCGACATCCGCATCGGTTTTCAGGATTTGAATTATAATTTTTTCTTTCCAACTAAAAAGTTTGGAACGTTTACCGTTTATGGTGTGGGAGGCTTAAGCTGGTCAAAAATTGACAAACAAAAAACCTACAATAAAATACCTTATACAGACCGCGGCATAAGCGATTATAACATGGGAGCAGCAGGGCTTACCCATACCTTTTTCTTCAATGACAAGACATGGATAAAAACCGTATTATCTACCTCAGGATACGATGCAAGCTGGCAGCAGGGCAACTGGATTAACAATACATACGATCAGTATTATCGTTCTGATTTTATCAATAAGTATGCACGGGCAGCAACTCAACTCAATACAAAATTTGATGCTAAAAATTCCATTCGCGCAGGAGCTATTTTCAGTTTGCTTTACTATACCAATAGCTGGGAAAATAATTACTACCAAACCTCTGACAAAACAAACGGCAGTAGTTCTTTTACGCAAGCATATGCTCAATGGAAACACCGCTTTACTGAAAAGCTGGCGTTGATTTCAGGAATGCATTATTCGTATTATGCGTTAAATAAATCTTCTTATTTTGAGCCGCGTCTCGGATTTATATGGGATGCCACCACGCGAAATTCATTCAGTCTTGGCGCAGGTTTGCATAGCCGCCTTGAACCACTTGGTACTTATATGTTGCCCTTTACTTATAAAGGAAATACTATTACCAATTCAGCACTTACACTTACCCGCGCCTTTCATGCTGTTGTTGGTCATACCACCAAACTTGCAAAAACACTCACGTTCAAAACAGAGGTTTATTTCCAATACCTGTATAATGTGCCGATTGACATAAAAGGCAGTAAATATTACTCTACCATAAACAGTGATGATGAGAACAAACAAACCATACTTCAAAATAATGGTTTTGGAAAAAATTACGGTGTTGAATTTACATTGGACAAACGCCTGGCAGGCAAATGGTATTTGTTGCACACCATTTCATTATACGAATCTAAATACATGCCGCGCAATGGCGAATGGCTTAGCACACGTTACAACGGGAATTTCATTATCAATTTAACCGCAGGAAAGGATTTTGCAGTCGACAAAAAGAAAAACGATTTATTCAGTATCAACATTCGTGCTTTCTGGGGTGGTGGCAATCGCTATATTCCGATTGATCTTACACAATCACAACAGCAAGGAGATGAAGTAAAAATATATTCATTAGGTTATGCCGACAGGGGGGCTAATTATTATCGAATTGATGCTGGTGTGAGTTTCCGCAAAAACAAACCCAACTGGGCCTGGATGATAAAAGTAGATATTCAGAATGTGACCAATCATCTGAACGAAATAACCAGAAATTACGACCCCGACAAACAGGCAATTGTCCCCGTTACACATTTAGGAATTCTTCCTGCATTAAAATACAGGGTGGAGTTCTAGTTATTCCCCGGGTGATAAACCTTCTCTGCCTTTTTCAGTATTTCTTCTTTATCAAACGTCATCGGTTTAAATTTTTCTTCAGAAAATAATTTCATCTGATCAGTATAATGCGGGCTGTCAGGGTTTGAGGATTGTCCATAATTATGAATTGAATGTAACTCAACTCCTGCTTTTGAAAACTTCACCAGCTGCATATATCCGTCACCATGAGTGATTCTGAAAATTCCTTTTTTCTTATCATATAATTTTGGAGTTGCTGCCCGCGGAACTTCAGCTAAACCACTTGCCGGCAAACTTACATTTCCTCTGATTAGTCTCTGCACTTCACCCAGAGGAATATCAATAGATCCATGTGTTTTAATTAGGAAGTGTTTTGCATAGGTTAGAGCTTCCACCACATCTGCTTCAGGAACCGGTTCTTTTCGGATCATAAAAAAAGCAAATGGCACATCTAATTTTTCTGCTAGGTGATAATGTGTTACCAGCCCCAAAGCGGCTTCGCGGTTATCGGGTTGTCCTTCCAGATTCCACTTTTTTATCTTTTGAATCGCGTCAGCTATTTCAGGATGTTTCTTTTCGTCAAGTTGATAAAGGTTTTTGAAATTTTTTCGATAAGACGCTGTAGAATCTGTGTGATAAAACTTGTCAAACTTAATGCGTAGGAAATCTTTCCAGGAATATTTTCCTTTCACTTCTTCAAAAAGATAACGCATACGCTCTCCCCTGTTATAATTGAATTTCTGAACCCCTACAAAATCTCCGTTCCATTCACATTCGTCTCCGGTACAAAGTTTGGGTGTGTTGTTACAATTGTAAATAAATCCGCAATCAGGATTGATTACGGTAGGCATTTGCTCATAAGGAACTAATTCTGTCCATTTATACTTTGAAGATGTTCCTTCTATCGGTTGTGACCAATTCAGTTTTGAATCGCGCAAAGGAACGTTTCCGCCTGAATGCAGATAAATAGTTCCGTCTTCATCGCCATAAACAATGTTAAACATTGGTATTGCTTTCATTTTTACAGCCGCTTCAAACTCGTTAAAGTTGTTTGCTTTATTCATTCTAAACCACTGGTCTGTTGCACGTATATCATTATAAGAAGGAAAACGGATGGCATATAATCCTACCTTATTTTTAAATGTTGGTCCGTATTCAGTATCCAATACTTTTTTTCTTACTCCAATTCTAATTCCGGCAATTTTCACTTTTAATTTAACAACACGTTTACGGAAATTTCGCCATTCACCATCATACTTGTATTGATTCTTATTTTTCGGGTTTATTTCAATTTTATAAATATCACCAAAGTTGTGATAGTTTACCGTATGTGCCCAACCTAAATGTTTATTTGATCCGACAAAAATTGTTGTTCCTCCCGGAAATAAACCACCGATAATGTCCCAACCTTCTTCACTTTGTATGTGCGCCTCATACCAGGCAAAGCGACCTTCCAAAGGTTGATGCGAATTAATTGCCAGCCATGTTTTGCCATCATCAGTTCTCTTTGGAGAAATAGCCATTGCATTAGAACCAATATCATTTATTTCATAAAATTCTTTTATCCGATTGTCTTTGATTGATTTCAACGAAAGCCCGATACCAGCCATCAATGAAGTTTGCAGAACGCCACCCTTAAGCAACTCCTTTTCCGTAACTGGAAATCCTTTTTTATACAATATTTCATTCGGGTGGGCTGCCGCATAAGCATTCAATCCCTGAACATATCCTGAAAGAACTTTCTTGTATTCCGGTGAGATATCCCGTTCATAATTTGCTTCAACTGTTGAATCAATTTTTAAAAACTGTAAACCAAAATCAAAAAGCACACCTTCTTTACCCAACACACGACCCAACATTTTTTTTCCTGCCAGAACATTATACTGTATGTTTTTAAAATCATCTTCGCTGTGCGCCCATGCCAACCCGTAAGCTGCATCAGCATCAGTTTTTCCGAAGATATGTGGAACGCCAAAAGTATCTCGTGCAATTGTAACATGCTGAGGATTTACCTGAGCAAAAAGAATTGCGGAATGCGTTATAAAAAATAATAAGAAAACGAAAAAACGAATCATAAACGTAGTGTGAAAAATTATATTCGGCTAAAATACAGAACCGCTAAAGACATGAAGCATATATTCATATTAAATAATTGCTAATCATATTTCATTTTCATTTGTTCTGTTTCTTTACGTTCTTTGTCATTGCAAACGTTTAGTAAATTATGTCAAGAATTTTAACAGGAATACAAAGTTCAGGAATACCTCATCTTGGAAATATTCTCGGTGCTGTGATGCCTGCCATTGAGCTATCAAAAAAATCGGAAAATGAATCGTTTTTCTTTATTGCCGATTTGCATTCGCTTACTACAATTAAAGATGCAGCAACCCGCAAACACAATGTTTATTCTGTTGCGGCAACCTGGCTGGCTTTTGGCTTTGATACTGAAAAAAATTATTTCTACCGCCAGAGTGACATTAAAGAAGTTACTGAACTCACCTGGTATCTGAGTTGCTTCACGCCTTTCCCTATGCTGGCAAACGCGCACTCTTTTAAAGATAAGTCTGATAAACTTTCGGATGTTAATGCCGGGCTGTTTACTTATCCCGTGTTGATGGCGTGTGATATTTTGTTGTATGACGCAAAGTATGTTCCTGTTGGAAAAGACCAGATGCAACATCTGGAAATGACACGCGACATTGCCGAATCATTTAATCATAAATACGGTGAAACTTTTGTTGTGCCTGAAGGAAAAGTGGATGAGAACGTTATGATTGTTCCCGGAATTGACGGACAAAAAATGAGCAAGTCCTACAACAACTTCATAGATATTTTTCTGCCCGATAAAGAATTGAAGAAAGTGGTGTTATCAATAATTACCGACAGCACACCGCTGGAACAACCAAAAAACCCTGACACATGCAATGTTTTTGCATTGTATAAACTTGTAGCATCGTCTTCACAAACAGAAGAAATGCGCCAGAATTATTTGCGTGGCGGTTATGGTTACGGTCATGCAAAAACTGCGCTTTACGAAGTGATTATTCAGCGTTTTGAAAAAGAGCGCAGACAATACAATGAATATATGAGCAACCCTGCAGAACTGGAAAAACAATTGAAAGCAGGCGCAGATAAAGCCCGCAAAATTGCAGTGGAAACAATAAGTAGAGTTAGAGAGAAGATTGGATTTTAAAATCGTTTAATATCAACTTCTTTATCTAAAGGAATATTACTCTCTATATACTCTGCGAATTGTTTCGCAAAAAACGGTGCAATCATAACTCCTTTTGTTCCCATACCGTTAAAAATTCCGATGCGTTTATCTTCAGAATGCAGGCCAATCAATGGTCTTCGGTCTTTTACAGTAGGGCGAATTGCAGCTGCCTGGTCAAGAATTTCATAATCTACTTTCAAAACCTTTTTTAACTTTTCAACCAAATCAGTTTTTCCTTTTTCTGTTGGAATATCAGTTAAGTCATCCCAATCATAAGTTGCACCAACTTTAAATACATCACCATATTCATGAAGCAAATAAACACCTTTTGAAATAAGATGTTGAGGCGAAAAATCAGGAATACGAATGGTGAGCATTTCTCCTTTTGTAAGCACAAACGGCAAATTTTTGAAAAACGGATTTTCAGATGCACGACTGCCCTCACAAAAAATTATTCTCTCTGCACTTAAATTATTCCATTGCAAAAGTTCAGCAGATGTATTCACATTTTTGTACTCAAACTTTTTTTCAATTAGCAGGTTATTGCCTCTTAAAAACTTCCTGAAAGCACTCAACAATTTTGCTGTATCTAACCAGCCCGAATGCAATACATCTGCGTTGCCCAACTCATCAAAAACAACATCAGTGTATTCAGATTGCTCTTTTGTGGTATCCAAAAAAGCCATTGCTTCACCATTATGCATTTTTTTTTCCCAAAAGGTGCGTTCATCTTTTGAAGAAAACAATTTCAGAATGCCATTTTTGTGCAATGCTTTTACACCAAGTGCAGTTTCCATATCGCTGTAAAGCTCCTCTGCAACGGGAATTAATTCGTCCGCTTTCCAACTTTTTGTCATGCGCTTAAAAACAACCGGATTGTATATACCAAGTGCAATTTCAGATGAAGAAGGCTTTTCGCGGTGGTCAACCACTATGACTTTTTTGCCATGTTGTAACAAAGTCCAAGACAAAACTGTTCCTGCTATTCCTTGTCCGACTATGATGTAATCGTAATGCAAATTACAACGGAATATTTCCGTGCTTTTTCTTAGGCAATTTCGCCACTTTCGTTTCCAGCATTTTAAACGCCTTGATTAATTTCTCACGCGTTTGCTCAGGAACAATTACTTCATCAACATATCCTCTTTCTGCCGCACGGTAGGGATTTGCAAAGTGTTCTGTGTATTCCTCTTCTTTCTTTTTCAAATCTTTTTCGCCTTTGAAAATAATTTCCACCGCACCTTTCGGCCCCATCACAGCAATCTCAGCAGAAGGCCATGCGTAGTTCATATCAGCGCCAATATGTTTACTGTTCATCACATCATACGCGCCACCATAAGCTTTGCGGGTGATGACTGTTATGCGTGGAACTGTTGCTTCACTAAAGGCATACAACAATTTAGCTCCGTTGGTGATAATTCCATGCCACTCCTGATCAGTTCCAGGAAGAAACCCGGGCACATCTTCAAACACCAGCAAAGGAATATTAAATGCATCGCAAAAACGCACAAAGCGGGCGGCTTTTGCAGATGAATTAATATCCAGAACTCCAGCTAAAAACGCAGGTTGATTTGCAACTACGCCAATGCTTTTTCCTGCAAGTCGCGCAAAACCAACTACCATATTTTCTGCGAAGTTTTTATGCACTTCAAAGAAAGTTCCTTCATCAATTACTCCATCAATCACCTCGCGCATATCATAGGGCTGATTTGGGTTTTCCGGAATAATACTATTCAGTTTAGGGCGACTTTCGCTTTCAGGTTTATCATAAGGAATTGATGGTGCTTCTTCTTCACAATTCTGAGGAATATAGCTCAGCAATTTTTTGATATAGGCTATGCACTCCAATCCGTTTGCACAAGAAAAATGAGTTACTCCGGATTTTGTTGAATGTGTTGATGCACCTCCTAATTCTTCACTGGTTACTTCTTCATGCGTAACGGTTTTCACCACATTAGGACCTGTTACAAACATGTAGGAAGTATTTTCTACCATCAGGATAAAGTCAGTCAGCGCAGGTGAATAAACTGCTCCACCTGCACAAGGACCCATGATAGCTGAAATCTGAGGAATAACGCCCGAAGCCAATGTATTGCGATAAAAAATATCCGCATAGCCACCCAACGAAACAACACCTTCCTGAATTCGTGCTCCGCCAGAATCATTCAGTCCGATTACAGGCGCACCATTCTGCATGGCCAGATCCATAATGCGACAGATTTTTTCTGCATGTGCTTCAGCCAGTGAACCACCAAACACTGTAAAATCCTGCGCAAAAACATATACCATTCTTCCTGAAATTGTGCCGTAACCCGTTACAACTCCATCTCCCAGAAACTTTTGTTTTTCCAGTCCAAACTCCTGTGAACGGTGTGTTACAAACATTCCTATTTCTTCAAATGAACCTTCGTCCAGCAGAAAATGAATGCGCTCACGGGCAGTTAGCTTTCCTTTTTTATGTTGCGATTTTATGCGCTCTTCACCGCCACCCAATTTGGCTTCGGCAATTTTATCTTCAAGTTCTTTTAGTTTCTTTTTCATTTAAAGAGCAGATTTAAACTGGTTCAAAAACCTTACATCATTTTCAAAAAACAAACGCAAATCATTAATACGGTATTTCAACATCGTAATGCGTTCTATTCCCATTCCAAAAGCAAATCCTGTGTATTTTTTACTATCAATGCCGCAGTTTTCCAGCACGTTCGGGTCAACCATTCCGCAACCCAGAATTTCCACCCAGCCTGAATATTTACAAATATTACAGCCTTTTCCTTCGCATATAAAACAAGAGACATCCATCTCGGCACTCGGCTCAGTGAACGGAAAATATGAAGGGCGCAATCGGATTTGCGTTTTCTCACCAAACATTTCACGGGCAAAATAAAGCAACGTTTGTTTCAGGTCGGCAAACGAAACATTTTCGTCAATATACAACCCTTCTACCTGGTGAAAAATGCAATGCGCTCGTGCAGAAATAGCTTCATTACGAAAAACTCTGCCAGGCATAATGCTCCGGAAAGGCGGTTTGCCACTTTCCATTAATCTCACCTGAACAGAAGAAGTATGAGTTCTTAAGGCAATGGAATTCTTTTTATTTGTAACATCAATAAAAAAAGTGTCCTGCATATCACGCGCAGGGTGTTCTTCCGGAAAGTTTAATGCCGAGAAATTATGCCAGTCGTCTTCTATTTCCTGTCCATCCTGAACGGTATATCCAATGCGGGAAAAAATACTGATGATTTCATTTCGAATTATTGAAAGTGGGTGGCGTGAACCCGACTCAGCAGGCTCACCTGGAGCTGTCAAATCAAATTCAACTGTGTTTGTGTCAGCTGAATTTTCAAGCTTTTCTTTTAATTCATTAAACTTTGTTTCAGCTGCGGTTTTTACTTCGTTCAGCTTTTTACCAACTTCACGCTTTTGTTCGTTGGGAACGGTTTTAAATTCTTCGAAAAGGTCTGTCAATAAGCCTTTGCGCGATAAATATTTTAAACGAAAATTTTCAAGTTCCTCAACCGTTGAGGGCTGTAAAGCAATAATTTCTTCCAGTAAAGAGTTCAGTTTTTCCTGCATAAATTTTTAAAACGAGGCGTAAAGTTGCATAATTTCTTAAATAATCGTGCTTTCGCTTATCTTTGCAGCCGCAAAATATTAAAAACATGTTGCTTCATAACCGCATAGACAAAAGAGAACTAAAAAAACGTTTGATGGAAGAACCCATTAAACGCATTACGCTTTCGTTTTACCGTTACGTTATTATTGACACTCCAAATGAATATCGAGATGAACTCTACAAGCGTTGGGACTCATTAAATGTGAAAGGCAGAATTTACGTGGCGCGAGAAGGCATAAATGCACAGCTTTCTGTTCCCGAAGAATGTTTTGAAACGTTCAAAAAAGACATTGACAACGATAAATATCTAATAAACGTTCCGTTCAAAATTGCAGTAGAAGATGATGGAAAATCATTCTACAAACTGTTGCTTAAAGTTCGTAAAAAAATTGTGGCTGACGGTTTGGATGATAATGCTTTTGATGTTACCAATGTTGGCAAACACCTGTCAGCAAAAGAGTTTAATGAAGCTTTAGAGCAGGAAGGAACTGTGGTAGTAGATATGCGCAATCATTATGAAAGTGAAGTTGGAAGATTTGAAAATGCAATTTGTCCGGATGTAGATACTTTTCGTGAAGAACTTGAGTGGGTTACTGAAAACCTGAAAGGCAAAAAAGACAAAAAAGTATTGTTGTATTGTACAGGAGGTATTCGTTGCGAAAAAGCAAGTGCTTATTTTAAGCACGAAGGGTTTAAAGATGTAAACCAGTTGCATGGCGGCATTATTGACTATGCACGTCAGATAAAACAAGAAGGCCTGGAATCAAAATTCAAAGGCAAAAATTTTGTGTTTGATGAACGCCTTGGTGAAAAAATCACGCATGATGTGATCAGTGTTTGTCATCAGTGTGGCGAGCCGTGTGATGAGCACACCAACTGCGCGAATGACGATTGCCATTTGCTTTTCATTCAATGTGAAAAATGCAAAGAGAAAATGAAAAACTGCTGCACTCCCGAATGCATTAGTATTACCGAATTACCGATAGAAGAACAGCGTAAACTCCGCAAGGGAAGAATAAAGAATGACAGCCTTTCGGTGTATAAAAGCCGCCTGCGCCCCGATTTAAAGAAATTTTTCACCACTAAGACCACATAGACCACTAAGAAAACACTAAGAAAAAAGCTAAGTGAACTTGTGTCCTTAGTGGTAAAAAAATGTTCTCAGCGCTCAATCGCAACAATTTTATTGAAAAATTACAGGA
>CANJWH010000066.1 GCA_947478465.1 Bacteroidota bacterium
ATTAACGATTGTTTTTTTCAACGCGGCTTCAAGTTCCTTCCCTTTGCAAGGGAAGGTGCCCAAAGGGCGGAAGGGTTTTAAATTGTTTTAAAACCACCCCGTCCGCCTGAAGCGGACACCCCTCCTTTGTTAGGAGGGGAGCGGAAACTGCCCAGCAAACTAACTGCCTATACACTAACGATTGTTTTTTTCAACGCGATTGTAAGTTCCTTCCCTTTGCAAGATGGACAATGTCCGGTGGACATTGGGCCAGCTAGTGCTGATGCTGCCCAAAGGGCGGAAGGGTTTTGAATTATTTTTTTTATTTTAGCATGATGAATGAAAAACCAAAACACAATCTTGTTTATTTAAAACCGGTTCGCAAGCATTTACGCCATCACCTTACTCCGGCTGAAGCCGCACTTTGGTCGTTGCTTAAAAACAGTCAGCTGGAAGGCCGAAAGTTCAGGAGGCAACATAGCATTGATAATTTTGTAGTTGATTTTTATTGTCCTGAAGAACATCTTGTTATTGAACTGGATGGTGAAGTTCATAACAATCCTGATCAACAGGATAAAGATATTTCAAGAGATAAAAAACTGGAAGAAGCCGGATTTAAGGTATTAAGATTTGAAAATAAGTTTGTTTTTGAGCATAGAGAACAGATGCTGAATGATATTAAGGCTTGTTTTAAAGATAAGCTAAAAACCACCCCGTCCTGCGAACACCCCTCCTTTGTTAGGAGGGGAGCGGAAACTGCCTATTCATTCAACGCGGGTGTAAGTTCCTTCCCTGGCAAAGGGAAGGTGCCCGCAGGGCGGAAGGGTTTTGAATTGTTTTAAAACCACCCCGTCCTGCGGACACCCCTCCTTTGTCAGGAGGGGAGCGGTAGCTGCCCAGCAAACTAACTGCCTATATACACTAACGATTGTTTTTTTTCAACGCGGCTGCAGGTTCCTTCCCTTTGCAAGATGGACAATGTCCGGTGGACATTGGGCCAGGTAGTGCTGATGCTGCCCGCAGGGCGGAAGGGTTTAAAACCACCCCGTCCTGCGGACACCCCTCCTTTGTTAGGAGGGGAGCTGAAACTGCCCAGCACATTAACTGCCTAATGTAAACTGCCAACCTATTAACTATTTTAATACAGCTAACAGATGGGCAGTTTTGCTTGCATCTGGTGTGCAGGTGGCTCTGCTTCCTCTCCTTGTAGGAGAGGATAAGAGGTGAGGTCGTTACGACCGAGGGGGTGGTCACACCGCCATCTTCCCCACCACTCCACTCCACGGACCAACCTTACTGCCGCCACGGCCTATGGCGCAGCAGCGGGTATAGTACATAGTACCCGGATTTAGGTTTTTAAGTACAAAGGTGGATGATGACGATACCCCTGCAAACCACCAGTTTTGTCCGGGCATAGGACCGGGTGTAGGACCGGCTGCAATAGAAGCCATTGCCGGCACATTATCAGGGTTAGCAGTAGTACCAATCATAATGGCATACAGCAAAGCACCCTGCACCTTGTTGTGGCGGTTTACCAGTTCGCCAGAATTTACGTTGTAGCTCAAACGGTTGTTGGCAGGAGCCGTTAAATCACCTGCCGGCACCCGCGGCCTGCGGTAGTCAAAGCCGCTGGTAAGGTAAATGGCAAGGTCGCCCAGCGAGCGCGCTGCCACATCATAAGCCAGTTCGGTAATAATAATGTGCAGCTCAGCGCGCAGCTGTTTGCGTTGCTGGCGTTCCACCTTGTTACCGTTACCGTCTTTGCATTGCAGCACCACTGTGTTATAGGCTGCTGCTTTGGTTTGCACATCGCCCAGTGCGGGGGTTGTTACCGGAAAGTTGATGTTACCCGTTAACATTCTGATGATTAAGCTTACAAAGTCGTTAAAACCTTCATAAGTCATCAGGCTTAAAAATAAACGTGGAATGATTTTCATTGTTTTTTGTTTTTAGGGGCGAAAAAATTTTCGCCCGTACAGTTAATAATTAAAGCGTTAATAAAATTTGATTGAGATCTCGTGAACCAAAGTAGCCCCGCTTTAAGCAGGCATGGTATATCTTAGATATAGTTTTTTGAAAGTTTTTTGTTTTTATGCGGAAAAAAGCCCGAAAAATGACTCTGAAAATAAAAAACATAGTAATAGTTTAAAAAAACAGAGAAATGTTGCAGCTATTAGTGTAATGATTTTAAAAAACAGAGTAATGATTTAAAAAAACAGAGTAATAGTTGAATCTGATAGTGTAATGAATTTTAAAAACAGAGTAATGGTTGCATCTATTATTGCAATGATTTTAAAAAACAGAGTAATGGTTGATGCTATTAATGCAATGATTAAAAAAAACAGAGTTATAGTTGCAGCTGGTATTGTAATGAATTTAAAAAACAGTAAAATGTTGCAACTGCTAATGCAATGATTTTAAAAAACAGAGCATTAATAAAACCAAACAGAGCAATAATTATAAAAAACGAGTGAATAATAAAAGCTATGCCGGTAATACCGGCTGCTATATATAGACGCTGAAATTTACCGATAATAAAAAAGAATTTGTTATTTCGGGGGGAATTGTGAGATTTGGGGATTAAATAAAACAGTTGATGAAAGAGATAGTTGCAAAACCATTTGTAAAGTGGGCAGGTGGTAAAAGGCAATTTCTACTGACAATTGAGAGTAAAATTTCAGATGAAAAACAAAAATGAAACAGCACGAAGCAGTTATTGAAACATTAGAAAGATTAGGAGGTGTTGCTACTCTTGGACAACTAAATCAGGAAGTATTTAAAATAAAAGATTGTAAATGGAATACAAAAACTCCTTTTGCTAGCATAAGAAGAATTGTTCAATTAGATAAGAATATTTACAAGATAAAAACCGGTTTGTATGGTTTAATCAGACTTAGAAAATCAATAGAGAGCAAGGGCATTATTCAAGAAACCGCAAAAAATATAAACTCAAAAGAATTACTAGAATTTAATCACTCATATTATCAAGGATTACTCTTAACAACAGGAAAACTAAAAGGGTTAAAAACATTTGTTCCTAATCAAGATAAAAACAGATTGTTTCTTAATACAAAATTGGGAGATATCCGAACGATAGATGATTTGCCTGAATTTACATATCCGAAAATTGTAAAGAGGAGTTCTACTGTTGATGTGATTTGGTTCAATGAAAGAGATATGCCTCATTCATTTTTTGAAGTAGAGCATTCTACAGATATTCAAAATTCATTACTAAAATTTAATGACTTACAAGATTTATATTCCAGAATGGTTATTGTTGCTGATACAAAAAGGAAAAATGAATATTTAGATAAGATTAAATACTCTTCTTTTAAAGATTTAAGTCACAATAATAGAGTATCATTTCTTGATTACGAAAATTTAAGTAAGCAGTATGAAAGCCTAATTGAACAAGATAAAATGGGATTCATTTTATAGAAAATTAAAATGAGTAAATTCATATTTATAACAATTGAAGGAGAAACAATAGCTCCAAATCCTAATGTAGAAATTAATAATCTTCAGGTCATCGGCATTGTAGAAAATGCCATAGATAAAGATGATGCATTAAAAATATTATTAAAAGATAATACTTGGATTGAAAATTCAGGATTCAACGTGGCAGATTTTATTGCTTATGAAATAATATAACTTGGGATTACCCTTGTTGCTCATAGCGTCCCCCTAAGGCCAATTTTACAGGCAAAAAAATTACCTATTTAGGGCTTGTAATAATAAGCCTAGCGAGTCGCAATCCTTAATTACACTTCAGTGTGTAGTACTACACAAACTCAAGTCACACGATTCTATTGAGCCCCATTTTAATTAAAACTATTTTTTTTATTTTTGTTTTACCCAATGTCAAACGACCCGCAAAATACAGAAGGCTTTATACCCCTGCACGGAGGCTACCGCAATTTAATAACCTACCAAAAAGCAGAAATAATTTATGACGGCACAGTGTATTTTACCGGCCGTTTTTTTGATAAATATAACCGCACCATAGACCAGATGGTGCAGGCCGCTCGCAGCGGCAAACAAAATATAGCAGAAGCCAGCATGGCATCGGGCACATCAAAAGAAACCGAAATAAAACTGACCAACGTAGCCCGCGCCAGCTTAGAAGAATTAAAAATTGATTACGAAGATTTTTTGCGCACCAAAAAACTACCCATTTGGGAAAAGGAACACCGTCTGGTAACCCGCCTGCGCGAGCTTAATAAAACACCGGGTGCCAACTACGAAACTTTCCGAAAAGCCATAGAAAATGAAAAACCTGAAATTTGCGCTAATACAATGATAAATCTGATAACAGTTACTACCTATCTTTTAGGTCGTCAGATGAAATCACTGGAAGCAGCATTTATAAAAGAGGGCGGCTTGCGCGAGCGCATGACCAAAGCCAGAATTAATCAAAAAAACAAGGGACTATAGCGACTCGCGCGACACAAACTAAAGTCGTGCGAGTCCCGCAAGTCCCTGAAAGCCCAATTAAAGCAGACTACCTCATTTACTCTATTCACACCCCCAACCCCACCCTTGCAGCATACCATATAATGCTATGTGTTCTGCGGGGCTTATTAAATTCGCTTTCCAGATAATCGAAAATCTCCTTACGGAACTTAGTTACCGTAACCGGTTTAATTTTCAGTTTGGCTGCAATTTCTTTAACATCAAGTCCCTGTGCGGTAAGCGCTATAATCTGCTGATGGCGCAGGTAAAAAGCGGCATGTACCAGTCGCTCTTCAAAACGTGATTTAAGAATTTCACTCACCAGTTCGGCATCTTTTTCTTCAGGTATAAAGAATATCTGAATACCTATTTTGGGCATAACAGCCATAAGGTCTGCAATAGCAAAGTTAAGCGGCACCTGTACGTCTTCAGGATTCAGCTGCTTATTGTTTCCTTTCGGGTTTAGGTGTATAGTGTTAATGATGTTTCCGTTAACAACTACACCGGAGGCTCCGTTTGTTAGCATGCTCTCTCTTTTTATCGGTGAATAATAAAAAAATCTCCATGAGGCAGGGCATTTGCCGGAATACAAAGTTATAAATATTCAGATATAAATTACAAAAAGGTAATGTGGGTTATTAACAGGGTGGGTACTACAGTTAATACCGCAAGAAGCCCCGCTTAAAGAATTTCACAAAGCATTAACATTAAGCGGCATCATTAGGCTCTACTTTTGTATCCGCATTTTATCACCTCATTAATTTACTCCCTTGAAAAAATCAGTATTCTCCCTCATCACAGCAGCTGTGCTGCTTTGTTTTTCGGCAAATGTTTTTGCACAAACAGACGGCACACTCACCTTTACCTTTACACAGGTGTTTCACTCGCCCAGCTACTCGGGCACTAAAAACGTTCTGGCCGTTTGGATACAAACCAGTTCAGGCACATTTGTAAAAACAAAACTGCGCAGAGTGGGCAACCAGACTAAAGACCATTTACCAACCTGGGCTGTAAATTCAGGAGGCTCGGCAAGCAATGCTATGTCAGCCAACTGCAATACTACCGATGCTACTACCGGAGCTACGCTCACCAGCTTTTCAGCCCATACCATCGTTTGGGATGGCAAAGGAGTAAACGGTACTGTAAACGGTACCACCGTTGCCGATGGTGTTTATAAAGTAACCATTCAGGAAACCTGGAACCATGGCTCAACCCGCACTACTACCCGCTCTTATACCTTTACCAAAGGCGCAGTTGCCGATCATCAGACACCGGCAGATGATGCCGATTTCTCAGGCATGACACTGGATTGGATACCTGCATCAGTTGGCATTGAAACAGTTGACGGAAAACCTGCAATCAACATTTTCCCTAACCCAAACAACAACGGTATTTTTAATGTTGAATTCCTGAAATCAAACAACATTAAAGTATTGAACCAAATGGGCGAACTGGTGTACAACGAAAATGTGGAAGCAGGCTTAACCGCCAAAACCATTAACCTTTCTGCCAATGCAAACGGTATTTATTTCATCTATATTTTTGATGGTGATAAATCCACCAAACACGAGGTGATACTTACAAAGTAACATC
Organism: Bacteroidota bacterium; assembly: GCA_947478465.1. Classification (GTDB taxonomy): domain Bacteria; phylum Bacteroidota; class Bacteroidia; order SXHM01; family SXHM01; genus SXHM01. The sequence continues at coordinate 6,025 of CANJWH010000066.1, forward strand.
ACGTCATTGCGAGGGTTCTTCACCCGAAGCAACTAAGCGAAGCGTTCTCTTTGCCAAAGGCAAAAATCTTTTTAAACTATGAGATTGCTTCGCTATCGCTCGCATCCGATAGCTATCGGATGACGGGCATTATTCCTTTTCTGAAATAACAGCACTTAATCCGGGGCTTTCAAACACCTGATAATTTCCCTTCTCATCTGAATAAATGAGATACACCAGCAGCTCAGGATACTGCGCTAAAAACACTTTAGCTTTGTCAAGCCCCATTACCAGAATACCCGTTGCGTTGGCATCAGACGTAATGCATTCTTTTCCAAACACCGAAGCACTGAGCAGATTATTTTTTGCAGGATAACCCGTTTTAGGGTCAATGTGATGCGCATATTTTATTCCGTTTTCAATAATAAACTTGCGGTAATTACCCGAAGTGGCAACGGCCATATCTTCCAGCTTAACAATAGCCTTCAGCGGATTTTTTGCATCACTGTTGTCAACAGGCTTTTCAATGCCGGTTGTCCAGTTATCACCATTGGGTTTTCGGCCTTTTGCATACACCTCCCCTCCTATTTCAACAATGTAAGCGGTAACACCTTTTGAATTTAAAAACCCCGAAACCACATCTACCGAGTAACCCTGCGCAAAGGCATTAAAGTCAAGCGAAACGCGCGGGTCTTTTTTAACAACATATTTCCCTTTCAGTTCAATCAGGTCAAATCCTGTAAACTGAAGAATACTATCTATTAAAGTCTTTTCTATTTTTTGTTTTGCACCCGGACCAAAGCCCCAGGCATTTACCAGCGCATAAACAGTTGGATCAAAAGCACCGTCAGTATTTTTCCAAACCTCTTTTGCTTTGTTAAAACACGTGATAAAATAGCTATCAACCTTTACCTTTTTCTCATTAGCGTTGATGCGTGAAATAATGGAAGTTGGCAAATACGTTGAAACCGATTTATCAAAATCAGCAAGTATCTTTTCTATCTCCGGTTGATAGTTTCTGTTCTTTTTATCAAAGTAAGTAATGTGATAGGTTGTACCCTGCGCCTCACCCTGAATACGAACAGGCTCTTGATGTGCCTGCAGTTGTGCTGCATAAAAAAACAGGAGAACAACCCCGGCCGGTATTATTTTTAAACACTTATTGATTGTTGCCATTACCTTTGTTACACAATTCAAATAAAATGTTGAAGATAAAACTCATTCTAATTCTTTTGCTTGCGGGTGCAAATTTATTTTCTCAAAGCCTTGTTTCTTCAGCCCGCTGGCCAACAGAAAAAGTAAAAGTTGACGGCATTGCCAATGAATGGGCAAATCCGCTAAACTTCTTTGATGTAAAAACCCGTTTGATGTTTGGCATTGCCAATGACAGCACTACGCTTTATCTTGTATTTCAAAACCCTGATGAAAAAGTTCAGGCTAAACTATTCCGTTGCGGAATGAAAGTAACGCTGGCTGTAAAGAAGGTAAAACGCAAGGCTACAATCACCTACCCGCTTCCCCACTCAGGCGATGAAGAGGCAGGGCCTGGACACGAGCCTAACATGGTGATACTGCAAAACAATTTCCGTATGCAAAACATTATGATGGTTGCAGAAGGTTTTGCGTTGCATAACGGAATGCTTCCTGTAAACGACAGTTCATCCATAAAAACTGCCATCAACTGGAATGAAAATAACAATATGATTTATGAAGTGGCAATTCCATTTACAGAAATTTATGGCAGCACTTATTCCGCAGCCGATCTGGCAAATGAAATTACCATGCAGGTAGAAATAAGCGCTATGGAAAAACCACATTCATCAGGTGCAAATACACAAGCCCCTATGGGCGCAGCAGGAGTAATGGGCGGCAGAGCAATGAGCGGCATGAATTACCAAACAAATACCGGAGCAAAAGGTCCATGGTATCAGGTTCAATCGTTTAAGCAGAAATTTACGCTGGCAAAAAAACTGTAGGTATATGCCATGGCATGTACCTACATAAATTATATTTTCCCTTTTAACGCCTGTCCGGTGTAAGAACCTTTGCATTTAACCAGTTCTTCGGGTGTGCCTGCAAATACAAGGTTTCCTCCTTGTTTTCCACCCTCGGGTCCAAGGTCAATTACATAATCGGCACATTTAATTACATCGGGGTTGTGCTCAATAATTACAAGTGAGTGGCCGTTTTGCAGCAGCATTTCAAATGCTTTCAATAATTTTTTGATGTCGTGAAAATGCAGTCCTGTTGTGGGTTCATCAAAAATAAATAAGGTTTTTTCTGCCTTTACACCTTTACCAATAAAAGAAGCCAGTTTTATGCGTTGTGCTTCTCCCCCACTCAATGTGCTGCTGCTTTGTCCCAGCTTTACATAACCCAAACCTACATCTAACAAAGGGCGCAGTTGAGCAGCAATGCGTGCATCATTTTTATCAAAAAAATCCACCGCTTCATCCACAGTCATATCCAGAATATCGGCAATGTTTTTTTCCTTGAAAGTGATTTCTAAAATATCCTGTTTAAATCGTTTGCCGTTGCAGTTGTCGCATGGCAAATGAATATCGGCCATAAACTGCATTTCAATCAGCACCTCACCTTCACCTTCACAAACATCACACCTGCCACCGGCCACATTAAAGGAGAAAAATCCCGGTCCGTATCCTCTGAACTTTGCCAGTTGCTGATTACTGTATAAAGTTCTTATATCATCATACGCTTTGATATACGTTACAGGATTACTGCGCGAAGAACGTCCAATAGGATTCTGGTCAATGAATTCAACAGCTTTCAAACGACTTACATCACCTTCCAGTTTATCAAACTGCCCGGCTTTGCCCGAAACTCCTGCAAATATTTTTTTCAACGCAGGATATAACACACTGCGAAGCAATGAACTTTTACCTGAACCGCTAACACCCGTAATAACACAAAGTGTATTTAAAGGAAATGATACATCAATGTTCTTCAGATTATTTTCACGCACACCTTTTAAAGTAATCACCGACTTAGAAGTTCTGCGTTTTACAGGCAATTCTATTTTTTCTTTACCATTCAGGTAACGTGCAGTAATGCTTTTTTCTTCTTTCACAATGTCTTTGTGGTCGCCAATAAAGACAACATTCCCACCTCCTGTTCCTGCTTCGGGCCCGATATCAATCAGCAGATCAGAAGCCCGCATTATTTCTTCGTCATGCTCTACAACAATCACTGTGTTACCAATATCACGCAATGATTTTAAAATTTTAATCAGTCTTTCTGTATCGCGCGGATGCAGGCCAATGCTGGGCTCATCAAGAATATACATAGAACCAACCAGACTGCTTCCCAGCGATGATGCAAGATTTATACGCTGAGACTCTCCACCTGAAAGTGTAGATGAAAGTCTGTTAAGTGTTAAGTAGCCCAAACCAACATCTTCCAGAAATTGCAAACGGGAAACAATCTCTTTCATCAAACGTTTTGCAACAATTGTATCGTGTTCGTTCAGCTTCAATTCAGAGAAGAAAGGAAGCAATTCATTCACGGGCATCAGCATCAGTTCGCTTACTGATTTCCCTCCTATCTTCACATAGTTGGCATCCTTGCGCAGGCGAGTTCCTTTGCAATCAGGACAAAGCGTTCTGCCCCTGTAACGCGATAACATAACACGGTATTGTATTTTATAACTCTTGGATTCCAAATAACGGAAGAAAGCGTAAATCCCTTCCAGTTCTTTGTTTCCGTTCCACAACAAATCTTTCTGTTCTTCAGTCAATTCAAAATACGGTTTATGAATCGGGAAATTAAATTTATAGGCAGCCTTGATAAAATAATCTTTCCATTCGCTCATGCTCTCGCCACGCCAGCAAACAATGGCTTCATCAAATACAGATTTACTTTTATCAGGCACAACCAGATCCTCATCAATGCCGATAATACTTCCGAAGCCTTCGCATTTTTTGCAGGCACCGTAAGGATTATTGAAGGCAAAAAGATTTACAGAAGGTTCTTCAAAAACAATTCCGTCTGCTTCAAAACGATTGGTAAAAGTTCGCAGAGTTGATTTCTTTCCTTCATTCAATTGTTCAATAACACATTCACCTCCGCCTTCAAAAAAAGCAGTCTCAACGGAATCGGCAATGCGACTTGAAAGTTCTTCATCACTTGCGTTTACAGCAAAGCGGTCAATCAATAAGTTGATTGTTACAGGAATAGTTTTGGTGTTCGCATATTCTTCAAGTCTTACAATTTCTTCTCCTGCTTTTACTCTAGTAAAACCTTGGCGAATAAGCGTTTCAACCTGCTCTTTAAATTTCTTTTTATCTTTTACCTTAACAGGTGCAAGCAACATTACCTTCGTTTCTGCCGGAAGTGAGAGCACATAATCGACCACATCTGTTGTAGTTTCACGCTTCACTATTTTTCCTGAAACAGGTGAATAGGTTTTGCCAATCCGTGCAAAAAGCAATTTGATGTAATCATAAATCTCAGTGCTTGTCCCAACGGTTGAGCGCGGATTTACCGTATTCACCTTTTGTTCAATGGCAATAGCAGGTGCAATGCCTTTGATATAATCCACTTCGGGTTTATCAATCTTTCCAAGAAACTGGCGCGCATAAGCAGATAAGCTTTCTACATATCTGCGCTGTCCTTCGGCATAAAGCGTATCAAAGGCTAATGAGGATTTTCCTGAACCGGAAAGCCCTGTTATAACAACAAGTTTCTTGTGAGGAATAGCAAGACTTATGTTTTTAAGATTATGAACCCGCGCACCTTTAATGATGATATATTCTTTGGGGCTGAGGAGCTCAATATCTTTAACAACAGGCATTTTCATTTCTTCTTTTTCAACTTCTTCTCAATCTCCTCAACATCCACCCTATCTTTCCCTCTTCCGGTGCTCAGTTTATTCTTTTTTAAATCGCTATAACTGATATAATTCATTGAAACACCTTCAAAATCTGCAACCTGTTTATTAGGGTAACATTCATAAAATTTCACACCATCAATAGAACTTAAAATATCAATCCTCAATGGTTCTCTTCCAAAATTAACACCAGATAAGTCAGCATCTCTCATAAAGTCTTCTTTGGTTAAACCCGGAATAATAACCCTGAACTCTTTCATTACTATCATCATTTTACCGGCATTATCTTCAGAAGTATTTATCCAAATATCCATGTCGCCAGTATATCTCGGATAACCATAAAACCCAACGGCATAGCCACCAACAATCATGTACTCTACACTATGTTTGTTGAGGAGTTTAATAAAATCTAAAAAATCACTTGAAAACATTACGCAGCTTTCCCCTTAACTATTTCATAAACTGTTTTGTCCATCTGTTGAGAAAGATGGTTCAACTCAATAAACTGCTGACGTAATATTTCAATAGCTTCCATACGTTCTACAACAGGACGTTCCAGCCAGTTATCTGTTTCATGCAAATCATCCGCTGTGCGGATAATTTTAAAAACAGTTTTATCCATTTTCATGGTTTTCTTCATGATGAAAAGTCAATAAACAAATATACACAAAATCGAGCTACTCCAACTCCAAACCCAACTGTTGCTGCTCTGAAGATTTGCCACCCGGTTTTTTCTTTTCGCTTGGTTTTTCCTTTTTAACTGCAGCCTGCAAACGCTGAATTTCTTCTTTGCTTACCGGTTCTACATCTTCTTCATCAACCGGAATTTCAAGTGCTAAAGAATCACCTGTCAAATCAACCTCTGTTGTCTCTTCAACTACCGGCTCTTCATAAGGCAGCGGCTCGAGTAAATCAACGCTTTTTACCTTATAAGCAGATAGCCTGTTACCAATTGCCTTCAAACCTTTTACTGCAATAAATTCAGAAAGATTAATTTTTTCAGGGTCAATATCTTCACCTTTATTCTTGTAGAATTTTACTTCAATCTGCGGCAACCAGTCTGATGAAACAACTTCCATTCTTGATTTTTCGTGCTCAGAAATAAACTTCACTTTATTTCCTGAAGGCTCAACCAAAAAGCGTTTCACGTTGTATTGCTCTTTTTCGCCATCAAAATAAACAGCAGTAAGCGGCTTTTTAGGATTCCACTTTTCAATCAGAATCATGTCTTCATCAAAATGTGTTGACAAGTCGAATGAATGCAATTTATACTCACCGCTTTGCATTACGGTCAGAATTTTATCATCGCCTTTAAACTTGCCTATAAATTGTCCACGCTCTTCTGCATTTAATCTTTGAACTGTATCGTCAAACCAGATGGAACGTGCATCCAGAGTAGAAACTCCTTGCTCTTTCTGAACAACTTTACGTACGGGATTACGTGTTAAAATATTCCCTTGTGAACTTCTTCCTTTAATTGCAAGTTCAGCAAAATTAAAGTCGAACTGTAATTTCTTCAGATGCGGAACAGGGCGATGGAAGATGGTTACAACTTCAGCTTCTCCATTTGGATTAGCTGTAAAATAAAGTACTTCCGAATCTTTTGTTCCTTTAGTTAAATCATAAATTTTATCGCGGGTAACACCTGTAACTGCAAAGCGTTTGATCATAATATTGCCGCGCGGTCCGTCACGGTAAATCATGTTATAAACAGTGCGCTCATCATTTTTCTTGAACACGCTGATGTGCAGCATATCCTTTCCAACAAATGCTTTGTCCTGCACTTTGCTCACCGTCATTGTTCCGTCTTTGCGGAATACAATAATGTCATCAATATCCGAACAGTCAGAAACAAACTCGTCCTTCTTCATTCCGTAACCGGCAAAACCTTCCAGACGGTTTACGTAGAGCTTTTCATTTGCAACGGCAACGCGAGTTGCAACAATGTTCTCGAATGATTTGATTTCTGTTTTGCGGTCTCTTCCTTCTCCGAATTTTTTCTTCAGATTTTTGAAATATTCAACTGCGTAATCAATCAGATTATCAAGATGTGTTTTTACTTCTGCAATTCCATTTTCTAACTCCTTCATCTTCTCATCCGCTTTGAAACTGTCGAAGCGCGTGATGCGAATCATAGGAATTTGTGTGAGCTTCAGCAAATCTTCATCGGTAATATCGCGGACTAATTTTTTGCGGAACGGTTTGAAAGTCGCATAGAGGTATTTAAAGAGGTCTTCTTTGTTGTCGTACTTTTTGAAATCAATATACATTTCCTCTTTGATAAAAATCTTTTCCAGAGAAGAAAAATGCCATTGCTCCTGCAATTCAGAGAGTCTGATTTCCAACTCACGTTTCAGCAATTCCAATGTACGGTGCGTGGATATTTTCAGAATATCGGTTACGCCAATGAAGTTGGGTTTATCAGTATCAATTACGCAGGCATTCGGAGAAATTGAAATCTCGCAATCGGTAAATGCATAAAGTGCGTCAATGGTTTTGTCGGGCGAAATACCAACGGCAAGGTGAATAACAACTTCCACATTTTCTGCGGTGTTGTCTTCTACTTTCCGTATTTTTATTTTTCCTTTTTCGTTTGCATTAACAATGGAATCAATCAGCGAAGTGGTAGTAGTTGAAAAAGGAATTTCGCTTATCACCAAGGTCTTTTTATCCAACTGCGAAATCTTCGCACGGATGCGGATTCTACCTCCACGAAGTCCATCATTGTAGTTGGAGAAGTCTGCCATTCCGCCTGTAATAAAATCAGGCAATACAATTGGTCTTCTTCCACGCAATACAGCGATAGAGCCCTCTATAAGTTCATTGAAATTATGAGGTAATACTTTAGTGGCAAGTCCAACAGCAATACCTTCAACCCCTTGTGCAAGCAACAATGGAAACTTCATCGGAAGCGTAACAGGCTCTTTATTTCTTCCATCGTAAGAGCTTTGCCAAACAGTAGTTTTAGGATTGAATGCTACTTCGAGCGCGAATTTGGAAGGACGTGCTTCAATATAACGTGGGGCAGCAGCAGAGTCACCTGTCAGGATATTCCCCCAGTTTCCCTGCTGGTCAATCAATAATTCTTTTTGTCCCAATCCAACAAGCGCATCACCAATAGATGCATCACCATGAGGATGGTATTTCATAGTATGCCCGATGATGTTCGCCACTTTGTTGTAGCGACCGTCATCCATTTCCCACATGGCATGCAGAATTCTGCGCTGCACAGGTTTCAATCCGTCTTCAATGGCAGGAACAGCACGTTCCAGAATTACATACGATGCGTAATCAAGGAACCAGTTCTGATACATGCCCGACAACTGTATAACGTTGTGAGCAGCACCATCTGTTCCCTGTGATTCCGGATCTAACTCACCGGAATTTTCTGTGTTATCTATATCGTCAACTTTCATTTTTCAATTATTCTTTTTTATTCGTCAACTTCATTCGTCATGCTGAACTTGTTTCAGCATCTTTTATACCCTGAACCAAGTTCAGGGTGACGCTCTATGCAACTGCATCTTCTTCCACCAGGTCTTTTTCAACCTTCAGGTTTTCAATAATAAAGTTCTGACGGTCTTGTGTGTTTTTGCCCATGTAAAACTCAAGCAGGTTGTGAATGCTTGTTTCTTTCCGCAAAATAATCGGATCAAGGCGAATATCTTTCCCGATAAAATGTTTGAACTCATCAGGCGAAATTTCTCCTAATCCTTTGAAGCGGGTTATCTCCGGTTTGCCACCCAGTTTGGACATCGCATCTCTGCGCTCCTGTTCTGAATAGCAGTAGATTGTTTCTTTCTTGTTGCGGACTCGGAAGAGCGGTGTCTGCAAAATATACAGGTGTCCGTTCTTAATTAAATCAGGGAAGAATTGCAGAAAGAAGGTGATGAGCAAAAGACGAATGTGCATACCATCCACATCGGCATCGGTTGCGATTACAATGTTGTTATAGCGCAAGGTTTCTATTCCTTCTTCGATATCAAGAGCGCTTTGCAGCAGGTTGAATTCTTCGTTCTCGTAAACAATCTTTTTGGTCAGACCATAGCAGTTCAGCGGTTTTCCCTTCAGGCTGAAGACCGCTTGTGTGTTCACATTCCTTGACTTGGTAATAGAACCACTTGCAGAGTCTCCCTCGGTAATAAACAAAGTTGTTTCCAAACGTGCTTCTGCTTTTTCATCGGTATAGTGACTGCGGCAGTCGCGAAGTTTTTTGTTGTGAAGACTGGCTTTCTTAGCACGTTCACGCGCAAGTTTTTTAATGCCTGCCATGTCTTTACGCTCACGCTCGCTTTGCATAATCTTGCGCAGCAATGCTTCAGCCGTTTCCGGATTTTTATGCAGGAAGTTGTCTAATTCTTTTTTTAGGAAATCACCAATAAATGATTTCATGGATTCGCCTCCGGGTGCTACTTCCTGTGAACCAAGCTTTGTTTTGGTCTGCGACTCAAACACCGGCTCGATCACTTTCACACTCACCGCAGCAATCAGTGATGAGCGTACATCCACCGCCTCAAAATCTTTTTTATAAAACTCACGAATGGTTTTTACCACCGCCTCACGGAAAGCCCCTTGGTGGGTTCCGCCTTGTGTGGTATGCGCACCATTCACAAACGAATAATATTCCTCGCCATACGAATTGCCGTGCGTCATTGCCACTTCAATATCGTTACCTTTCAGGTGGATGATTGGATAAAGAATTTCTTCGCTGATATTTTTCTCGAGCAAATCGCGCAAACCATTTTCGGAATAGTATTTAACTCCGTTGAAATAAATGCTCAATCCCGGATTAAGGAAAACATAGTTCCAGAGCAGGCGTTCAATATATTCGTTCAGGAAATGATAGTTACCGAAAATAGAAGCATCGGGCTCAAACTTTACCAGCGTGCCTTTTCGCAAATCACTGGCTTCAACTTTACTTTCTTTTACCAATTCGCCTTTTGCAAACTCAGCGATTTTTGTTTTTTCATCGCGAATGCTCTGCACATAAAAATAACTGGAAAGTGCATTCACCGCCTTGGTTCCAACGCCATTGAGACCAACTGATTTCTTGAAGGCAATGGAATCGTATTTAGCTCCCGTGTTTATTTTTGAAACGCAGTCCAATACTTTACCAAGCGGAATTCCACGACCATAGTCGCGAATTTTCAGTTGTTTATCTTTCAGGGTAATTTCAATCACCTTGCCGTTGCCCATTACATACTCGTCAATAGCATTGTCAATTACCTCTTTTATAAGGATATAAATTCCGTCATCCTGCGATGAGCCATCGCCCAACTTGCCGATATACATACCGGGACGCAGGCGGATGTGTTCTTTCCAGTCGAGCGACCTTATACTATCATCGTTATATGTGTCTGCCATGTTTTATTTTTTTCACCGCTGAGACGCTGAGGCGCTGAGCTGTTTTAGTTGTTTGTTCACCGCAGAGGCGCTGAGACGCAAAGTTTATATTCCCTTTTCTCTGCGCCTTTGCGCCTCTGCGGTGAAACTCTATTCGGGCACAAATTTCTTATTTATTCCTATACTGTTGCGCTTTTCAGAAAGGTGTGTAAAAATAAAACACTTAACCCCCTTTTTGGTTTGGAAGTGGTAAGGTTTTCAACAGAGTTTTTAACAGAAGAAGGGTCGATAGTCCACTGACAATATTCCCTACTTGGGAAAGAATTGGTAAGTTTGGGGATGCGAAAGATTGGTTTATTGGTTTGTTTTTCAGGTTTTACGCTCACTGTATGGGCACAAATTGTCAATATACCAGATGTCAATTTCAAAAACTATCTGCTAAATAATTTAGAAATCAATACTAACAACGATAACGAAATACAAGTTTCTGAAGCTGCTGCATATTCTGGCTTTATGGATGTAAGCTATTTGAACATTTCTGATTTAACAGGAATAGAAACATTTACTGGGCTTCCCTATTTAGACTGCCGTTTCAACTTATTTACGAGTTTGAATGTCACTGCAAATACGGCCTTAACTAATTTAATTTGTAGCGATAATCAACTCGCAAGTTTAGATATTAACAGTAATTTATCACTTATAGGACTTAGTTGTGAAAGGAATCAACTAACAAATCTTAATGTTTCTTTAAACACTGCCCTTAGGGCTATAAGCTGTGGAGAGAATCTATTATCAACCTTGAACGTATCAAACAATACTGCTCTTACTTACCTGGCATGTGATTATAATCAATTGACAAATTTAGATGTTTCTGTTAATACGATTCTTGAATCTTTGGTGTGCTCTGGCAATCAATTAACAGATTTAAATCTCACTGCAAATTATTGGTTTGCCACTTTGTATTGTCACACAAATCAACTTACAATATTGAATGTGCAAAATGGGAATAATACCAACTTAGATTTTCACGCTGCAAATAATCCCAATCTAACTTGTATACAGGTGGATAATGCCGCTTGGTCAACTGCAAACTGGACTTTTGCAAATAATAATATAGATGCTATGGCAAGTTTTAGTGAAAATTGCACAATAGGAATCGATGACCAAACAAGTAATTCTTCAATAACCCTCTACCCCAACCCCACCACTTCAACCCTAACCATACAAAACGCATCCGGCCTCTACCACCTAAGCGACATAACCGGCAAAACCTTATTAAGCGGTCTCGCCTCAGGCGAGACTGCCTTTGCCTTAGATATAAGTGCCATCAGCAGCGGTATTTATTTCCTCACGCTTTCGGAGGTCGGGCAGCAGGTTGTAAGCAAGGTGATAAAGCAATAAAATATTTATCTTTGCAGAACTAATTTTCAAACGAATGAAAGCAGCTAATATCAACACCGTAATAGAAAACTTTAACTCCTTGTTGTTGGACGAAAAGGAATATGCAGTTGAAATCATAAAAAAGGTTTATGCCGAAGCTGCCCGTGAAGCATTGCTTTCAAAAGCAAACAAAGCCAGCCAAAATCTAAAAAAGGGGAAAGTAAAAAAAGGTAATTTGAAAGATCTTTACAAAGATTTGGAAAATGATTAAGTTAGTTTGGGATGCTTCGTTTAAGCGTGCGTACAAGAAAAGAGTTAGCCCGAACACCCAATTAAAACAACTATTTTGGGACAGTATGGAAACGTTTTGCGAAAATCCATTTGATACCCGTCTTAAAACACATAAGCTAACCGGAAAACTTGCCGGATTATGGGCCTTAAGTGTTGACACGGATTGCCGTGTGGTTTTTAAATTCCTTAAAGACAAAAACGAGGTGCTACTAATTGATATTGGCTCTCACGAGGAGGTTTATTAATTTAACTACAAGTCTGATATTTATTTCCTCACGCTTTCGCAGGGGGGACAACAGGTTGTTCGAAACGTGATAAAGCAAAATTAAACCGCCTTTAATATAAGTGGAACATGATTTAGAAATTCTGCTGACACATCGCAGAGCTCTGAAATCACTTCCGCAATCATTCTATGCCTATAGCAGAGCTTTTGAATTGCTTCGGACATTTTCCCATAAACTAAACAGCCCCCTTGCATTTGGTAAGAGGGCTGTTTTACTGTCGTCTATGGTCTATTGACCACGGACTAAAAGTTACTCGATATATATATCAAACGGCATACGCGCCTGAATGCCTTCCATCTTGCGCATATCATCCAGTGTTTTGTAAAAGCGGTAGTTCTCGCCTAATGATTTTTTCAGCATCACATCTTCGCCTTGGCCTTGCAACTCTTCCATAAATGCTTTGAAAGGCTCTTTTTGCTCAGGATATTCAGCTACACGGTAGTGGTCGAGTTTTGCCATTCCGGCAGCAATTTCAATAGCATCTTCCATACCGCCCAAAACATCAACAAGACCTAAACCTTTGGCATCAGCACCACTCCAAACACGCCCCTGACCGATTGAATCGATATCTGCTTTTTTCATATCGCGTCCGTCAGCAACTTTGGTAATAAATGCGTCATAGATTTCATTCACGCTATTTTGGATAATATCACGCTCTGCCTGTGTTAAAGGACGGAAAGCTGAGCCCAAATCAGCATAGTGATTGGTTTTAACAGTGTCAACTGTAATTCCCAGTTTGTTGTTCATCAGATTTTTCAGGTTCATAAGCAAACCAAAAACTCCTATTGAACCGGTGATGGTGTTGGGTTGTGCTACAAT